>JAITTS010000140.1 GCA_031286995.1 Oscillospiraceae bacterium
TGTCAGCAACCCCACGCACATCGCGGTCACCCCTATCAACAACGCCCCACGCAGCAGCACGGCCAAACGGCTCGCTGCCGTCACGTCCCCCGCCCACAGCAACAAGGTCAAGCCAGCGCCGGTGAAAAACGCCACCGTTTTCTCGTCCACATCCTGCAGCAAAGTCATGCTTGCCAGGTTGCACAGGGAGCACAGCGCTGTCACGCCGTCCGCCGCCAGCAGCAGCCCCAGCCAGGCGCAGACCAGGCTGCCTGCCAAAGGCGGCAAAGCCTGCCGCAAAGCCCCGCATAGGCCCCGGCCCGGGCAAGCGCGCAGAAGCAGCGCCACGGGCAGCCACACCACCGCGCCACCCAGTGGCGCAAAGGCCAGCGCCCACCACGCCGCCGTGCCCGTCTGATCTTCCAGCATGCTGTACGCATAGATCCAAACTTGACAAAACACCATCACGCCGCACAGCCACTGTTGTGCGGAAAGCCCCGCCAGGCCTCGTTGCTCAGCCTGAGGCCGGGGCGAGGATGGCGCCTGGGAATGACGGGCTCGCCTGCTCACGGTCTTCCCCCTTTTACGCGCCAGCGGCGCACCGCGCCGCGCGTGCGGGCCATATGCCGCGCATCGGCAAAGAATGCGCGCCGCTTTTGCAGCCACAGGGGCAGGCGCAGCAACAAATCCGGGTTGTGAGGCCGCGCTGGGCTGATAGGCCCCATGAAGGGTACGCCCATAGATGTCATCATGCACAGCCGGGTATGCAACACCAAGAACAGCATCAGCATGCCGTAGGCTCCCATCCAGTTGGCCACCAGCAGGTAGAGTATCTGCCGCAGCTTGATGGCCAGGCTCATGGAGTAATCCGGCACCACAAAGCTGCCGAGCCCGGCCATCGCCGCCACAATGATCATCAGTGGACTGACCAAGTCCGCTGCCACAGCGGCCTGGCCCAATATCAGCGCACTGATCACGCCCAGGGACGAACCCAATGAACCGGGCACGCGCAGTCCCGCCTCATTGATGAGGTGAAAGGCCAGCAACATCAGCAGCGCCTCTGTCACCAAAGGCATGGGCATGCGCGATTGCGCCTCGTAAACGGATACCAGCAGTACGGGCGGAAAAGCCTGCTGATGGTGCTGTACCAGCGCCAGATACGCACCGGGCAACCACATGGCCACGTACATGCCCAGGGTACGAATCAGGCGCAAAAAACTGCCGTATTGCCAACGCATATAAGTGTCGTCCGCGGTATGGATCAAGTGCTGCAGGGTGGCGGGCATGCCCAAGGCAGTGGGTGACCCATCCACAAACACCAGCACCTGCCCCTCTACCAAGAAAGAACAGGCCCTGTCCGGTCGCTCCGTGGCGCAGATTTGGGGAAAGAGCGCCCAGGGGTGATCCTCTATCAGTTGTTCCAGCTGCCCCGCCCCGGGCACGTAATCCATAGCCACCCCGCGCACGCGCCGCAGCACCTCAGCCACCACATCCGCCTGCGCCACGCCATCCAGGTACAGCACCGCGCACTGGGTGGGCGCGCCCTGCCCCAAGGCAACGGTCTCGGTCACCAACCGGGGCGAGCGCATGCCGCTGCGCACCAGCGCCAGGTTGGTGCGCAGGTTCTCCACAAAGCCCTCCTGCGGGCCCAGCACCACGGATTCGTTCACCGGTTTATCCACGCCTCGCCGGGCCGGCGCGCGGGCATCGATGAGCAGCGCGGCTGGGCATCCATCCATCAGCAACAGACCCTTGCCCGCCAGCAACCCCACAATGGCCTCATCCGCATCCGTCACCTGCTGCGCGTCGCTGGCGGTCAGCGTCTGCCGCGCCAGCTCGCTCAGTGCATCCTGCGGCGGCGCGCCCAGCGCCTCCGTCCTCTCCATACAAGGCCGCAGCACGTGCTGCTGCAGCGCGTCCCGGCTCACCAGACCATCCACAAACAGCAAGGCCGCCTCTGCCCCCGCCGCCACAAAGTTGCGCGTCACCACATCCCGGTTGCGTGGCAGGCGAAGCGCCCGGCCCAGCAGGGCCAGGTTTTTCGCAAGCTCGGGGCCGAAGACGGCGTGCGTGGGGTCTGCCAGGGCGCTGTGTGCGGGCATGGGGCACTTCCCTTGTTTTAGTGAGCATAGGGTGCCCGCCGGACAGCGTTTTTTCCATGGGAATTTTTTGATGCGCGTGGCAAATGGCGTATGAAGAGATGCCCGCCGCAGTGTCCGTTTTTTTAAACATATTTATTAAATCGCGCCTATTGCGCTTGCCCTTTCTCTTCGGTACAATGGGAATTACGGGCGAGGACTTCGCCCCCCGGTCGTTCCCTGTTATTGCGAATACCCCATGCGGGAGGCACGTCTATGCACATCACCATCGCCCCGGATGAGCACGCCGCCGGACGCATTGCCGCCACGTTGATCGGCGCGCAGTTGTTACAAAAGCCCGAAAGTGTGCTGGGCCTGGCCACGGGTGAAACGCCCCTGCCCACCTACGCGGAGCTGGTGCGCATGCACCAGGATGGCATCGTGAGCTTTGGCCGCGCCACCACCTTTAATTTGGATGAATATGTGGGCCTGCCGCCCGGCCACGAACAGAGCTACCACACCTTTATGTGGCGGCACCTCTTCAGCCGCGTCAACATTGACCCGGCGCACACGCACCTGCCGGAGGGCTGCGCGGCGGATATGCCCGCAGCCTGCAAGGCCTACGATGCGGCCATTGAGGCAGCCGGCGGCATTGATTTGCAGTTGCTGGGCATCGGTCACAACGGCCACATCGGCTTTAACGAGCCGGGGGAGACCCTGGATCAAGGCACCCACCTGGCCGATCTGGCGCCCACCACCATACAGGCCAACCGCCGCTTCTTCGCGGATGAAGCGCAGGTACCCCGCCAGGCCATCACCATGGGCATGGGGGGCATCATGCAGGCCCGGCGCGTGCTGCTGGTGGCCTGCGGCGCCGGCAAAGCGGATATTGTGGCGGCTCTGGTGACCGGCCTTATCACCACCACCGTACCCGCCAGTTTGCTGCGCCTGCACCGGGATGCGCACATCCTTGTGGATGAGGATGCGGCCCGCAAGCTGGGCTAATGCGGGATATCGCGCGCGCCATGGCTGCCTGCGCGCTGTGCCCCCGCGCCTGCGGTGTGCCTCGCACGCCGGATGGCGGGGCAGGCGCGTGCGGTATGGGCAGCCTGCCCGTGGTGGCCCGCGCGGATTTGCACTACTGGGAGGAACCTTGCATCAGCGGCACCCGCGGGAGCGGCGCGGTGTTCTTCAGCGGTTGTCCCCTGCGTTGCGTTTTCTGCCAGAACGAGGCTATCAGCCGCGGTGGGGCTGGGCAGGCGGTGGATATCCCTCGCCTGGCGCAAATTTTTGCCGAACTGGAAGCCCGGGGCGCGAACAACATCAACCTGGTCAGTCCCACGCACTTTGTGCCGCAGATCCTCGCGGCCCTGCGCATCCGTAAGCCGGGCATCCCCGTGATCTACAACACCGGCGGCTACGAACGCGTGGAGACCCTGCGCAGCCTGGCGGGCTGGGTGGATGTGTACCTGCCGGATTTGAAGTACATGGATGCTGCGATTGCCGCCCGCTATGCCTCCGCGCCGGATTATCCGGCCCGTGCCCAGGCAGCGCTGTTGGAGATGCGCCGCCAGACCGGGCCCGCCCGCTACAGCCCGGATGGGCTGCTGTTGCGGGGCACGCTGGTGCGCCACCTGGTGTTGCCGGGGCTGAGCGGCCAAGCCATGCGCGCGCTGACCTGGGTGGCCGATCACCTGGGGTCTGATACGCCGGTGAGCCTGATGGGCCAGTATACCCCCATGGACGCCGTCCAAGAGGATGCGTTGCTGGGCCGCCGCCTCACCCGCGGAGAATACGAAAGGGTGGCCGCCCACGCCCGTGTCATCGGCCTGCCCGGCTACCTACAGGCGCTGGATGCGGCGAGCGCCGCCTACATCCCCCCCTTCGATGGCCGGGGCGTAACGTTCCCGCCCGATACAGCAAAGGAGTGACCGTCATGCCTGCCTTTACCGCACAACACGGCGCGCTGCCCCCCCATGGCCTGGATGTGTGGATGCTCAGCGGCGCAGGGCACGAGGTGCGCATTCTGCCCGAGATGGGCTTCAACCTGTACTACTGGACGTATGAAGGCCGGGAGATCCTGATGGAACCGGTGGATATCCTCGTCAAGGGTTCCAAATACGGCATCCCCCTGCTTTTCCCTACGCCCAACCGCATGCGGGATGCGCGCTTTGTGTGGCGCGGCAAACAGTATGCCCAGCGCAAGCGCGGGGTGGATGTGCGCATACATGGGCTGGTGATGGATGAGCCCTGGGCCGTGCGCTGCTGGGCAGAGGAAGGCGCGGCCTGTGCGGAGGGCACGATTGAGATAGCCCCCGGCAACGCCCTCCACGAAGCCTTCCCCTTCCCCTGCCGCCTGACGGTGCGCTACACCCTGCGCGCCGAGGGCCTGCTGATGGAAGCGAAAGTAGAGAACATCGGTGCGGATGACCTGCCCTTCGGCTTTGCCATACACCCCTACTTTAGTAAGCGCGGGGATGCCAGCCAGGTCTTTCTCACCGCGCCCCTCGCCCGCATTTACGAGAACGACGAAAACCTGCTGCCCAGCGGCAGGTTGCTGCCCGCACGCGGCACGCGCTGGGATGCCAGCGGCGGCTGGCACAGCGTGCAGAGCCTGGATTTGGATCATGTGTACCACGGCATGACGGAAGACCTGTGCGCGCGCATCCGCTACCCCGGTTCTGTGCAAGTGACCCTACGGGGGGATGATTCCTTCCGCAACCTGATCGTCTTTACCCCCAAAGATCGCCCCGGCTTTTGTATTGAACATCAAACCTGCGCTACGGATGCGCTCAACCTGCACGCGCGCGGTCTGCTGCAAGAGGCGGGCCTGCTGGTGCTGCCCGCCGGGCAGGCCTGGAACGGCTGGGTGCGGCTGGATGTGGCAGTGGATAACGAGAACTGACAGGGGTACCTGATCCACGGCCGTCAAATCCTGCCATCGACAGCTTGTCATGTTTTGTCAATCGTGGTATAATAAGCAACCGCATTCCTTTCAGGAGGTGGTTGCTGTATTTCGTTTTGCCTTGCGCAGGTTGCTGGGCGGCCTGTGCGTTTTGATTGTTTGTGTGTACGCCTGCGCGGCAAGCGCCGCAGAGGGCCAGCCCTGGCAAGACACGGCGCTGGCGGCCATGGTACGCGACGCGCTGGGCATAGCGCAGAACGAACCCATCCCCCCGGAAGCCTTGGCCCGCATCACCGCGCTCTGCCTGTATGGGGATACGCTCTTTTTAGCGGATGCGCCCCCGCCGGATACCTTTTTGAGCGGCAGCGTGGCATCCCTCGCGGATTTGACGCACTTCCCCGCGCTGACCGACCTGACGATATGGCATCAACCCGTGGCTGATCTGGCCCCTCTGAGCCAGCTCGTTGACCTGAAGCGCCTTTCCTTGACCCAGTTGCCCGTGTCGGATTTGAGCCCGCTGGCGGCATTATCCGGCCTGACCGCCCTATCCGTACGGGATACGGACGCAGCGGATGTATCGCCCCTATCCGGCCTGACCGGGCTGACCAGCCTGCGCCTGCCGCGCAACAGGCTGACGGATGCGCTCCCCCTGGCAAGCCTGACCGGCCTAGAAGAACTGTGGTTGCCCAGCAACAGCATCACCTCGCTGCAGGGGTTGGAGACGCTGACCGGCTTGCAGCGATTGGATTTATACGACAACGAGATCACCGATCTGTCACCCCTAGCCGGGCTCACCCGGCTCACCTGGCTATCGGTGGATCAGAACCCGGTGACCGACGCCGCGCCCCTGGCCGGGCTGAAACGCCTGCGCACCCTCTACATCACCTACCGCGAGCCGGGCGCCACCAAACGCGGCCTGGCCGCGCTGCTGCCCAAGGCCTATATCAGCGAGTGACCCAGTATCGCGCAAAGGGGGGATTGCCCATGAAACCGCTGCGTCTGGCCTGCCTTTCGCTGCTGTGCGCGGCCCTGCCCCTTTGCGCCCTGGCGGCTGTGCCTGCGTTGCGCAGTTACGACCGCCAACAGGGTTATCAGTACGTCACCTACGGCGCATACCCGCAGGGCGCAGCAGGTGAGGCGCTGCCCATCCTGTGGCGCGTGCTATCCGTGGAGGACGGCGCGGCCTACCTGCTCAGTGAGTACGTTCTGGAGCCGGGGCAGATGCATCACGCCTGGGAGGCTTACGGCGCCTGGCCGGAAACCGACCTGTACGCGCACTTGAACGGCGCCTTTCTGCGCAGCGCCTTTACCCCCGCCCAGCAGGCCGCGCTGGCGCAGCGCCCCGCGCCGGGCACAGTATTCCTGCCCTCGGAGGCGGATATCACCAACCCCGCCTATGGCTTTGCGGGCAACGCCGACCGCCAGGCCCCCTTTACGCCCTACGCCCAAGCGCAGGGCCTGTTCGTGTACCGTGGGGGCAGGTTCAGCCCTTATTGGACGCGGGATCGGGATACCAAGCATCAGGATGGTTCCCCCCGCCGCGTGCTGGAGGGGGGCAAGATGGGCTTCATCCGCGCCATTGTGGAGAACCTGGGCCCCCGCCCCGGCGTGTTGTTGCACGTAGGCGCAGCGCAGGCCCTGGGCGGCGCGGGCACGCGCGACAATCCCCTGGTTCTGGATGCGTTGCCGTGAGCGCATACAGCCCTGGCAAGGAGCATATCCATCATATGAAGACGCTGCGTTTCCTCTGGCCCCTGCTGGCGCTGTGCGCGCTGTGCTTGCCGCGCGCTACCCTGGCCGCGCCTGCGGAGGATATCACGAAGGCCGCGCAGATCACCTGCTCCACCCGCGCCAACCAGGCGAACCGTCTCTCAGACCGCGATTACAAGACCGCCTGGATTGCCCCCAAGGGCAAGGATGCCTGGGTGGAAATAGCGGTTGACCACCCCTTGGGCGGCCTGTACCTCATCTGGGCCGATCCGCCCGTACCTTGGGTGCTGGAAGCCCGGCGCGGCAACGCCTGGGTCACTGTGGGCCGGGGCGGCAGCGAAGGCTTTGTGCACGAATACATGGCCGTGCCAGAAGGAGACGCGCATGTTCGCATCCGCCCCGAGCAGCCGGGTGCGTCAAGCTTTGGCTTCACCGAACTGTATGCGCTGGGCCGGGGAGACGCGCCGGATTGGGTGCAGCAATGGCAGCCCACTGTGGAAAAAGCGGACATCATGTTGCTGTGCGGCCACCCGGATGACGAGTTTCTGTACATGGGCGGCGCCATCCCCACCTACGCTGGGCAGCGCGGCAAGGCCGTGCTGGTGGTCACCATGACCTACGCCACCCGCCAGCGCCGCAGCGAACTGCTCAACGCCCTGTGGATGGGCGGGCTGCGCAGCTACCCCGTGATGGGCAGCTACAAGGATAGCATGTTCAACACCCTGGCTGCCGCCTACAAGGCCTGGGGTTACCGTAGCGTGCGCACCTTTGTGGTGGATCTGCTGCGCCGGCATCAGCCGGATGTGCTGATCAGTCACGACGTGTGGGGCGAGTACGGCCATGGGGCGCACAGGTTGTGCGCGGATGTGGCGCGCTACGCCGTCGTCGCCGCCGCGGATGCCGGGCAATATCCGGATTCCGCCCAAGCATTTGGCCCCTGGCAAGTCAAAAAGCTTTACCTGCACCTGTACCCCGAAAACGCGATCACCATGGATTGGCGGCAGCCCCTGTCTGCCTTTGGTGGCCGCACCGCGCTGGATGTGGCCGCCGCAGCCTACAATCAGCACGCATCCCAACAGATCAACGTCTTCCACGTAGGGGATGATTACAAGCACTCCTGCGCGGCGTTTGGCCTGGCGTTCACCACTGTGGGGCCGGATGTGGCAAAAAACGACTTTCTGGAAAACATCCCCTGAACGGATGCCGGAGAGCGCGATCATAAGGAGGACACCGTGATGCACCGCTTCCCCCGCCGGGCGCGCGCCCTGCTGCTGACGCTCTGCCTGCTGGCCGCCCCCTCGTCAGCCTGCGCCTCCGCCAAAACCACGCCCCTGCCCGCGCCGCAATCTGACAGCGCGGTGGCTTCCACCCCCCACCCCTTCTTTCCGCCATTGACCCCGGAGGGCTTTATGTCCAAGGGCGAGTATGTGCGCAGCGATGCAGAAAAGGGCTTTTGGCTCTACGCCACCCCCACCCTGCGGGTAGAGATTTTGCGCAAGACCGACCCTGCCATCCCCATGACCTGGTACGAGGCAGATGTGTGGTGCACCCCAGATGAACCCCTGTACATGGCTGCCAACAGCGATTCGTGGACGACCCTATCCTACGGCGCGCCGGAGGATATCGCCAAGCGCGTGCATGCCCCCTTCGCCATCAGTGCGGATTACTACCCCTACCGCATCAACCGCGACCTGCCTGTGGGCATCGTAATCCGCGGCGGGCACGTCGTATCCAGCACCACCCTGCGCGACGGCACCAGCCGCTTCCCCAACCTGGATACCATGGCCATACTGCCCGACGGCTCGCTCAAGGTCTACCGCAACAATGAGTTGACCGCCAAAGAATACCTGGATATGGGCGCCAGGGATGTGCTCTGCTTCGGCCCCCTGCTGGTGCGCGACGGCCAGGCCAGCCCCACCCTGGGTGACCGCAAGAGCACGCCCCAGCCCCGTCTGGCCTTGGGCATGGTAGAGCCCGGGCACTACGTATCCATCCTTGTGGAAGGCCGTATTGAAAACAGCGAGGGTACCTACCTGCCCGTACTGGCGGATATGATGCTGCAGAAGGGCTGCACCGAGGCCCTGAACCTGGATGGCGGCCAGACCGCCGTCATGCTCTTTATGGGTGAGGCCGTCAACCGCATCGGCAGCTACGCGGGGGGCAAAACCAGTCCCCGTGACGCCAGCGAGCTGCTTATCATTGGGCGCACGGGCCGCCAGCGCTGACAGGCAAGGCTACGGGCCGCCTTTGATAAAACGGCGACGCAGCCCCGGTTCCATACACCGGGGCCGCGTCGCCGTTTTGAGGGATTCCTACCGCGATTTCGCCGCGCCCCGCGGATCAAAGTCGCCCCGTAGCCTCGCTTTGTGCCGAAGCATTTGCCTTCACCCCTCGTACCCCCACCGCCACATACAGCAACAGCCCGGCCGCCGCCCAGCCCAAAGCGGGATAGGCGACCCCCACCAGTCTGTCGAACCCCAGCGCACCGCACAAGGCGCAGGCCAAGGCGCAAAGCGCCCAGCGCAATCCGGCCGACACGCGCGGCGGCAGCAGCCCATAACCGGCCCGCAACAGGGTGGCCAGGGTGGTCAGCATAGCCAGGGTCAGCACAACCACGCAGAACCTAAAGCCGGGTAACCCCCGCGCCAGACGCACCGTGGGCAGCGGGGCATCCGCCAGCGCGCGGGCGTGCGGGGCCAGCGCGGCGTTGGCCAGGCCCAGCATCGCGCCCAAACAGGCCGCTGCGCCCCAGGCCGCGCGGCGGCGATCCCGCGTGGATAGCGCCGTACCCGCCTCGCACAGCAGCCCCCCCGCCAAGGCTACGTTGAGCGCGGCGTAGCCGAGCGCCAAAGCCACCGCCCACGGCCCGGCAGGGACTGCAGGGCCGATGCCGGGCGGCGGCGCGGGCTGCTGCTGCAGCAGCGCATAAAGCGCCACACACAGCGGGGGCATGGGCAGCGAAAGCCACGCCAAACCGCGCACGCCGCTTCCTGCCGCGCACAGGCCCAGTGCCAGCATCCCCGCAAATCCCCAGGCGTAGGCGTGAGGCCACGGTAGGGCGATGGCGGCCAGTTCCCCCATGCCGCTGAGCATGGCCGCGGCGGTCACCAACAGCATCAGGCCGTAAAGCATGGCAGCCAGGCCCCCGCCCTGCGGGCCAAGCGCGGCCCGGCACAGGTCGCGCAGCGTGGCGCAGCGGCAACGGGCCGCCACAGCCATCAACCTCACGGCCAGTGCACCAATGCCGCAGGCCGCAAGCGCGCAGCCCAGCCAACCCCACGCCCCAAAGCGGGTAAAAAAGGTCAAAATCTCTCTGCCGGATGCAAAGCCTGCCCCTACCACCGCACCAATCAGTGCCAGCGCCACCTGTCCCCACCGCACCCCATCGCCTCCTTCTTTTTGGAAGCATATGCGGGCGGATGAGCTGCCAGGCGGCCAATGGGCGCCGAAATCGCCGATAATAGTTTGATATGGGCGGGTCTTTATGCGAGAGACCGCAACTGCACGCACAAAAACCCCTTGATGGCCCCGCCGCCACACCGCTCAACGCAGTCCTAGAAAAGAGCAGGGGCGGCGAAGCCCTCGGGGGGGGTCTTGTTTTTTGCGGCCATGCTTGGCGGCGCGAGCGAAGAGTGCCCTCCCTGCGGATGGATGAACAGGCCGCATCCGTATCCCCCAGGGATGGACAGGCCGGCTATCCTCTTGCCGAGGCAAGGGGGCACGCTCGCCGCCGCTTGCCTTTAGGGCGTGCCGACGGCGATCCGCTGAAGCGTTTCCGCCCATACGGCGGTGGCATCCACTGTACCGGCGGCCAACGCTGGGGCTTGGCTGAACCAGTAGGCACGGGCATCCGGCGACAGCGCGTCGCCGATGGGTGGACACAGCGCGCCCGCGGTGGAGAGCATAGCTTGAGCGGATTGTCCCAACGCCCCACCGAAGGAGAATCCCAACTGCGCCAGCGCTTCCGGCGCGGTCAGCGCGGCGAAGAGGGATACCGCCGCATCCCGCCTGGCGGGATCGTTCCAAGCCGCGCGGGAAATGTAGAAGCCCATGTTGACGCTACCGATCAGCGCCGTGGGGTCAGCATCCGCCCCGTAGGCCGGGTAGGGAAGCACCACGGTGCTCTCCCAGCTCTGCTGAGGCAGCACATCTCCAAACCAAGATCCATCCACCATCATGGCCGCTTGACCGGTGAGAAAATTCTCCACGGCATCCGCCTCTAAAACAACGTGCTCATCAAAGGCCCCGAGGCTGCCCAAGCGCGTCAAACCCTGAAGGCCCTTGATCCAGCCCGCGGGCAGCTGATCCAGCGATGCGGGCCGGGCTCGCTGCGCCGCCGGCGCGCCACCGGATAGCACAGCTACCTCCAGCAGGTAGTTGGGCACATCTCCCAGGGCCACGGCCACGGGTATGATGCCCGCCTTACGAAAGGCGACGACCGCTTCCTCCATTTTTTCCCAATCCGTGGGCAAAGCCAAACCCTGCGCATCAAACAGGCTCTTGTTGCACCACAGCCCTTCCCAGAACGCGCGCGCGGGTACAGCGTACTCCTTGCCATCCCCTTCGCGCAGCAACTGACTCTGAGGAATGTTCAGCGCGGGGTAAGCGGCGCGCACCTCATCCAGCGGTACCGCGTGGGGCAGCATGGCCTGTGCCTCGGGCACGGCCGCGTAATAAAAAAACACATCCAGCTTCCCCGCGGCGGCATCTTGAACCATCTGTTCGCGCCAGGCATCATCCACCACGCCCGAATAATCCTCCACCGTGTGGCCGCTGGATGCCTGCCACGCCTCCAGCAGGTCGTAGTAGGCCTGGGTGGCCGCATCCGCATCCGCGAAGCAAGAGGCGGTGATCAGCGCCTGTGCGCCCGCCGCCAACGGGCAGGCGACCAGTAACAGGGCCAGCAAGGCGGCGAGGGATTTGCGCTTAAACATACAGTAACCTCCTTCAATCGTACCATGATGGTGACACCATATAAACGATATGCAACGCTATTTTCTTACAGACCCAGGGACACGGCCCGGCCTAAAATTTTACTGGCCAGGGGCGCAGCCACCTGCCCGCCTGAATTTCCATTCTCTACCACCACGGCCACGGCCAGAGGGTGCGCATCATCCGCCACAAAACCCGCGAACCACGCGTGGGGAGGTATGCTCTTGTCGTCGCTGGCCTCCGCGCTGCCGGTCTTGCCGCCAACACGCAGGCCGGATACCTTGGCTCTGCCGCCCGTACCGCTGTTGACCACGGCAAACATATCGTCGCGCAGCACAGCGGCGGTCTCTTGGTCTAGGGCGGTGCGATAGGTGCGGGGCCCGGCCAGCATGCGATGCTGCCCTCTGGGCCCGGTGACGCTCTGCAG
>JAITTS010000146.1 GCA_031286995.1 Oscillospiraceae bacterium
AAAGTCCTCGCCGCAACAAATTACAGAACAAAGTCCAATAATCAGTATTTCATTTAGTTTATGACGTAGATTACCGTATTGACGCCGTGGGTCTGGCACCCCATGCAGTTCTTCTTTTATCTTGTTTATATCCATTTTTTATCACCGGAATTACTTTACCATATTCTTTCCTCCCTGAAAAGTAAATGCTCTTGCCCTGCACCTGGGGTTGCGGATAGTTTACCGCTCCTCGGGCCACACTTTGCCCGAAGCAGAGAACTGTTAGGATGAGGTGATCGGATGTCCGTTGGCATGATTGCGCTGACCGTGTTGGCGCTGCTGATTCTCTTTGGGGTGACCCACAGAGTGCTGGATCGCATGCGTATGACCGACAGGCAGGCGTTGTTGGTTGTGGCGGCTATCTTTGTGGGCGGGCTGATACCGGATATCCCTTTGGGCCCCGTAACGTTGAATGTAGGTGGCGCGCTGGTGCCTCTGGCGGTGTGCGTGTACCTGCTTGTGCGCGCCGAAACCGGCAAAGAACGAACCCGTGCCCTGCTGGCCGCACTGGTGACCGGCGCGGCGGTGTACCTGCTGGGCCGCTTTATGCCCAACGAGCCGGAACGCATCGGCATTGACCCCAATTACGTGTACGGTCTGGCCGCCGGTGCGGTGGCCTACCTGGCAGGGCGATCCCGCCGGGCCGCGTTTATCGCCGGTGTGCTGGGCGTAATGTTGGCGGATATCGCCATAGCGGTGGTGAACTGGAGCACGGGTGTGAACCAGGCCCTGCACCTGGGTACTGCCGGGGCGCTGGATGCCATTGTGATATCCGGTCTGCTGGCGGTGCTGCTGGCGGAGTTTGTGGGCGAACTGCTGGAGCGGGTGCAGACGGGCCGCGCCGATGGCCGCGGTGAGAACGGCGCTGCCGGCGACGGGAGGCGAGAGCAATGAGCAATCTGCGACGGGCGGTTATCTCCCTCATCATCGCCTTTCTGCTCTTTACGCTGCTGCCTCTGCCCGGCCGTACCGACGATTGGGAGGACGGTGAAACCGCCTACACTGTGACACTGGCTGACGGCAGCGCGCTCTTTGAAATTGGCGGCGCGGTGTACGCGGGCGACCAGTATATTGCCGCCGACAACCGTCTCTACCAAGTGACGGCGGTGGATGAGCGCAGGCGCACCGCCCAAGCCGAGCCCCAAGGCGAGGAGGAGATGCCGGATGTAAGCTGGCTGAGCCGCGACGAGGCGCTGGCCGTGTACGCCGCCACGCAAAAAAAACTGGTGGCCCTGTACGCCACACACAGCGACGAATCCTACGTGCCCAGCGACGGCACGGCAAGCTCACCCCAGCGGGGCGGCATATTTGATGTGGCGGAAGGGCTTCAAGCCGCGCTGGAGGCCAAGGGCGTCGATGTTGTGCTTGATGAGAGCACCCACCACCCACATGATGCGGGGGCTTACCGCCGCTCTCGCCAAACTGCGACCAAGCTGGCCCAGCGACAGCCGGATGCGCTCATCGACGTGCACCGGGATGGCATCCCCTCCGCGGCACAGTACAACGACACCATCGACGGGGAACAGGTTACGAAGGTGCGGCTGTTGGTGGGGCGATCCAACCAGAATGGCGCGGCCAACAGGGATTTCGCCAAGCAGATCAAAGCCGTTGCGGATAAGGCGTATCCCGGCCTGGTGAAGGATATCTTCATCGGCAAGGGCAGCTACAACCAAGAACTGCTGCCCCACGCCATTTTGCTGGAATTCGGCACCCACACCACCAGCAAGGAGCGGGCGGTGCGATCTACAACCATGATGGCGGATGTGCTGGATAAGGCGCTGTACGGCCAGGTATCCAGCGCCGCAAAAG
The DNA here is from genome assembly GCA_031286995.1 of Oscillospiraceae bacterium. Lineage (GTDB taxonomy): Bacteria > Bacillota > Clostridia > Christensenellales > Aristaeellaceae > JAITTS01. The sequence continues at coordinate 1,849 of JAITTS010000146.1, forward strand.
ATACCAGCCAGGGCGCGGGCAACCAAGCCGCCGAAGGGCAGGGTGCTCAGCAAAGCAACGCCGGATCCGGCAGCGGCATTATCTGGCTGCTGGTGATTGCCGCCGTGGGCATACTCGCTTTCGCCTTTCTCTCTACGGGCACAGGCAAGGCCATGCGTGAGAAGCTGATGCGCAACACCAGCGAGATCACCGGTGGGCTGCTGGGCAAGAAGCCACCTGATAAAAAGTAAGAGCGCCATCATACGGCGGAGCAATTCGGGCGTAAACAACCCGAATTGCTTCGCCGCATCTTGTCCTGGCATGAGGCCGACGCTTGCGCAAAGGCTTGCGGGGCGAAGCCCGCATGTCCTTTCCCCTGCGCACGGTCTCAATTTCATCCCCCGGCGCTGCGCCGCAGAAACTGCTGCATGCAGTAGCCTGTTTTACCGCTGTAGCGCACCAACAGCCACACAGCCGGGTCGCGCAGTACCTCTACCTGTGCCTCGCGCGGGATGCGCGTGATGAGCGGCCCCTGCAGGTTGGGTTGGGTACGCATGTTGAGACTGCCGGAGACGGTATCCACCGTGGCCAGGTAGGCGAGCTCTTTCTCTGCAGGTGCTTCGGGGAGTGTGATGACGGGGGCATCCGCAGGTGCATCCTGCGCGTAGTCCACCTCCGTCATCAGGCCCCAGTGTGTCCAGGCCTTGCTGCTGGTATCCAGCTTGGCCACGGGCGTGGTGGCGTGGATGATCCGCAGCGGATTGACGGCGGTGACACAACCGATATGGTACAGGTTACCGATGCCGTCGCCGTGGTACTGGCTGGGCTCCCCGCCATCCGCACGGTGCTTGAACACCGCCATACCCACGCACAGATCACCGTCACCGGTGACGCGGCCCGTCTGGCTGCAATGTTTGCGAAAGATGGTGTTGCTGCCGTGGTACACGCTTTTGCCGTAGGCCTTGTACACGCGCACCCACGCACCGCTACAATCGATACCCCGTTGGTCGTTGGTACCCGGTGAGGCGTAGGGCCAGCCTACGATTTGCTCAAACAGGGCCGCAGCTCCACCGGCCGATATCTTGGCCATGAGAACACCTCCACATAAAGCGATGGGGAGAAGCCGCACAAACGGCTCTCCCCTTCGTTATATGTAAAAGGCTTCACCAGCTATCCGCAGGATATCCTCTCCGTTTTATACGGCTTCACCGGTGTGTTGGGCCACAAAATCTTTATACAGGGCATACTGGCGCTGCAGCAGCTCCGGTGTATCCAAGCCGTAGGGGCAGCGGGTCTTGCACGCGCCGCAGCGCACACACTGATCCACTTTGGCCATCTGTTTTTGAAAATCCGGTGTGATAAACTGCTGGTAAGGGGCACGGGTGGCCAGGAAGTAAATGCGCGCGGCGGTGAAAATCTCAATGCCCGCAGGGCAGGGCAGGCAGTAGCCACAGCCCCGGCAAAAATCCCCGGCCAGGGCGGCCCGATCCGCAGAGATCGCTGCCCGCATGGCCTCATCCATGGCGGGCGGATTTTCCGCCAAGGCCAAAAATTCTTCCAGCTCGCGCATGTGTTGTATGCCCCAGATGGGCACCACGTTGTCGTACTGGCGGATGAAGGCGAAGGTAGCCGTAGCGTCGGTAATCAGCCCGCCGGATAGCGCCTTCATGGCGATAAAGCCCACATCGTGCGCCCGGCACAGATCCAGCAGAGCCAACTCTGGCTCTCCGGATAGCAGGCTAAAAGGGAACTGCAGCGTGTCGTACAAATCGCTCTCTACTGCTTGGCGGGCCACGCCCAGGCGGTGGTTGGTTATGCTGATATGGTGTATCTTGCCCTGGCGCTTGGCCTGCAGCGCAGCCTCGTACAGGCCGTCTTCCCCGCCCGGCACAGGCACGAAGGCAGGATTATGAAATTGATAGATATCCACCCACTCCGTGCCCAGCAGTTTGAGGCTGGTGTGCAGGTGATCCCAAAAGGCGGCGGCGTTTTGCGCCCCTGTCTTGGTAGCGATGACGATGTTTTTGCGCATGCCGGAATCAAAGGCCCGCCCCAGTTTCTCTTCGCTATCGCTGTAGGCCCGGGCGGTATCAAAAAAACGAATGCCCCCATCGTAAGCTCGCCGAAGGATAGCCACCGCATCCACCATGTTTCTGCGTTGCACCGGCAGCGCGCCAAACGCCGTACGCGTCACCAAAAGGTTGGTCTTGCCCAAACGCATCGTTTCCATAAATCTCATCCTTCCTGTACCCGGCCACGTAATCCTGCCCCATACACCGTATTTTACACGCGGAAAAAGGGCATGTCAATTCGATAAAAATTTTGGGGCTGTAAAGAGTGAAAAAGGAGACAAGTCGCACCCAGCCCGGTAAAGCGGTAAAACACGAAAAAGCCGCCCCATAGGACGGCCATTTCGTGCTGAAATTCGCTACGCCTTCTTGGCGATATCCACCAACTGGGCGAAGGCCGTAGCGTCACTGACGGCCAGGTCGGCCAGCATCTTGCGGTTGACAGTGACACCCGCGCGCTTGAGCCCGTTAATGAAGGTGCTGTAAGACATGTCGCTCAACCGCGCAGCGGCGTTGATACGGGTAATCCACAGGCGACGGAAGTCGCGCTTGCGCAACTTGCGGCCGATGTAGGCGTAGCGCAGGCTGCGGCGCACCTGCTCGCTGGCGGCGCGGTACTGTTTGGACTTTGCGCCCCAGTAGCCCTTCGCCAGCTTCATGATCTTTCTGCGCTTCTTATGGGCGTGCACAGCTATCTTAATCCTTGCCATGAGAAAAACCTCCCTTGCTGACGAAGTAGACTACTTGTAGGGTATCAGCTTTTTGATAACCTTTGCCTCGCTGGCGGCTACGAAGGCCGCTTTGCGCAGGTTGCGCTTGCGCTTTGTGGTCTTTTTGTTTAGAATATGGCTTTTGTACGCTTTGGCGCGCTTGATCAGGCCAGATTTGGTGACCCGCAGGCGCTTGGCCGCACCCCGATGGGTTTTTTGCTTAGGCATTTCGCGCATCCTCCTCTCTGACGGGCCGACCCTTGGCCGGCACTTTGTTTTCCTTTACCTCCTTGGGCGGGTCTTTGGGCGCCAAAATCATGATCATGTGGCGGCCCTCCAGCAGGGGGCGGCGCTCCACCGTGCCTGCCTCGCTGATGCGCTCAATAAAATCCTGCATCACGCGCAAACCCACCTCGGTGTGAGTAATCTGCCTGCCCCGGAAGCGTATGGACACCTTCACCTTGTCGCCCTCACCCAAAAAGCGGATGGCGCTCTTGGCTTTTGTGATGACGTCGTTGTCCTCAATGGTAGCGGACAACTGTACCTCCTTGAGGATGACAATCTTTTGATTTTTGCGGATTTCGCGTTCTTTCTTGGCCTGCTCGAACCGATACTTGTCGTAATCCATCAACTTGCAGACGGGCGGCTGGGCATTTGGCACGATCTTGACCAAATCCAGCTGGGCTTGATCCGCCAGTTCCAGCGCCTTACGCGTGGGCATCACGCCCAACTGGCTTCCATCCTGGCCGATGACGCGCACCTCGCGATCGCGAATCTCCTCATTGATCAACAGACCCGTGGCGATGTCGATACACCTCCTATAAAAATAGAGCGGGGTGAACCACCCGCTCTGTGTCGCGCTTTTCTGCCGGAAAAGTGCCTAGTACCCACGCTGGCATTTGTCGCGGGGTGAGAAGCGGGCAGCTTCTACTTTGTAGCTAGTGCAGTATATCATGGCGCCCAGCCTTTGTCAACCGTGCATTGTGTGCGTTTTTGTGGGCGTTTTGTTCGCCCCGATTGAAACCCCAACTGCCCCCCCTGTAAGGGGAAAAGGAAAGCTCATTGGGTATACTTCCTGTAACTGTTGGTAGCGACACTAACAAGCACAGGAGGATACACCAATGAGCCAG
>JAITTS010000151.1 GCA_031286995.1 Oscillospiraceae bacterium
ACCCGGGGGCCAAGATAGGCCGCGGCTTTTTTATTGATCACGGGGACGGCGTGGTGATCGGCGAAACATCCGAAATAGGCGATTGCGTCACCATCTACCAAGGGGTTACGCTGGGCGGCACGGGCAAAGATGTGGGCAAGCGCCACCCCACCATCGGCAACCATGTCACCATCGGCGCGGGGGCCAAGGTACTGGGGCCCTTCACCGTGGGCGACAACAGCAAGGTGGGCGCGGGGGCTATCGTACTCAAGGGGGTGCCGCCCGGATGCACCGTGGTGGGTAATCCGGGCCGCGTGGTGCGCAAGGCGGATCAGACTGGGGAGGAAGTGGATCTGGATCAGATCAACCTGCCCGACCCCGTCAAAATTTTCATGGATGACCTGCGCGCCCGCGTCAATCAGCTGGAACAGTGCGTGAAACAGCAAGCGAATCTGCAGGATTGCGCCGCCTGCGAACAGGCCGGATCCGCCTATTGCCCCAAGATCTACGAGGAGGACGAAGGATACTATGCTTATCTATAACACCCAGACACGCCGCAAAGAAGAATTTGTGCCCCAAATCCCCGGTGAGGCGGGCATATATGCCTGCGGCCCCACGGTGTACAACTACTTCCACATCGGCAACGCCCGGCCCTTTATCGTGTTCGATACGCTGCGCCGCCATCTGGAGCGCCAGGGTTACCGGGTGACCTTTGTGCAGAACTTTACGGATATTGACGACAAGATGATCCGCCGGGCCAATGAGGAAGGCGTGTCTGTGCGAGAATTGGGCGAGCGCTTTATCGCCGAGTATTACAAGGATGCGGATGCCCTGGGCATCCGGCGGGCAACGGTCAACCCCAAGGCCACCGAACACATCCCCGAGATTATCGCAATGATTGAAAAACTCGTGCGCAAGGGCCTGGCCTACGCCGCCCAGGGAGATGTGTACTTCGACACCCAGGCATTCCCCGGCTACGGTAAGCTGTGCGGCCAAAATTTAGAGGATCTGGAAGCCGGCGCCCGCATCGACGTGGATGCCGCCAAGCGCCACCCTATGGATTTTGCCTTGTGGAAGGCGCAAAAGCCAGGCGAGCCCGCTTGGGATAGCCCCTGGGGCGTCGGCAGGCCCGGCTGGCACATAGAGTGCTCCGCCATGTCCATGAAGTACCTGGGTGAGACCGTGGATATTCATTGCGGTGGGCAGGATTTGATTTTTCCCCACCACGAGAACGAGATCGCCCAATCCGAGGGGGTTACGGGCAAGCCCTTTGTACGCTACTGGATGCACAATGGCTTTATTAACGTCGAAAACGAAAAAATGTCCAAATCCAAGGGTAACTTCTTCACCGTGCGGGATATCGCGGCACAGTACGATTTGGAATCTGTGCGGCTGTTCATGCTCTCTTCGCACTATCGCAGCCCCATCAACTTCAGCCGCGAACTCATTGAGCAGGCCCACAGCGCCTTGACCAGGCTCTACACCGCCCGGGATCATTATCGCTTTTTGTTGGACAAGGCCCCTCAGCGCGCATTAAACGAGCAGGAGCAGGCTTTTACCGGTCGCGCACAGCGCGCGCTGGATGCCTTTGACGCAGCCCTTAATGACGACCTGAACACAGCGGATGCCCTGGGTTGCCTGTTTGAACTGGTGCGTGACGCCAATGCCACGCTGCATGAGCAGAGCGCGGCACGGGCCGTGGAAGCCGCGGCGGATGCTATGCAGGCCATGGCCGGTGTGCTGGGCTTGCTGACTCGCCGCGCAGAGGGGCTGCCCGCCCAGGCGCAGGCGCTGGCCGATGCCCGCATTGCGGCCCGCGCCGCCAAACAGTGGCAGGAATCCGACCACCTGCGGGATGAACTGAAGGCCATGGGTTACGCGGTGGAGGATACGCCGGGCGGTCAAAAGGTGCGCAAGACGGTGTAAATTTTTTCTAGAAATAATTTTGTAATAAAGTTGAAATAATATTGTCATATATATCGTCAGATGTGCAGGTAAAGCCCCATTGGCAACAAGGGAGGCGACACGATGCACAATCTGTCGGCGTACAAAAGAGGCATAGCGTTAGCCTGTGCGATCGCGTGCTTTTGGGTGTCTCTTGCGGCCTCTGGCATAGCGAAGGCCGAAGAGACGGCCTACGTGTTGGCCAGCAAACTGGTGCTGCGCAAAGCCCCTGAGCGCACGGGCGCCCCCATCACCCAGATCCCCTTTGGGGGGGAAGTGACCGTGCTGGGCCAGCGAGGGGAATGGGTACAGGTGACCTACAAGAGCCACCAGGGCTATGTTTGCGGCGAATACCTGGTGCAGACCCGCCCCACGGCGGAGAACACGCGCGAGGCCGCGGCGGCTCAACCCGCTACTTCGGCGGCAGCCATCGCCATTGTTTTGCGGTTGGGGGATAGCGGCGAGGCGGTGCGCGCGCTGCAAGCGGAACTGCGGCGCTGTGGCTACGAGGTGGCGGCGGATGGGTATTTTGGGCCGCAGACACAGGCCGTACTGGTGGTTTTTCAACGCCAGGCAGGCATTGACGCGGATGGTCTGGCGGGCGGCCAGACCATGAAAAAACTTGCCGCCGCGCCTACGGCTACCCAACTTCAGCGCGTATCCACCACCCCTCAGGTAGAAAAGCTGGATTGGTGGCAGGGCGGCAGCGGGGCCTTTCCCGTGGGCAGCAGGGCTACGGTGGTGGATGTGCGCACGGGCATCCGTTTCAGCGTCAAGCGCTGGGGCGGGGTGAACCATGCGGATGTAGAACCCATTACCGCCGCGGATTCTGCGGCCATGAAGCGCGCCTACGGCGGGGCCTGGAGCTGGAACCGGCGGGCCATCTGGGTGCTGGCGGGCGGCAGGGCGCTGGCCGCATCTATGAACGGCATGCCCCACATGGGCTACAGCATACAAGATAATCAGTTTGGCGGCCACTTCTGCATTCATATGCAAAGCAGCCGCACTCACGGTTCAAACCGCGTGGATGAGGCGCACCAGGCAGCCGTGAACACGGCCTACAACAACCGTTCCTCATTCAAGTAAGCGCACTTGCTCCGCGGGCATCAGCGCCCAGGTGATGCGCACCAACGCGTTGGTATCGGGGTCGGCAAAAAAGTCGCCCACAGGATGCAGAGAGGGTGTGCCGTCCGCAGCCTCCGGCGCGCCGATCAAGCGCACATGGGTCATGCCCTGCGACACGGAGAGTATGGCGCAGGGGGGAACGGGCAGGCCATCCGCCAGGCCGTCCGCGTAGAACACAAAAAAGTCCTCGGGCTGCTCCTCGGGGTCGGGCGGCGCGCTGGGGTAGGCTGCCAGGGCGGCATCCAGTGCGTCGCCCACGCGCAGGCCCCGCGGGCCTGCCCACTGTGGGCTTTCCAGTGTCACGGCCAACAGACGGAGGGGCTGGCCGCCCAGCCGCAGCGTCGCGCCATCCAGCAGCCACAGGGTATCCTCCCCCTGGTTTTGTGTAGAGATGGGCTTGACGCCCAGGGCGGTGGCAGCCATGCCGCCGCGCAGGCTGCCCAGCGCCAAATCCCGCGCGCCAAAGGGCACGGAGGCCGCGATGGCGGGCGCGTCCCCGGTAGGCAAGGCAACCCCTCCGCGGGGCCACAGCAGGTACAGCGCTGTCCCTCCCGCCAGCGTGAGCAGCGTCAGCGCGCCGCCCAGCAGTATGGCGCCCCAGCGCGTGCGCGCCCGCGCGCGCCTGCGCCGCCGTATTCGCGTTCTTCCGGGCATGGGGCACCTCCGATGCGTAAGCGTATCTGAATATTTTTGTATTATAGCATGCCCAAATCACTTGCCGCTAGAAGAATCTTTTTGTATAATGATGGACAAGCGGAACGGGCCATCCGGCCCCAACCCACCCAGTACGTACAGACGCGGGCGACCGCGGGAGGGAATCGCATGCCGGATATTTTACAGCCGATTATGGAGTTCATCATGGTCAACTGGGCGCTGTGCGCCGGGATCATCGGCGCGCTGGTGGTGGTGTTGCTGCTGGTGCGCGGCGCGCGCAGGCGCGAGGCGCAGGCGCGCGAGCAGATGGAGACCATGCAGGAGACGCTGAACGCCCAGCTGGAGAAAGCCAATGCCCAGGCCGCCGAGCAGGCGGTGCGAGACAGAGAGCAGATGCAGGGCAGCTTGCTCAGTTTTAACGATTCGGTGGTGCGGGTGATCAACGAAATGTCCCGCACGCAGCAGGGGCAGTTAGATTCCTTTGGCGGGCAGATCCGTGCATCCGGCCACAACGACGAGGAACGCATGGAGCGCATGCGCACCACGGTGGAGCAGCGCTTGACCAGTTACGAGCAGCGCATGGATCGCATCACCCAGGTGCTTGAGAGCAATCTGGAGCGCATGCAGACCCAAAACCAGCAAAAATTAGAAGAGATGCGCGTGACCGTGGATGAGAAGCTGCACGCCACGCTGGATAGGCGGCTGGGGGAATCCTTTCAATTGGTCAGCGAGCGCTTGGAAGAGGTTACCAAGGGCCTGGGCGAGATGCAGAGCCTGGCCAGCGGCGTGGGCGACCTAAAAAAGGTGCTCACCAACGTCAAGACCCGCGGGGTGTGGGGCGAGGTGCAGCTTGGCAGCCTGTTAGAGCAAATTTTAACCCCCAGCCAATACCGCGCCAACGCACAGGTGCGCCCACACAGCGCGGAACGGGTGGATTACGCCATCGTGCTGCCCGGCAAGGGCGAGGATGCCGACCGGGAGGTACTGCTGCCCATTGACGCCAAGTTTCCGCAGGAGGATTACCGCCGCTTGGTGGATGCGGCGGATCAGGGCGACCCCGCCGCCACGGATGCGGCTACCCGCGCCTTTGAGAACGCTGTGCGCCTGCAGGCCAAGCGCATCAACGAAAAGTACATAGAGCCGCCCTACACCACGGATTACGCCATTCTGTTTTTGCCCACCGAGGGGCTCTACGCCGAGGTGCTGCGCGGCGCGCTGGTGGAGCAACTGCAAGAGCAGTACCGCGTCATTGTGGCCGGGCCCACTACGCTGGCCGCGTTACTCAACAGCCTGCAGATGGGCTTTCGTACCTTGGCGATTGAGCGCCGATCCAGCGAGGTATGGGCGCTGCTGGGCGCGGTCAAGACCGAGTTTGGCCGCTTTGCCGACTTGCTGACCAAGACGCAGAAAAAGCTGCAGCAGGCGTCGGATTCCATTGAGGATGCCGCGCGCAAGACCCGCACCATCCAGCGCAGGCTGCGGGATGTGGGCGAACTGCCCGAGCGTGAAACCGTGCGCTTGCTGGATGAAGATGCCGGGGCTGACGCTGCCCCGGCCGCCGAGGACGAGGATGCCGCGCAGACCGAACTCCCTTATGAGGACGAGGCGCAGGATGATTGGGAGTGACCCCGCCCGGCCGGGCGGTTTTTGTAGGCATGGGACGGTTTTTTAGGAAATATTTCAACTATATTTGGATAGGCTCTTTACGGATTATGAGAATAATGGTATAATATAACCATGTAAAAGATAACAACGAGCGGAGGCTCAACTGTGCAAAATACAGAAGCAAGGAAAGGGCGTGGTGTTGATAAAGGATCTCACCTCACCTCACCTCGCCTCACCTCACCGCACCTC
>JAITTS010000182.1 GCA_031286995.1 Oscillospiraceae bacterium
GAAATGAGACCTTACAATGTGGAATGGGAATCTATTACATGGGAAACGTGTACACTGCGCCAGTATCTAAATGGGGAATTCTATAATAGCTTTAGGGATAATGAAAAAGCGATGATAGCCGAAACGCGCAATGTAAACACGGATAACCCTGGCTATGGAACGGAAGGTGGCAACGATACCATAGATAGAGTATTTCTGCTGAGCATAAACGAGGCAAATGGGTACTTTAAGAATGACCATGATAGAGCAGCAAGCTATGGCGGCAGCCCGGACTGGTGGTGGCTGCGCTCGCCCGGCCGCGACGGTGACGACGCCGCTTTCGTCTTTAGCTATGGCGGCGTCAATGACGATGGCAACCTCGCCTACGATGGCGCGGTGGGGGTGCGTCCCGCTTTGTGGGTAAATCTATCATCTTAACATCTCTTAATCCGGCGCCGCGTAGCGGCGCAATCGTATCCCTGGCCCTGGCCGCCCAAAGGGGCGAAAAATGTTGAGAGGCCCGCACGCCGTCGCCGGGCTGACCGGTGGCGAAGCGGTGGCGTCGGGCGCTTGGGCGCGTTCTGTTGGCAAAATAAATTGCCTGCGCCCATCAATCATGTTATAATAGAGACAATCTTGCACAGTTCTTCAAAAAGGAAGGCGGTAGGCTATGCGGCTGGTGACACGATCAGATTTTGATGGGCTGGCGTGCGGCGCGTTGCTCAAGACGCTGGGCATCATTGATACCTGGAAGTTCGTGCACCCCAAGGATATGCAGGATGGCCTGATAGAGGTGACCGATCAGGATGTGCTGACCAACGTGCCCTACGTGCCGGGCTGCGGCATGTGGTTTGATCACCACACCAGCGAGATGGAGCGCGTAGGCCGCGACAGGCTGTGCCCCGGCGAGTGCAGGCCCGCGCTCAGCGCCGCCCGGGTCATTTACGATTACTACGACGGCGAAAAAAAACTGCCGCACTTTCGCCCCATGATTGAGGCGGTGGATAGGGTGGATTCCGGCCTGCTCACCGTCGAAGAGGTGCTGCGCCCCACGGGTTGGGTGCTGCTGGGGTTCATCATGGATCCGCGCACGGGGCTGGGTCGCTTCCGCGATTTTCGCATTTCGAATTTGGAATTGATGGTCAGCCTGCTGGATTGGTGCGCCCTGCACACCATAGACGAAATTTTGCTGATGCCCGACGTGCAGGAGCGGGTGGAGATGTACTTTCAGCAGGATGCGCTGTTTCGCCGCATGATACTGGATCACGCCGCCGTGCGCGGTAGCGTGATCGTGGTGGATCTGCGGGATGTAAACCCCATCTACACCGGCAACCGCTTCCTCCTCTACAGCCTCTTCCCCGAGCAAAACGTATCCGTGTGGGTGGTGGATGGCCGCATGAAGCAGAATTGCTCCATCGCCGTGGGCCGATCCATCATCAACCGCGGCAGCAAGGTAGATATCGGCTCGCTGATGCTCCGGTATGGGGGGGGCGGCCATGTCATGGTGGGCACCTGCCAGGTAGAGTACAACAAGGCCAGCCAAGCCATAGAGGAAATTGTAAGCGCCCTCAATGCCTGAGCGCGAACGCCCCCGGCGCTTTCGCGGGCGGCGGGCTGCGCGCCCCTTTGTTTTTTTGCTTGACACACCCGCGGTCTTTTGCTATCATATATCGGTAAGCCGCTCGGGAGAGGTCTGTTAAAACGCCGGTTTCCGGCTGCCTGCTGCCTGGCGAGTCCACAATAAGGGAGGTGCTGCGCGTGTACGCCATCATTCAAACGGGTGGGAAACAGTACCGCGTCCAGCAGGGCGACGTTATCTACATTGAAAAGTTAGACGCACAACCCGAGACCCTGGTCAGTTTTGATGTGCTGTTTATCGGCGGCGACGGGGAAAAGGCGCCGGTGGTGGGCAAACCCACGGTGCCCGGGGCCAAGGTGGATGGCAAGGTGTTGGCGCAGGTACTGGGTGAGAAGATCACCGTGTTCAAGTACAAGTCGAAGAAGAACTACCGCCGCAAGGCGGGCCACCGCCAGCCCTACACCAAGGTAGAGATCGCCGCCATTCAGGCGTAGTATGACCACCGTTACGCTGTACCGGGACGAGGCGGGTGTGGTGCTGGGTTTTTTAGCCCGGGGCCACGCGGGCCAGGCCGGCGAGGGCAGCGATATCGTGTGCAGCGCGGTCTCTGCGCTGACACAGACTGTGGTCAACGCGCTGGAGAGCGTGGCCGGGGTGCAACCCGTCACGCGCACGGGCGACGGCCTGCTGGAAGCCCTGCTGCCCCCGCAACTCACCGAGGCCCAGCGCCACGACAGCGCCGTCATCCTGCAAACCCTGGTGCAGGGGCTGGGCGATATACAGGCAAGCTACCCGCAATATGTTCGGGTTAAGAGCAAGGATTGGGAGGGAAACATATGTTGATTATGAATTTGCAGCTCTTCGCGCATAAGAAGGGCGTCGGCAGTTCCCGCAACGGGCGGGATAGCGAATCCAAGCGCCTGGGCGCCAAGCGCGCCGATGGGCAGCGTGTGCTGGCGGGCAACATCCTCTTCCGTCAGCGCGGCACCAAGATTCACCCCGGCAACAACGTAGGCATCGGCAAGGATGATACGCTCTTCGCGCTGATAGACGGCGTGGTGCGCTTTGAGCGCCTGGGCCGCGACAAGACCCAGTGCGCGGTGTATGCCCAGGCCCCCAAGGAAGCCGCCGCGCTGTAGGCGCGGGCAAACGACGGCCCTTCGGCCCGCTTGCGGCGCATTTTGCCGCCCAAGCGGGCCTTATTATGCGGGGAGGGAAGCTGCGGTGATCGGCTCCTTGATCAATTGCGCCGCCATTCTGGTGGGCGCGGGCTTGGGGTTGCTGCTGCGCGGCGGTATCTCGCAGCGCTTCCGGGATACGGTGATGCAGGGCGTCGGCCTGTGTGTGGTGCTCATCGGCCTGCGGGGCGCGTTGGCCACGGCGGATGTGATGATCCCCATTCTCTGCCTGGTGGTGGGCGGCCTGGCGGGGGAGGCCATCAATATTGAGCGCCGGCTGCAGGCGCTGGGTGCTCGCGCCCAGCGGCTCTTTACCAGGGGCCGGGGCGAGGATAACCGGTTTGCCCAGGGCTTTGTCAGCGCCAGCCTGATGTTTTGCGTGGGGGCCATGGCCATTGTGGGGGCCATGGATTCCGGCCTGCGGGGCGACCACACTACGCTGATCGCCAAATCCGGGCTGGATGGCATCTCTTCCGTCATCTTCGCATCCACCATGGGGGCGGGGGTGGCCCTATCCGGCGCGGCGGTGCTGCTCTACCAGGGGGCCATCGCGCTGCTGGCCCAGTACTTGGCGCCCTACTTGAGCGCCGATGTGATACGAGAAATGTCCGC
>JAITTS010000184.1 GCA_031286995.1 Oscillospiraceae bacterium
TGACAGCGGGGCGGATTGAAAACCTATACCCTCTCGGCGGTTACGGGGTATTTGCCGCCGTGGGCGCCGGCGCGCTGGCAGGCGGCGGGTGCTGGGCTGTGGCGGCCTTGGGTTTCGCACCGGAGACGGCTCAGGGAAGCCCGGCCCCCGGTGTGCGGCGCGGGCTGGGCGTGGTCGGGCTGGCCACTTTGGCGGCGCTCGTGGCGCAGTTCGCCTTCCGATGGGAGCTTCCTTATCTCATCCTTTCGCCGGATGAGGGACCGGCGCTGGCCTTGCCCACAGAATATGTGCTGAATTGGGGTGGGGTTCATACACTGCTGACATTGTTTCAGGCATTGTTGCTGGCCCTGGCGGCCCAGGGCGCGCTGTGCTACGGTAGCCATGCGCTGGCGCAAGCCCTGCCACAGGGGTTGCCTGGAACCCCCCGCGTCTGGGCGCGGGCGGCGTTGAGCGCGCTGGCGTTCGCGGCAGCGTGGTATCGCCTGCCGACGATGCTGGATTACGCCATGCTCGCCTGGCTGCCCTGGCGGCTGCCCGCCGCGGCGATACCGCTCTGGGCAGCCTGGGGCCTGACGCGCTACTTGCATAAAAAGGGGGAAAATGTGTGGCGAAATCCATCCGCCTGACCGCATTGGCGCTGGCGGCCCTGCTGTGCCTGGGCGGGTGCTCCGAAAGCGCATCTTTGGATGAACGCGTTTTTGCCGTGGTGATGACTCTTGACGCGGTGGAAGAAGGCCGTCTGCGCCTGGGGGTACAAATTAATACGGGCGCGAGCGCCCAAAGCGCGCCGGAAAGCGCGCCGGAGAGTGCGCAGCAGAGCGCTCTGCAACAGGGCGCATACTACCTGTTAAGCACCACCGGGCAAGATTACGCGCAGGCGTTGACCCTGCTGCGGGTTACGCTGCCGCGGCAGCTGGATTTTTCGCACCTGCAAGAACTGGTGGTATCCGAGGATTTAGCCCGGTCACAGGCCATGCCCGGCCTGCTGCGGGATGTGCTGCGCACGGACACCGTGCGCCCCGGGGCCTATTTATTGGTGGCGCGAAAAGACGCGCTGGATTTCGCGGCCCATCAGCGGCCCTTTGTGGGTACGCGGCTGAGCGAGTATCTGGCCCTGCGCATGGATAATGCCCGGCGTCAAGGCGGTGTGGGCATAGCTACTTTAAAAGAGGCCTGGACGGATATGGAAGCGAACCGGGCGGATACCGCCGCCACGTACGCGGCGGTCAATGACTTTTCCGCCACCGTTCCCCTCACGCCGGACGCGGCGCTGGATGACCTGCCCGGCCACTTGCCACGCACCAGCGTCAACCAGACGGAGTATCTGGGCGCGGCGTTGTTTTGCCAAGGGGTAATGGTTGGCGCGGTTACGGGCGCCGGCATGGCGCTCACGCATTTGTTGCGGGGAGATGTGCGCCAAGCGCCCTTTGTGACCCAGGGCGCGACCTTTATGCTGACCCAGCGGCGCGCACCCCGGCACACCATTATAAAAGAAGTGCAAGGCTACATGCTGCGCTTCGAACTTTACCTGGCTGCGGAGCCTGGGGGCGGGCTGTGGGCGGTCTCAACAGACACATTGCAAAGCGCTCTGGAACAGGCATTGACGGATCAGCTGCTCTTCTACCAAAGCCTGGGCTGTGACCCGGTGGGTTTCGGCTATCAAGCGGCCACGCTCTTCCCCACGCTGCAGGCGTGGCAGGCCTTTGATTGGCGCACGGCCTTCGCGGGCGCTTCGGTACAGGTGCGGGTGCGCTTGACGCCGGGGGAGGGGGAGTAGGCGCTAACCCAGCGGCGGTTCCTGGGTGGGCTGCGCGCCGCCGGGGGATAGCGCCCCGGCCTGCGGGGGGGTCTCAATTTGGGGCAAAATATCGACTTGCTGCGGCACAGCGGTGGCCGGGGCACGGGTGGGCACGGGGGTCGCCGAATACGGTGCGGAGGTGGGCAGCAGCGCGGTACGCCCCGCAGGCCGCGTCTGCTGCGTCAGCGCACCCACCACCGCTATGCCCGCGTTCCACAGGCCCCAGATCACCAGCAAGGCTGCGGTCAGGCCCACCCAAAGCAGTCTGCGGCGCCTGCGCAGGGCGAGGTAGCGCCGGGCGTAATCCTGTTGCCGGCGGGCCTGCTTGGTGCGGGCCGCTGCCGTCGCCTCGTCGCGCTGGGTGCGCTCCTGCTCCAGCGCGCGCTGCTTTTGCCGCAGGTAAGCCTCGCGCACAGCCCCGGGCTGAAAGTGGGCAAAGGTATCCGCCTTGGCGCGCCCGCAGCGGCGGCACAGCAGCCTGTTGTTCTCATTAAAGCGTCCACATACGCAAACCCAGGTATCGCGCCGTTCCTCAGGCCAGCAGAGCGCGTCGGTTCCGGCCACGGCCACCAGCGCCACGCGATCCGGGCCGGGGGGCAGTTCATCCACGGTACAATCCATCAGCGCGTCCTCATCGCAGTGCCACACATCTCCCTTTTCAAAGCCTACCCGGCGGATGGTGACGCGCACATCCTCAAAGAACGGCAGGTCGTCCATCACCATGCACAGGGTGAAGGCGGCGCGTCCCCGGGCGGTTATCGCCCGGTAGCGTAGGGGGCGTATGCCCATGCTGGCGCCCTGGGCGTCGAGCATGGTGACCATCACATCCAGTTCCGTTAAGGCCCGGCGCGATAGGTTCATGAAGGTGAGGTAAGCCTGGGCGCGGCCACCGCTATCCCGCAGCACCTCTACACCGCGGAACTCCACAGGACAGGATAGATCCATCAGCACAGGTTTCACCTCCAGGGACGGCAAGGCGGAGCGGGTGTTCCGATCACAGCGGGCAATCCTCCTCCATGGACAGATGCGCAAAGGCTGCCTGACCCGAGGCGAATGCGCCCACGGTCTGGCCGTGCCCCAGCAGCTTGTATTTGTAGGTGGTCAGACCCTCTAACCCCATGGGGCCGCGGGCGTGCAGTTTGCCAGTGGCTACGCCCACCTCGGCGCCCAGACCATAGCGGTAGCCATCCGCAAAGCGGGTGGAGCAGTTGTGATACACCCCCGCGCTGTCCACACCGGCCAGAAAGGCGCGCGCCGCCTCCGTATCACGGGTGACGATGGCATCTGTGTGGTGCGAGCCATGGGCATTGATGTGGGCGACGGCCTCGGCCAGGGTATCCACCACCCCCACGGCCAGGATGAGGTCGAGAAATTCTGTGTCAAAGTCCGCGTCCGCGGCAGGCTGACAGGGGATGATCGCGCGCGCGCGCGCGTCTCCCCGCAAGACCACGCCCGCCTGCGCCATGGCCGCCGCCAGGGGCGGCAGAAAGCGGGGTGCGATCTCTCTGTGCACCAGCAGGGTCTCCGTGGCGTTGCACACCGCCGGGTACTGGGCCTTGCCATCCACGGCAAGGGCCACGGCCATATCCACATCCGCCGCGGCATCCACGTACAGCGCGCACAGGCCATCCGCGTGGCCAAGTACCGGGATGCGGCTGTTCTGCATGATGTGGCGCACAAAAGCATTGCCGCCGCGGGGAATGATCAGGTCAATGCAGGCGTCCAGCGCCAACATTTCCGTCACATCCTGCCGGGTCTCCAGCAGCGCGGCCCAGCCGGATGGCATGCCCGCATCCAGCGTGGCTTGGTACAGTGCCCCGAACAGCGCGCGGTTGGTGTGCAGGGCCTCGCGCCCGCCCTTGAGCAGCGCGGCGTTGCCGCTTTTGAGGCATAGGGCCGCTATTTGCACCAGCGCATCCGGTCTGGATTCGAAGATCACCCCCACCACGCCGATGGGGCAGGCTACGCGGTAGAGGCGCAGACCGGGGGCCAGCTCCGTGGCGCGCTGGGTGGTCCCGATAGGGTCGGGCAGGGCGGCCAAGGCGCGCAGGCCCGCGCAGGCTTCGGCCAGCTTGGCTGCATCAAAGCACAGGCGCTTGCGCAGTGGGGTATCCAGTGCCCCCGCCTCCGCCATGTCATGCGCGTTGGCCGCCAACAGGGCAGGGGCCTGGGCCTCCAGCGCGCGGGCGACGGCCAGCAGCGCGCCGCCCCGCGCGCGCGCGGGGGCGGCGGCCAGGGCCCGCGAAGCGGCGCGGGCCTGTTGGGCAAGGCGAACAATATCCGACATGGGCGTCCCTCCCGTCATACAAGCGCCCTGCATTCCATGTAGTAGCGTTTCTCCCGCGCTTCGCCCATGGAGAAGGTTTTGCGCGGCAGCGCCCCGCCCGCGCGCACGGCGGGGAAGAGCGCGGCCTTATCCAGCGCGGGCAGCAGAAAGCCCAGGCGATCCGGCGCGCCGCACAGCGCCTGCAAAGTATCCTCGCCGTGGATATAGTCGATGGATG
>JAITTS010000185.1 GCA_031286995.1 Oscillospiraceae bacterium
GGCAACGGTATGCCTGCGCCCGACGCAACCGTGAAAAACGGCAAGATAGACGTGGGCATCTATGAGCTTCCGCCGCTTGTCGTTACCAAAGAAAACGCCAAAGAGGCCTTCGCGAATGATCCCGGCCGTCTTGCGCTGCTGGTGGATTAACGCGGTGCAGTGGTGAAGCCGCAATGTGCGGCTGAAAAAGCGCCGGCAAAAATGATGTGATCCAAAGGGGCTGTCCCGCTAGCCGCAAGGAAAACGGGACAGCCCCCGGCTTTTGTGGCCTTGCGAAGGAATGCGGCGGTTGGCAAAAAAATCAACACGGGGAGGGCTGCCAAATGCCCGGTGCGACCATCGGCGGCATCAAACCACGGCTGTATCGCACGCGGGCACCAATGTCTCCCCTAAGCAGTGCATCGACAAAAAGCCCGTGGGATAGACTGCGCCAAAGCTCAGCCGTCTCCACGGGCTTTCCCTTTTCCTGACCGAATGTGGGCAGCAACAGAAAGGAGGAAAAATCAACGAACAACCGCGCTTGCACAGCGCTGCATACCGTTATTTCTTGGGCGCACGGCGCAGGTAGGCGGGCACATCCGGGGTAAAACCTCGGTTCTGCTGATCCGGCGGGCCCTCTTGGGGCTGCTGCATAGGTTGTTGGTAGGGGGACATACGCTGTGGCGCGGGGGCCATGGGTTGCCCCATCGGCTGGCCCAAGGGTTGCCCAAGGGGGGCCATGCGGCCTGTGTTAATGAAGGCGGGCAGTTCACCATCCTGGGCACGGGGTTCTCTGGGTGGCATGGGCTGCTGGGGCCGGTACTCCTCGCCCACGGGTGTGTAGCTCGCATCGTAACGGGAGTAGGTTCTGGGCGGCTCTTCCATGCCAGGCTGAGGCGGCTGCGTCACCGGCACGTAGGGCGCCTGAGAGGGCGGATAAGCCTGGCGCTCGCGCCGGGCTGCCGCCCTGGGCGGGAAGGGGCTCTTTTCAAACCCCGTGGCGATGACGGTGATGTGCACCTCGTCGGCCAGGCCCTCGTCAATGCCCGCGCCAAAGATGATGTTGGCCTCGCTATCCGCAGCTTGCATAACCAACTGCGCGGCCTCATTGATGTCGATGATGCTCATATCCGGCCCGCCGGTGATGTTCATTAGCACCGCCCGTGCGCCGTCGATGGATGTCTCCAGCATGGGGCTCTGAATGGCGTTCTTGGCGGCTTCCACCATGCGGTTTTCACCCCGGCCCACCCCGATGCCCATGTGGGCCATGCCGCCGGATTCCATGACGGTCTTGACATCCGCAAAGTCCAGATTGATCAGGGCGGGTACCGCGATCAGATCCGAAATACCCTGGATGCCCTGGCGCAGCACATCGTCGGCGATGCGGAAGGCCTCTAGCATGGTGGTGCCCTTGCTGACCACCTGCAGCAGGCGATCATTGGGGATGACCACCAGCGTGTCCACGCGCTGCTTGAGCTCGTTGATGCCGCCTTCCGCATTCTTCATGCGCTGTTTGCCTTCGAATATGAAAGGCTTGGTGACCACACCGATGGTCAGGCAGCCCAAATCCCGCGCGATTTCAGCTACGATTGGGGCCGCGCCCGTACCCGTGCCGCCGCCCATGCCTGCGGTGACGAACACCAGATCCGCCCCCTTGATGACCTGGGCAATCTCTTCACGGCTTTCCTCTGCGGCGCGGCGGCCGATATCCGGCACAGCACCCGCCCCCAGACCCTTGGTCAGTTTTTCGCCAATTTGTACCTTGTATTGCGCACGGGAGAGCAGCAACGCCTGTCTGTCGGTGTTGACGGATACAAACT
The DNA here is from genome assembly GCA_031286995.1 of Oscillospiraceae bacterium. Lineage (GTDB taxonomy): Bacteria > Bacillota > Clostridia > Christensenellales > Aristaeellaceae > JAITTS01. The sequence continues at coordinate 1,800 of JAITTS010000185.1, forward strand.
CCACGCCCTTCAGGCCGCTGTCCACCATGCGGTTGACCGCGTTATTGCCCGCGCCGCCGCACCCGACCACGCGTATCGTGGCGTATGTGTTCTGATCCACTTCGAATTCAAGCACAAACTTTCCCCCTCAACAGTAGTAAGCATTTCGATAAACCCGCGGCGCTCAGCCTTTGAGCAAGTTGCGAAAAAACATAGCTGTTTTATCAAAAACGCCCTGTGCTTCCTCCTGCGCTTCCAAGGAACCGAAGACCAGGTCTATCAGCCCCAAGGCGCTGGAATAGACGGGGCTATTGAACTTCGCCGCCTTGGGCGCGGGCGCGCGCACCGTGCGATCCAACTGGGCGGAAAGGTAGGCACGGCCTCCGTTGATCATGGCCAAGCCGCCACCGGTGAGATAAATGTTGCTCCAGCTATCCAGGTGCACCCCGCTATGATCCAGGGCATCCTTGATGAACTCGCACAGCTCGTCCACCCGCGGTTCAAGCACCGGGGCTACCTTATCGTGGGGGTAGCCCTCCGCCACGCGGTTGGTGGATGTGCCCGACGCGCCCACGTTCTGCCCTGCGGTATCGAACGAATAGGCGCGCTTGACCTGCTCGGCGATATCCATGTTGACTTCGAGCCCAAAGGCCAGATCCGCAGTGATGTGCCCGCCGCCAATGGGGATCACCTTTTGAAATACCAGGGCGTCCCCTTCCACAGCCATAATCTCTGTGCACAGGTGCCCCACATCGATGAGCACGGATACCCTGTCGCGTTCATCCGGAGGCAGGTAGAGCAGCGCCTGCCCCACCGATGATGAGAAGAAACCGTTGACCGTCATACCCAACTGGCGCATGCGGCGAGAAATATCCGAAAGAAAGAACTCATCCGCCACCACAAAGGAAACCAGCGCCCGCAAGGCAGAACCCTTGACGCCGATGGGTTCCATCGTCTTTTTGCCTTCATCCACCGCGAACCAGGCGGGGCTTCTGTGCACGATGACGCCGTGGATGGGCATGATATCATCGGTAGCCTGCTTAAACACGCTCTCCACATCCGCCGGGGTCACACGCGGATCCGCACCCTGCAGGTGCACCTGAGCCTCTGTGACGTAGACGCGGCAAAACTCCCCCGGCACGCCGATATACACATCCCGGATGCGGCGGTGGGCCTTTGCCTCCGCCTCTGCCACCGAGGTCCGTATCGCCTGATCCACCAAATCCGGCGCGTTCCAATATCCATCCATGAAGCCATCGTAGGATACTGTGCTCGCGCCGATGATGTCGCACCGATGATAGCTGCCGCTCTCCGCCACAAAGGTGACGATCTTGGATGTACCAAAATCGATGGCGACGGCTAAATTCTTCATATCGTACAGTCCCCCGTTCGCTTTGCGGACACGCCGGATACCCAAGGCACGACAGATTACCCTAGATACATTATTTTAACCGTTTTGCCCGATTTATGCAATAAGGTTTCACCCGAAATCGTAAAAAGATAAACAAAAAGAGACCTTTTTCACAGCCGGCACGGCGTTTTTTGGCATGTGATCACGGCGCGGGCGTAGCGCGGGGCGCTACGGTGGGGTCTGGCACAAACTCTTTCGTGTACACTTTTTCCTTCCGATAATCCCCGTACAGGCCGGATGATACATCCACCGTGCCCGTCACCACACCCTGCGCCGCCAACGCGGTCAGCACACCCCGCACGATGCCAATCTTCACTTCCATATTTTGCATGTTTCCAAACTCCACAATCATGCCCTCCTGTGTCACCAAATACAGGTTGTCCAGATCGGCAAGGTTCAATTCAGCCACGCGGGGCGTATAGCCCTGCAGCCGCAATTCCTCCAAAATGACGCGCAGGGCACGCAACTGATCCGGATGGCGGGGCGAAATCAATTGCCCATCCATCACAGTCGGATTGTTTTCATCCATCACGCCGGTCACCACCGGCACCTGGGGCCACTCATCCAGCACGGCGCTGCTGTGCAGCAAGCTCCCGGTCTCATCCAGCAGCAGCTGGCTGCCCAGCCAGTGGATGATCGCCCTGGGCTCGCGCTCGCGCACGCGCAGAATGACGGTGCTGGGATACACCACACTGAGCGAATCAAGCGCCAGATTGCTGGCCCCAGAGACGCGCTTGGCCACCTCGTCCTGCCGTATGGTGAACACGTTCTGCCCATCCCGTATACCTGAGAGGGCCGCCACCTGCTCTGTGGTGTAAAAGCGGTTGCCCTCTATGCGTAGCGAGCGCACCACAAAGACCGTGTTGCCCAGCAAAAAAATGCCCAACACAGCCGTGACCAGCACCGCCAGCACACCCCTGCGCCCGGCGTGCCGTGCCCCCTGCCCTGTACGCCGCTGCATGGCCCTGCACTCCCCTTCCGCACCGCCTGCGGTCCGGGGGTGGGCTAACCCTTTACCCGCCGTATATCCGCCCCCAGGCTGGTCAGCGTATCCTCCAGGGCCTCGTAGCCCCGGTCTATCAGGTCCACCCGTGCGATGCGCGTGGTGTCGTGGGCGGCCAAGCCGGCCAGCACCAAGGCCGCGCCGCCGCGCAAATCTCTGGCCTGCACGCTAGCGCCGTGCAGGCGCTCTACCCCCCTCACCACGGCGGTGCGGCCGTGCACCACGATATCCGCGCCCATACGGTTCAAATCCGCCGCGTGGGCAAAGCGGTTCTCAAACACGTTCTCCGTCACGATGGATGTGCCTGCGGCCACCGTAGAGAGCGCCAGCATCTGCACCTGCATATCCGTGGGAAAGCCCGGATGGGGCTGGGTCTGCAACTGGCCGAAAGTTTGCAACCGCTTGGGTGCGCGCAGGTGAATACCCCCCGCCGTGGCTGCGATATCGCACCCCATATCCCGAAGTTTCGCGGTAACGGCTACCAATTCCTGCATGCGGGTGTTGTCAAGCTGCAATTCTCCGCCGGTGATGGCCCCGGCGGCCAGCAAGGTGCCCGCCACGATGCGGTCGAACATGGGCCGGTAGGATACGCCCCGCAGGCGTTTGACGCCCTCAACGGTGATGGTGTGCGTGCCGGCGCCGCGTATCCGGGCCCCCATGGCGTTCATGAACCGCTGCAGATCCACGATCTCCGGTTCCTTGGCGGCGTTGTGGATGGTGGTATCACCGGGGATAAGCGCGGCGGCCATCATCACGTTCTCCGTAGCGCCTACGCTGGGGTAATCGAAGTGCACTTCCCCGCCGCGCATGGCGCCGCCGTCGCAGCGTATGCGTTCCCCATCCTCTTCAAAGACCACGCCCAGGGCGCTGAGGCCCCGTATGTGCAAATCAATGGGTCGCATGCCGATTTCGCAACCACCCGGGTGCGTCACCATGGCTTTGCGGCACTTGCCCAGGATGGGCCCCATGATGAAGATGGATGAGCGCAGCTTTTTGGCCAGCCAATCCGGTATAGACCAACTGGACATGGCGGAGGCGTCTATCACCGTACCACCGCCCGCATGCCGCACGCCGCAGCCCAACTCCTCCACGATGCGCAGCATGTTCTGTGCGTCGCTGATGCGTGGGCAATCCAGTATCGTCACCGGATCATCCGCCAGGATGCTGGCCGCCAGGATGGGCAGCACGGCGTTCTTGGCGCTGTGGATGGCAACAGCTCCTTCCAGACGGTGTCCCCCCCGCATGTCAAAATGCATGCGCACACCCCCCACCTTTACTTCCACTGCCCACTCTATGCAGGAAGGAATGGGAGGTGCGGAAAAGGCGGGGCGGGTGCTTCAGCCGAAGCGATCCGCGCTGCGCGACACGCTGAGCAACACACCCACAGCGGCCATCATGATGCTGATGGATGTACCCCCCGCACTGAAGAAGGGCAATGGAAGGCCAGTTGTGGGCAATATGCCCACCACCACACCGATGTTGATGAAGGCCTGCACACCTATCATGCTGGTGACACCCGCAGCCAACAGACACCCATGGTGATCCGGGCAGCGGACGGCCACCCGCAGGCCCACGAAGAGAAAGGTGCAGAAGAGCAGAATGACCGCTACGCTGCCCACCCAACCGAAGTCTTCACCCACGATGGCAAAAATAAAATCCGACTCCGGGTAGGGCAGATAGGCGAACTTTTGCCGCCCCGCGCCCAGGCCCTGGCCGAAGATTCCGCCGGAGCCAAAGGCGATGAGCGACTGTGAGAGCTGGTAGCCCTCGTCGCTCATTTTGGCGAAGGGATCACGAAAGGAGAGCAGGCGCTCGCGGCGGTAGGGCGCGCTCCAGGCATAAGCCGCGCCCACCAGCGCGCCGGATAAGCCCAGCAGACCCATGTGAGGCCAGCGCGCGCCAGCCATAGCCACCATCAAAATGGCCACAATCACCACGCTGCCGCCAGTGGAGAGGTTGGGTTGCTGCAGAATGAGCAGAAACAGCAGGCCTGGCACCGCCAGCAGGGGCAGTATGCCCGTAAATAAGCGGCGCACGCGTTCACCCCGGCCGGAAAGGGCCGCAGCCATGTAGAGAACCATGGCGAACTTGGCGAGCTCCGAAGGCTGAAAGCTGACCCCGGCCAGGGAAAGCCAGCGGCGCGAGCCATTGACCACCACGCCCACGCCGGGCACCAGCACCAGCGCCAGCAGCCCCACGCTGCACACCAGCAGCGCGATGATCAGCCTGGGATCGCGGTAAACCCTGTGCGGCACCTGCGCGCAGGCAAAACAGGCAATCGCCCCCAGGGCGATGCCCGCCAGCTGCTTCTTCACCGCAGAGAGCGCATCCCCGCGATCCTGCGCGGCATAGTAGGTAGCGCTGAAGAGCACCACCAGACCCGCAAGCAGCAGCATCGCCATCAGCGCTACCACGGCGCGCTCCACCGGCCGCCGGGCGCCGCTTGATCCGCGCGGGGCAAAGACGCGCGCCAAGGTCATGGCCTTTCCCTCCCCTGGGGCATCCGGGGCAGGTCAGCGCAGGCCTTGCACCAACTGCTTGAATACCTCGCCCCGGTGCTCAAAATCTTTGAACATGTCAAAGCTGGCGCAGGCGGGCGAGAGCAGCACATTCCAGCCGGGGCCGGCCAGCGCTCTGCATGCGTCTACGGCACGCGCCATATCAGATCCTGCGTGCTCGTAACTTTTGTACCCCGCGTTATCCAGGGCGGCGGCTATCTTTTGCGCCGTGGCACCGATGAGCACCACGTGGCGTATGAGCGGTTGGGCCAGAATGCCTTGGGCCAGGGGCGCGAAATCCACACCCTTGTCACTGCCCCCCGCCAAGAGCACGGTGGGCGCGCGCATGGCCTCTACGGCTTTGAGTGTGGCATCCACATTGGTGCCCTTGCTGTCATTGATGTAGCGCACGCCATCCAACTCCCGCACGAACTCAATGCGATGCTCCACGCCGAGAAAGGTGCGCAGCGTGTGGCGTATGACCGGCAACGGCACGCCGAGCGCAGCGGTCATGACCGCCGCCGCCAGGGCATTCTCCAGGTTGTGGGCGCCGGGTATCTTGATCTCATCCGCCCGGCACAGGGCACGCGGCGGGGCGCCATCCATGGCCACCATCACCTCTTCATTCTGCAAAAAGGCGCCCTCGGGCACAGCCTGTCTGCGCGAGAACCACATGACGCGCGCCGCCAGGCCCGCGGCCATGTCGCGGCATACGGGGTCATCCCAGTTGAGTACGGCCACCTGGGTATCCGTCTGCTTTTCAAAAATACGCCGCTTCATGGCGATGTATGCGCACATGGCGCCGTGGCGGTTCAGATGATCTTCCGTGATGTTGAGCACGGCCGCCACATCGGGCTGAAAAGTATCCAGGCTTTCGCACTGAAAGGAGGATACCTCAACCACCACCACATCCTCCGGATGAGTCTGGCCGGCAACGGCCGTCAGGGGAAGGCCGATATTGCCCGCCACCCAGGTGAGCCGCCCGGCGTTTTTGCAGATTTCGCCCACCAAGGTGGTGGTGGTGGTCTTGCCGTT
>JAITTS010000062.1 GCA_031286995.1 Oscillospiraceae bacterium
CGCAAAAACGGATATCGAGCCCATGGCGGCCAACCGTTCGCGCATCGTGGTGACGGAGATCCCCTACATGGTCAACAAAGCCCGGCTCATCGAAAAGATCGCCGAGTTGGTGCAGGAAAAGCGGCTGGAGGGCATATCCGATATACGCGACGAATCCGACAGGGATGGCATGCGCATCGTCATTGAGCTGAAGAAGGATGTCAACGCCGCAGTGGTGCTCAACTACCTCTACAAGCACACGCAGCTGCAGGAATCCTTCGGGGCTATCATGCTGGCATTGGTGGATGGGGAGCCGCGCGTGCTCTCGCTGCACCAAATGCTGTTTCACTACCTGGCGCACCAGAAGGATGTGATCACCCGCCGCTGCCGCTACGAGCTGGAGAAGGCCGAGGCCCGCGCGCACATTCTGGAAGGCTTGCTCAAGGCGCTTGACCACATCGACGCCATTGTGCGCACCATTCGCGAGAGCCAAGATACGCGCTTGGCCCGCGAACGTTTGATGGTGGACTTCGGCTTTACAGAAAAGCAGGCCCAGGCCATTCTGGATATGCGCCTGGCGCGCCTGACCGGCCTGGAGCGCGAGCGCCTGCAAGAGGAATACGACGAGTTGCGCAAGACCATCGCCCACCTGCGCCGGGTGCTGGATGATGAGGCCCTGGTGTTGGCCATCATCCGCGAGGAACTGCTGGAGGTGCGGCGCAAGTACGCCGATCCCCGCCGCAGCGAGCTGACCGCCATGGAGGGTGAGATAGACCCCGCCGCCTTGGTGCAGGAAGGGGATATGGTGGTGACGCTGACGCACTTCGGCTACGTCAAGCGTCTGCCCCTGGGCACTTATCGCAGCCAGAACCGCGGCGGCAAGGGCGTCGCCGCCATGACCACCCGGGATGAGGATTATGTGGAGCGGCTCTACGTCACATCCACCCATGATGAACTGATGTTCTTCACCAACCGAGGACGGGTTTACAGCATCAAGTGCTACGAGATACCCGAGGCAAGCCGCGTAGCGCGCGGTATGGCCATCGTCAACCTGCTGCAGTTGGCGGGCGGCGAAAAGGTGACGGCCATGATCCCCATCCCCGCGGATGCGGCGGGGCGTTACCTGCTGATGGCCACGCGCAGCGGCGTTGTGAAAAAGACACCGCTGGATGCCTTTGAAAACCTGCGCAAATCCGGCCTGATCGCCGTGGTGCTGCGCGAGGATGACGAACTGATCGGCGTGGAACTGACCGACGGCCGGCGCGAATTGCTCCTGGGCACCCGCCAGGGCATGTGCATACGCTTCCCCGAAGATGAGATACGCAGTATGGGCCGCATCAGCACGGGCGTGCGGGGCATCAGGCTGGGCCGGGGCGACGCGGTGGTGGGCCTGTGCCTGGTGGAGGATGGGGCGCGCGTGCTGGCCATTACCGCAGGCGGCTACGGCAAGCGTACAGAGATGGATGCCTATCGCCTGCAGAGCCGCGGGGGCAAGGGTGTGCACGCTATGCGCCTGACGGAAAAGACCGGGGAAATGGCCGCACAGCTGCTCATCTACGAGGATGAGGATTTGATGCTCATCACGGATGACGGCACCATCATCCGCATGCCTGCGCAGGATATATCCTGCTTCAGCCGTGCTACCCAAGGCGTGCGCCTGATGCGGTTGGCCGAGGGCAGCCAGGTGGTCAGCGTCACCCGAGCCGCGCCGGAGGAAGAGCAGCCGGAGAGCGACGAGCCGGCGGCAACCGAAACCGACGATACGGGCGATACGAATATTTAGCGCTATGCAGAAGAACCGCGCCGCGCTGCTGGTGCTCTTGGGCGTTGCGGGTGTCTCCGTCAGCGGGCCGTTGGTCAAGCTGGCGTTGCTGGCCGGGGCTACCCCGGTCAGCGTGGCCTTTTTACGTATGTCGGTGACGGCCGCGGTTCTGTGCGTACCCGCTTGGCGCAAGGGCGAGCTCGCGGCCATGGCGCGCCTACCCCGGCAAGATGCGCTGTTGTGCCTGCTGGCCGCCGTGTTTTTGGCGCTGCACTACGCAGCTTGGATGACATCCCTGCAAAAGACCAGCACCTTTGCCTCCGTGGCTCTGGTGTGCACGCAACCCCTGTTTGTGGCGCTGTTCTCCGGCCTGTGTCTGGGCGAGCGCGTGCCTCGGCGCGCCATACCAGGCGCGGTGCTCGCTGTGGCGGGCGCTCTGGGCATCGGCCTTCTCTCCATGGCCGGCCAGGCCGGGAATGCGGTAGGCGATTTGCTGGCACTGGGCGGGGCGGTGACCATGGCCGGGCACTGGCTGTGCGGCCGGGCGGTGCGCCGCCACGCGCCGCCTCTGGGGTACATGGTGTGTGTATACACCTGTACCGCCCTGTTGCTGGCGCTGCTGGCGCCGCTGATGGGCGGTTTTGCCGCGCCCGTGCCCGCGCTGCTGCCCATTGGCCTGCTCATTTTGCTGTGCACGCTGGGCGGCCATGCGCTGTTTACCTATGCCTTGGGCTTTGTGAGCGCGGATGTGGTATCTTTCGCTCTGCTGGGGGAGCCCATCGGCGCGGGGGTGTTTGCGTTGCTGCTCTTTGGCGAGCGGGTGGGCTGGCCCATGCTGACTGGGGGCGCGCTGGTGATCGCGGGGCTGTGGCTGTACCTGAAGAACGCCGCCACAAAAGCGTAAAAAACGAAAAAGCGCGCTTGCATCGCCGCGCGCCGATATATATGATGCGTGTTCTCTCTTATGCGAACCGCTTCTCCAGATCCGCATAGCGTTCATGCGTAATCAGCGCGTCGTGCTGGGTGCCGCGCAGGCGCACGATGTACGTCCACCTGCCGTAGGGCGTAATATTGTCCACGTGCTGCAGGTTGATGATGTACGACTTGTGGCAACGGAAAAAGAGCGTAGCATCAAGCCGCGCCTCAATATCGCCCAGGGTGTCGCTGGTGACATAGCGCCCGCCCTGGGCGGTGTAGAGCACGGTGGCCCTATCCTCGCGCTGCACCAGCAGAATATCCTGCATGTTCAAGAACTGCACGCCCTCGCGGTGGTGCAGCATCAGCCTGCCCAAGGGTTTTGGCGGGGGTGCGGCGGGCAAGGGCCTGGCCGCGCTATCCCCCGCCTCACGCAGGCGCAACATATCCCGCGCGCGGGACAGGGTTTGCTGCACCCGTTCCAGCTTAAAGGGTTTGAGCAGGTAATCGAAAGCGTAGACCTCGAAAGCCTGGGCCATGTACTCCGCATGGGCGGTGGCGAAGATCAGCAGGATGGAGGGATCGATATCCTGTATTAACCGGGCACACTCCACGCCGTCCATGCCGGGCATCTCCACATCCAGAAACACCAGGCGGGGGCGCAGCCTCTCCACGGCATCCACCAAGCATGGGCCATCCGCCGCTTCGGCGGCCAGGGCAAAATCCGGCAGGCTACGCAGCACCTTTTGCATCACCAGGCGCATGCCCGGCTCATCATCTGCAATGACTACAGGGATGGGCGTTTCGTTCATGCCCCGCCCCTTCTGCGCTGCGCGGGCCGGGTGAGTACCTCGCTGAGGATGACGGCCTGCACCAGGGCAGGCGCATCCAGGCGCAGGGCCAAGCCCGGCAAGGATGCGGCGGAGGTCGATGGCGCGGCAGCGACCGGGGCATTCAGCATGTCCTCGTGGCAAGCATCCACGCCCTCGGGGCTGGCATAGTCGGTAGGGATGAATTTGGTGACACCTTGCGGCTGTTGGGGTGCTTGCAGGGTGCCGGGCGCGCGGCGCAGCACGATGGGCTTGCGCGGCGTGCCCTCTGTGGCGGCGCCTTCGTCATCTGGCGCGCGCTTTGCTTCGGTGGGATGCGCATCAGGCCTTGCTTGCGCCTTTTCGGCGCGCTCCAGCATTTCGGTAAGGAGGGATCCGCCCGTGCCCATCATCTGCGCCCAGGGCGAATCACTGCGCCGCACGGGCTGTGGCGCGGGGGCGGGCACAGAGGTGCTTTTGGGCTGGCCCGCCGCACGCTGCTGCGCTTTTTTGATGCTGCGCGCGATGCTCCAAACGATCAGCGCGACAACCAGCAATCCTTCCATAAACAGCCTACTTTCTGGACGTCGAGTTGTCGCCCGCCTCATCCGGCCTGCTGGCGTGGGCGATGCCCTCGCGCATGGTGGTGTCGGCGATGGTGTTCTGCAACTGATAATACTCCATCACGCCCAGCTTGCCCTCCCGCAGGGCCGCCGCCATGGCCAGGGGCACTTCGGCCTCAGATGCCACCACCTTGGCACGCATCTCTTGGGTTTCGGCGCGCATCTCTTGCTCGTGGGCCACGGCCATGGCGCGGCGCTCTTCCGCTTTGGCCTGGGCAATGCGCAGGTCAGCCGCTGCCTGGTCGGTCTGCAACTGCGCGCCGATGTTGCGGCCCACATCCACATCCGCAATGTCGATGGAAAGTATCTCAAAGGCTGTACCCGCATCCAGGCCCTTGCTCAGCACGGTTCGGCTGATGAGGTCGGGGTTCTCCAACACGGATTTGTGGGTCTCGGCGGAGCCTACGGTGGTGACGATACCCTCGCCTACGCGGGCGATCACGGTCTCTTCCCCCGCGCCGCCCACCAGGCGCTCAATGTTGGTGCGCACGGTGACGCGAGCCTTGGCCCGCAGCTCAATGCCATCCTTGGCAATGGCCGCCACCACCGGGGTCTCAATTACCTTGGGGTTGACGCTCATCTGCACGGCCTGCAACACGTCGCGGCCCGCCAGGTCGATGGCGCTGGCTTTTTCAAACACCAAATCCATGTTTGCGCCGCGGGCGGCGATCAGGGCGTTAATCACCCTATCCACGTTGCCGCCGGCCAGGTAGTGGGCCTCCAGCTTGCCCATCTGCACGGTCAGGCCCGCCTTGGTGGCCTTGATCATGGGGTAGACGATGCGGCCTGGGGACACCCGGCGGATGCGCATGCCCATCAGCGCGCCGATGCTCACCCGCACGCCGGATGCCAGGGCCGAAATCCACAGCCCCAGGGGCACGAAGGTGAGAAACACGACAATTGCCACGATGACCACAAATGCCACAATGATGAATGCGAATCCTTCCATAAACAGATCCCTCCTTATTTCTTAGATAGCGCTCTTACTATCTACACCTTGCGCACCACGATGCGGCTACCCTCTGTGCGCACGATGACCACGGCTTCATCCTGGCTTAAGTAGTCGCCCTCTGTCACCACATTCAGGCGCACGCCGTCAAAATCTGCGATGCCCACAGGCCGCAACACGGTCAGCGCCTTGCCCTGCCTGCCCAGCAGCGCCTGCATATCCTCGGCGGATAGCGCGTCCTCATCCGGCGCATTCACGTCGCTGAGCACGAACCTGGATCGGGAGAGCCCGCCCCGCGCGGCGGACTTGAGGGACGCGGAGACCACGATGGCCAGGATGGCCGCCACGGCGAAGAAAAGCCCCAGCGCTGCGACGCCGCCGTACCTGGCCGCTGTCAGCCCCATGGCCAGCAGCAACAGGACGATGCCGGATATGCCCGGCAGGCCAAACCCCGGCAAAAAAACCTCCAGCGTCACAAGGGCCATGCCCGCCAGCACGCACACCAGGATGACCAGATTATCCGCGATAAAGGCCAACATATCAAATCAGTCTCCTTCCTCGGTCTATACACAGTGTATCCGAGGCGGATGTGGTTGTACAGAGAAAATGTTTGAACGATACATACTTGGCGTCCAAATGTCTGGCTAGAGCGCCTGTGTACGCAGGCTTTCAGCCAAGGCGGCCAGATCGCCCGCGTAAGCGGCGCCCAAGGCGGGGTTGTAGAGCACGCTGGCCGGGTGGTACAGGGGAAAGAGGGGCGCGCTGTGCCGATCCGGCGGCAGCCACTTGCCGTGAGCTTGGCCGATGGCCAGCGCGCGGCCAGTCAGGGCGGCCAAGGCCACGTTGCCCAAGGTCACAAGGGCCTGGGGTTTGACGAGGGCGATCTCTTTATCCAGCCAGGGCTGAAAGAGCGCGATCTCTTCCTTGGTGGGCGGGCGGTTGGATACGCGGCCGCCCGGGCCTACCTTGGTGGGGCGCATCTTGACCGCATTGGTGATGTAAAGCTGGCCGCGCGCGAGGCCCAGCGCGGCCAAAAAACCATCCAAATTTTTGCCCGCACGGCCCACAAAGGGCCGTCCGGCCAGGGCTTCTTGCTCGCCGGGGGCCTCGCCAATGAGCATCAGCCGGGGGTGAACCGGGCCTTCCCCAAAGACCAGTACGCGGTTTTCGCCCACATAGATGTCTGCAAAAAACCTGGCGCAGGCATCCCGGTACTTCTCCATGGCCGTGCTCATGCTGCCTCCTTGGACGCGAAATGTACGCGCTTAGTCTGACCGAAACGCGCGAAAAATTGCGCCGCAGATGAGGAGGAGAGCGCTATTGGTTGCGGTGCGCATCCACCACCACAGCCTCGTTGATGTTGCGCCCCAACCCGGCCAGGGTGGTGTTCAGATCTTGCCGCAACCAGGTGAACAGGTTGCCCATAATGGCCATAAGCGCCACGATGAGCAGCGTGCAGGCGATGACGCCCAAAAAATCGAACGCGCCGGCCGCTATGCGAAAGCCCGGGCGAGGCTCATCATACAGATCCAAGTCTTCCTCCAGCATATCCGTGTCGCGTGTGCGCACGGGCCGCACCTCCCTCGGGCAGGGCCGCTGTGGGCAACCCCGGGTCGTCTATCATGTATCCATACAACAATTGTAGAAAGAAAACGCGCGTTTGTCAAGCGGCGTGCAGCGCCCCGCGCCCGCTTTCGAGGATACAAGCGGGAACTGAAGGGCTTATGCCGTAAGCGCCTAAAGCCCCGAAGCGGCCCTACCAAGCTGCTTCCACACGCGGGCGGCCACGACCGCCGTCACCGCCATCGCGAGCGCATCCGCGGCGGGGGCCGCCCAGAATATACCCGTCACACCGAAATACACAGGCAGAATGAACGAAAATATAATGAGAAAAATCACATCACGCAAGAGCGACAGAGATATCGCCGCCTTCGCCTTGCCAATGGACTGCATAAAGATTGCCGCCGCTTTTTGCAAGCACGTAAGGACAAGCAACGATAAATAAATTCGCAGGCAGTTCACGGCGAACGCCGTGTACAGTTCGCTCTGCGCACCGAACAGCGCGATAAAAGCGTAAGGAAAAATCTCAAACAGCGCGGTCGCAATCAGCGTGATGGCAAGCGTCGAAAGCATGACATATTTGAACGTCTCTTTCACGCGGTCGTAACGCTTCGCGCCATAATTATATCCAATAATTGGTTGCGCGCCCGCCGCTATGCCGATAGCGATATTCAGTACGATTTGAAACAGTTTCATGATGACCACGAAAGCCGCCAGCGGAATATCCGCGCCGAACTCTGACATCGCACCGTAGGAAACAAGCAGTTTGTTGTTAACCACAGTCACGATAACGATGGAAATCTGCGTAAGAAAGCTGGAGCCACCCAAGGGCATGATCTGGCGCAAAATGCCCCAACTCGGTTTGAAATCCGCAAGTTTGACGCGAAACGTCTTGCCCCGGGCAAGATATGCCGCCGCCAGTATGAAACTGACGAATTGCCCAAAAATCGTGGCGTAAGCCGCGCCTTGAATGCCCCAGCCCCAAGCGAAAATTGTAACCGGGTCAAAGATGATGTTCAGAATACAGCCAACGAGCATGGTGAACATGGCATATTTCGGGCTTCCATCAGCGCGGATGATGGAGATAAGCGTCTGTCCGGCAAGCGCGATTGGTATTCCCGCAAAGATGATATAGCCATAATCCCGGGCAAGCCCAATTGTCGCGTCTGTTGCGCCGAGTGCGTAGAACAGACCGTCGCCCGCAAGATAGGAGGCGATCACCAGCACCACGCCTGTCAGAAACGAGAACAACACGCTGTTTGCAACGGACTCTCCCGCGCGTTTCGTGTCGCCCGCGCCCTGACTCAGGCTTAAAAACGCCGCGCCCCCGTCGCCAAACAACAGGCTCAGGCCCCAGCCTACAACGGTTATCGGGAAAATAATGCCCGTAGCGGCATTGCCGAGATAGCCGATCCCCTGCCCCACGAATATCTGGTCAACAATATTATACAAGCAGGAGATGATGAGGGATACGATGCAAGGTATAGCGAACTTGGGCAGTAATTTGCGAATCGGCTCTTTCAGCATGATAGAAACCAGATCTGGGTTTTGGATTGTTTCCATAAGTATCTCTCCTTTAAAAAAATGTAGGTAACGGCGGACTCTTTATGCAGGAAAGGTACCTGAAAACTGCGCCGGTTACAAAAAGCGCGCAAAATTCTGTTAAGAATTCTACGCGCCTTTTGCTGCCTAACTATAACAAATTATCATGTTTTTCAAATGTTGTCAAGCAAATTTTTTTGAAAGAAACTTTATTTTGAAAGAAGCTCTGATTGAAAGAAGGGGATGTCCGGCAACCTCCTTTTCGCTGGTAATTGTCGAAACCATAGCGTATAATCAAGGCATGTTTTTCCCTGAGAAAGGAAGGATTCCCATGCAGGTTGCCCCACCCCGGCGATCCCGGACTTTTGGCTTGACAGCCCTGACGCTTGTGAATGTGTTCTGGGGACTTTCTTTCATCGCATCCAAGTTCGCGCTGGATGCGGGCATGCCGCCCATGACGCTGGCCTTTGCCCGCTACGTGATCACCGTGGCGGTGATGGTTCCTTTGACCCTGGCGCGGGATAAGACACTCGCCATCGCCAGGGCGGATTGGCCGGCCGCCGCGCTATCGGCCCTGGTGGGCATTACGGTGTATTACTATTTTGAGTACACGGGCATGGTGTACACCACCGCCTCCACCGCCTCGTTAATTTTGGCCTCGGTGCCCGTATTCTCGCTGCTTTATGAAGCCGTCTTCCGCCGCAAACGCGCGGGCGGCCTGCACTGGGCGTGTGTGCTGGTCTCCCTGGCCGGGGTGTTCTTTGTGATCGCCTTCGGCGGCAAGGGCCTGGAGGGCACGGGCAGCCTGAAGGGCAACCTGCTGATCTTGGGCTGCTGCCTGAGCTGGGTAGCCTACATCCAGATTAACAGCGGGCTGAGGGGCAAATATGCCAGTTTGCGGCTGACCACCTGGCAATCCGTGTTTGCGGCGGTGACGTTGCTGCCCTTCGCCCTGATGGAGCGGGCGCAATGGGTGCCCGTGCCGCTGGCGGCGTGGGCGTGCGTGGCCGCCTTGGCGCTCATCTGTTCCGGTCTATGCTACTTTTTGTATGCGGAGGCACTCAGCGCGGTGGAACCCGCCACGGCCGCGCTGTTCATCAACATCAACCCCATCGCCGCGGTCATCGGCGGCATGCTGTTGCTGGGCGAGCGGCTCTATCCTCTGCAATGGGTGGGCGGCGCGCTGATTTTGATCAGCCTGTTCATATCCAACAGAAAGAGCTAGCAGAGCGCCCACGCGATGCCCGTCGCCGCCAACGCGTGACAGCAGCGCATCGCCAGCAAAGCCCCTATCCGCACGCCCGCGGGTTTCAGGAACGCCGCGTTCTGTGATAAGATTGAGAACCCGCCGAAGGAACACGCCCCGGCCAGCGCAGCCAGGCGCGTCCTGGGCGGCAAGGGTAGCGCCGCCAGCGCTTTGGCGCCCCCCGCCACCTCCAGCAGGGCGTGCAGCCCCGCGGCCATCGCCGGGGGCAGCCCCGGCAGCAGGCAACGCGCCATTTGCGCCACCACACCAAACACCGCCATGCACGCGCCCACGGTGAGGCAGGCTTGTACCGCGGCCATGATAGGCGGTGCGACCGCAGGGCGGGCGGCAGGCTGCGGCGGCTTTGACGCGGGTAAGGCCATTGCGCGTGGGGGCGCCGCTGCGCCGTCGCTGCGGGAGAACGGCACAACGCGGCCCAACCCAACCCCCGCCAACGCCGCGCCCAGCCAGTGTGCAAGCAACAACACTCCCCCTGCATGCGGCAACCCCGCCCAGCCGGGCAGCGTGGCCAGCAAAAACATGGGGCTCATGGTGCCGGTCAAAAAGGCCAAGCGTTCACCCTGGCGAAGGGTGAGCTGGCCCTGATCCCGCGCCTGAATGATCAGGCGCGCCCCGGCGGGCGAGCCGCCCAGCCACGCCAGCAGCGCCAGAGGCCCCGCCTCACCCGGGCAACCCAGCAGCGCGGCCATGGGGCGGCGAAAATACTTGCCCAGTCTCCCGGGCAGTCCGCCCGCCCACAGCATTTGGCAGCAAACCAGGTAGGGTAACAGCGCCGGGGCTACGGAGAGCGCCCAGGCGGTCAGCGCCTGCCGCGCCGCATCCAGCGCCTGCGCAGGGTATCCCAGCATCAGCGTCAGCAGCAGCCCTGCCCCCATCGCGGCCATGCCATCCCCTCCGGGGGAGCATACGCATCCGGGCTTCAGATGATGACCGGCCTCTGGGTGTAATCCTGCCGGGCGGCTCTTTGCGCTTCCCCCGTGCAGCCCAGCGCCCACAGGTCGCCTGCGCGCACATCCAGCGCGAACACCGGGCAGCGCGCCACGCGGGCATCCGCGCCGCGGGTGATGACGGGCACGCCGGCGCCACGCTGCCAGCCGCGCACCAAGGCAGACGCATGCTTGCGCAAACCGAGCAGCCTGGCGTAGGGCGGGGCCGGATACGCGCCGGCGAGGGATTGGTGCATCCCCAGCAGAGCGGCGGTCAGCACCCGGGAAAGCCTGGCCCGGGTGTATCGCTTACACTTCATTTCGGTCAGCAGGGCCTGCCGGCTGCCTGCCTTTCGCGCGGCCCGCAGCAGACGCGATTCCAAGCCCTCGCCCACGCCGCAAAGAGCCGCCCCCTCCTGTACGGTCATGACCCGCAGACGGCCCAGCAGCGCCGCATCCAGCCCGGCGGGCGCGTGCAGACCGCCCGCATCCCGCGCGGCCAGCAGCAGCGCGTGGGCCGCTTCGGGCATGGCCCGGGCCAAGGCATCCCACTGCCCAGCATCCATGGCCGCACGGCAGGCCGTGGCAGACGCAAAGGGCTGCAGGCGCTCATCCAGGTACCCCGCGCCCCGCCGGGGCACGAGCACCGGAATCATGGGTACCCCCACTTCGGCCAAGGCGCGCAAATAGGCCACGCCCAGCGCGTTGTTCGGCTGGTTGATATCCGCACTAGGCAGGGCTGCCGCCAGCGCTTGCCCGCGCGCCCGGGCGTGACACATGCCTTGCGCCAACCCCGCGCGGGTCTGTTGGGATAGGGCTTCATCCTCCGCATCCAAGAGCGCGGCGGCCGCTTGCAGCGCGCCCAAATCCGCGCACTCCGCGCCGAAGGCCAGGTGCGTGGCCCCCAGGGCGCGCAGCAACGCCACCCCGGCGCGGGCAAAGTCCTCCGCCGGGCGCACGGCGTATAGCGTGGGCAGCTCCACCACCACATCCGCGCCGCAGAGCAGCGCCATGCGCGCGCGCATCCATTTATCCAGCCGGGCCGCATCGCCGCGCTGGGTGAAAGGCCCGCTCATGGCGCACACCAGGTAATCCGCGCCGCTCAGCCGCCTGGCCTCGGCCAGGTGCAGCGCATGGCCGTTGTGAAAGGGATTGTACTCGCAGATAACCCCGCACACGTTCATGGCGCCTCCTACGGGGCGGAAAGCGAAAATGCCCCGCAAAACGCTTTTCAAACGCCGCCGATTCCTGTATAATTAATATTCGTAAGAAAAATCGCCGGGGCGCGCCCCGTCCGCCTCAGTGTAACACGTTAAGGAGGATTTGCAAATGGGTGTGATCGACCAGATCAAGGCCAAAGCCATCAAGAACCGCAAGCGCATCGTCCTGCCTGAGGGCACGGAGACGCGCACCGTGCAAGCCGCCGCGAAAATCGCAGCCCAGGGCATTGCGGATGTCATTTTGATAGGCGACACCCGCGCCATCGCGGATCAGGCCGCGGGCCTGGGTGTGGATTTATCCGGCGTGACCGTGCGCGACCCGGCCACAGACGGCAAGACCGCCGGCTACGCGGCCGGCTTGTACGAGCTACGCAAGGATAAGGGCATGACCCCGGATCAGGCCACGGCCTTGGTAACCGGCAACACACTGTACTTTGGCACCATGGCCCTGAAGCTGGGCGACGCGGATGGCCTGGTGGCCGGCGCCATCAACACCACCGGGGATGTGCTGCGCCCCGCGCTGCAGATCATCAAGACCGCGCCGGGCATCCGTGTGGTGTCGTCTTGTTTTCTGATGGAGTGTCCGGATACCAGCTATGGCCAGAACGGCGTGCTGGTCTTCGGCGACTGCGCGGTCATCCCCAACCCCACGGCAGAAGAGCTGGCGGCCATCGCGGTTTCCTCCGCGCGCACGGGCAGGGAACTGGCGGATCTTGAGCCCAAGGTGGCGCTGCTCTCCTTCTCCACCAAGGGTTCAGCCAAACACGATTTGGTCACCAAGGTGCAGGATGCAGCGCGCCTGGCAAAAGAGGCCGCGCCGGATCTGGCCATAGATGGCGAACTGCAGGCGGATGCGGCCCTGGTGGCATCCGTGGGCAAGCTTAAAAGCCCCGACAGTCCCGTGGCGGGGCAGGCCAACGTGTTGATCTTCCCGGATCTGCAGGCGGGCAATATCGGTTACAAACTGGTACAGCGCCTGGCCGGGGCGCAGGCCGTAGGCCCCATCATTCAGGGCCTGGCCAAACCGGTCAACGACCTCTCGCGCGGGTGTTCGGTGGAGGATATTGTATCCGTGGTGGCCATTGCCGCAGTCAAGGCCCAGGGCTGATCTCAGCCAAGGCTCATTTTCGGAAGGAGTTTGCACATGCACGTATTGATCATCAACGCAGGTTCCTCATCCATCAAGTATCAACTCATCGACACGCGGGATGAGCAGGCGCTGGCCAAGGGGCAGGTGGAGCGCATCGGCATCCCCGGTACATCCCTGGTGCAGAAGGCCCGTGGCAAAACCCTGACCGTAGAAAAAGATATCAGCGACCACGTGGGTGCGATACAGGCGGTGCTGGCCGCATTGACCGATCCCGAGTACGGCGCGGTGCGCGGCATGGATGAGATCGGCGCGGTGGGGCACCGCGTGGTGCACGGGGGTGAAAAGTTTTCCGCTTCCGTACGCATAGATGAGGCGGTGATGGCCGCCATCCGCGAAAACGTACCCCTGGCCCCCCTGCACAACCCCGCCAACATCATGGGCATTGAGGCCTGCCAGGCCGTCATGCCGGGCACGCCCATGGTTGCTGTGTTTGATACGGCCTTTCACCAGACCATGCCGCCCCAGGCCTATTTGTACGCCCTGCCCTACGATTGCTACACGCGCCTGAAGGTGCGCCGCTACGGCTTCCATGGCACCAGCCACCGTTACGTGGCTGCCCTGGCCCCCGGCTATCTGGGCCGTCCCGCCGGGGCGGTGAAGCTGGTGATCTGCCACCTGGGCAACGGCGGCTCGCTCAGCGCGGTCAAGAACGGGCAGTGCGTGGATACATCTATGGGCCTGACGCCGCTGGAGGGCCTGATGATGGGCACACGCAGCGGGGATATTGATCCGGCCATCGTGCAATATTTGATGGATCGGGATGGCCTGACCATCGCCCAGGTGATGGATTTGCTCAACAAAAAATCCGGCCTGCTGGGGCTTTCCGGCAAAACCAGCGACATGCGGGATATCACCGCCGCCGCGCACAGCGGGGATGAGAGCGCCAGGCGCGCCCTGCAGGTATTTGATTACCGCGTGCGCAAGTACATCGGCGCGTACGCCGCGGCCATGGGCGGGCTGGATGCCATCGTATTCACCGCGGGCATCGGCGAAAACGACGCGGCCGCCCGCGCGCGCATCGCAGATGGTTTGCAATTTCTGGGCGCGGTGATCGACCCGGTCAAGAACGTACCAGGCGCGGTGGGCGACATATCCACAGCGGACAGCGCGGTGAAAATTCTGGTGGTGCCTACCAACGAGGAACTGGCCATCGCGCGGGATACCCGGGAAATCATCGAAAAGGCATAGAAAGGCCAAGCGGGAGTGGACAAGCACAAAGTTTAATGATATAATGAGGATATGAAAAAGATAAAAGAAAGCGCGGACAAGAAATGCCCGGTATGCGGGAAAACAAAAAATCAAATACTGCGAGGTCA
>JAITTS010000083.1 GCA_031286995.1 Oscillospiraceae bacterium
TCCCGTCGCGGTTCACTCACTTTTCCTGCCCCTGCGCACAATTCCTCCAACATCTCCCCTCGCCTCCCGCTGCATTTTACCTCGTCATACGAAAAAAATAAATGCTGTCGCCCTGGGGCAGCGCCCACAGGCACTTGCGCTGACAGCTTGGCGCAAGAGGAGGGGGGCTTCGCCGGCAGGCCGGGGTCAGGCGCGGATAAGGTGGCGGGCACCCGCCTTTGCCGCCCTTCTCGCGAAAGGGCAAGGGGGTTGCTTTGAGGGCCTGTGTGTCCTTCAGACGATATCCGACAGAAAGGCCACGGCCTTGCCTAGGATGCGCACATCGCGTGTTTCCCCGGGGCTGCCCACAACGATGGGAGGGTAGGCGGGGTTTTCCGCCAGCAGCAGCGTCAGCCCGCCGCGCACACGCCGCACGCGCTTGAGCGTGGCTTCGCCATCCAGACTGACGGCGGCCACTTCGCCGTCACGCACATCGGCCTGGTTGCGGATGAGCACCAGGCAGCCATCGTGGATGCCAATGCCGGTCATGCTCTCCCCCTTGGCGCGCAGGGCAAAGTCGCACTTGACGGCCGTGCCCAGTTGCACATAGCTCTCGAACGGATCGGGGGCGTAGATGGGATCGCCGCAGGCCACATCCCCCAGAATGGGCACGCGCAGGGTATCCAGGGGAACCAGATCCGGGTGAGGCATGGGCCAATCCATCAGGGCCTCAGGCGTGGTATCCAGCGCTTGCGCCAGGGGCTGCAATATGGTGGCGGGGGGCTGCGCCGTGCCCACTTCGTAACGGTACATGGTGGCGCGAGAGACGCCCACGCTCTGAGCCAGGTCATCCACGGGGATGCCCAGCGCCTTGCGCCGGGCGCGGATGCGGGGGCCGAGCTGTACTTTCATGGTATCGTATGCCTCCTTTGTTTGCCGGGGGGTAGGGGATGTCCATCCATTAAATCACAAGAGTCTCAATTTTGCAATTATTTTCCGCAAATTAAGGAAGTTTTATGCAATTTTGTCTCAATTTTGTGGAAAACCATATTGACGCATTGCCAGCCGAACGCTATACTGAGGGACGAGATAAAATCTCAAAAATGAGACTTTTTATTGAAAAATAAAAAGTTTTCCGTCAAAAAACGACAGTTTATATTGAATAGTTTCAAAAATGAGATTGAAGGAGAGCGCTATGGATCCATTGCAACTGGAAAATGGGCACACGTTGCATGCGGCCTACCCCATTGCGCCAGTGCTGGGGCAGTGCCGAGGGTGCGGGGGCGATATTGAGGCGGGCGAGGCCGTGTACGAATTGCCCCTGGGCGACTGGGCGCACGAGGCGTACGGCTGTGCGGTCCGGGCGTTGGATGCGGACTACCAGGCTATCCCTTTGCGCGCGGCACGGTGCGCGGGGTGCGGCGAACGCCTGTTTGCCGGGCAAGCACTGTGGCGGCTGGAGGGGGACTATCACCGGAGGGAGGACTGCATCCGGCGTTTTTTGCGGCAATGCCATCGCCTGGCGGAGAAGGAGGATGCCCATGCCCAAGATGATTGAGACCACGGGGATGTGGATGCGCAGGGTACGCGAGAACCGGGGACTGACCCTTGCGCAGATGGCCGCGCTGTGCCAGAGCAGCAGGCGATGGCCTGAACACTATTTGGAGGATGGCACGCGCATAGCAAGCGCGCCCTGGCGGTGCAGCCCGCGCTTGCTGGAAATATTGGAAGACGGCGGCACGACTACCCCGGCCTGGCGGCAAGATGTTTTGCGGGCCTACAAGCGGGTGGAGGGCTTGGCACAGCCGGCCGCCGAAGGGGAATGCCCACTGAAAGGAAAGAGGCAATGAAGGAAACGGCAAAGAAAACCACGGAGAACCCCACGCCCCTACAAGTGCTGGAGACGTGCCGCAAACTGGCCCAGATTGTACGCAGCCTGGAGCGCCAGCGCGAGGCGGCGCTGCACGTGGGCACGGATACATCCGCACCGCTGCCGGGCACGCCGGGCGCAAGCGAACCGGGCGACCCGGTAGGGTTGGCCGTTGCCCGGCGCGACGAGCTTTTGCGACGCATTGAAACGCGCCTGGCCGCGTACTGGGGCTATCAGCTGGCGGCGGAGGCGGTGCTGGAGAGGCTGTGCCCTCTGCGCGAGCAGGGGTTCGCGCGCGATTACTGGGTAGGCGCGATGAGCGTGCAGCATGCGGCGGCGCTGAACGGGCTTACGCGCCGGGCGGGCTACCGGGTGCTGGCGCGGGTGCGCGGTAAGTTACTGGCCCGGTGTGAACAGAGTGACCCGCCCGGCAACGAGGCCCATATCCAGGGTGTCGGCAGCGGTCTCTAGGGCGTAGATCGCCTGGCCGGATCGGGCGACCCACACATCCCGCCCGGGCAGGCGCAGGGCGGAGGCGGGCAGGCCCAACAGGGCGGCGGGCTGATCCAGGATGTGCGTATCCGCCCCGGCGTAGCGCTCCAGGTAGGCGGGCGGGGTGGCGCAGATGAGCACCACTTCACCTGAAAAACTTGGATGTTGATAGGCGACGGTGACCACTCGACAGCGTATATCGGTATCTTTTGAAGCAATATCCTCCACAATGGCCGAAACGACTTGAAAACCATCCGCCTGGGGCAGAATGGCCAGCGGTGCGGGAAAGAGCGCCTGCCGGGTCGCAGTATCGCCCCCTTGCAGCATGCCGCCGGGCAGGGGCGCAGGGGATGGCGCGGCAGTGGGCAAGGCCGAAGGCACAACAGATTCGCCCGGGGCCGGGCCTGGCAGAGCCGGGGTCTCGCCGAGGATTACGGCCAGGTAGAACATGCCCACGCACATGGCGGATACCAGGGCAAACACCACGGCGCTGAGGATAGCGCGGAGCTTTTTACGGAACATAGCGCCATCCTTTCAATGGCTACGGGCAGTGCCTGCAGCCATTTTCCGCAGAGATTTTGCGAAAGCGGGCGTTTTGTGCGCAAGGCCGAAGCATGACGCATTATTGTAAGCAAGGGGGCTACCTTGTTTCGTTTTCACCTCAAGGCAGCCCCTTTGGGGCTCCGCCGTTCTTCAGCCTTCATCTGGAGAAGGGGGCGCGAAGCGCCGAAAGGAAGGTGCCTTAAGGGAACGGCTGCACGCAAAGGGATGCTCTTTGAGACCCCCCATGCCAGGCCCCCTACAGGCGCTGCCACCAGTGGCGGGGAGGGACATCCGGCGCGCCGGCGTTTTGCAGGGCTGCATCCCCGGCGGAGAACTCGGCGCAGAAGACGGCGCGCAGGGCGGCGGCCAGGCGGGTGCGCTCATCCGGGGTGAGGCAGTCATCCTGGGCGATGCGATCAAGCATGGCGGCCACAATGGAAGCGCAGGTGCGGGCGACATCCTGCTCCCCGCGGGAGAAACCGAAGATGTGGTGGCTGATGGCGTTGCGCCCACGCAGAAAGAGCTGCACGTACTCGCGCGCCAGGCGGTGCAGGTAGGCATCCAATGTGGCATCGGCATCCGCACTGAGGCTTAGCGCCTTTTGTAGCAGGGGATGGTCGAAAAACTCACGGGCCTTATCCTGGCGGGCCTGCGGGGTGTAGTCGCCCGGCTGCTCGTAGATGTGGAAGAGGTAGGCTTTGAAGATGCCGTAGTCATTGGGGTGGCGGATGCCCTCGTGCAGGCGGCCGTGGTGCAGCAGGGCCAGGTTGGCGGCCAGGCTGTCCCCATCCAGCGCCAGGGCCTGTTGATACAGTGCGTAGCGCTTGGCGGGGCTCTGCTCCGCATCCGCCCTGCGCAGCAATTCCGCCACCTGGGGGTTTTCAGGCGCGCGGGCTATGCCCGCCTCCGCTTTCGAGCCGGCGGTGGCAGCGCGCATGTGTGCAGAGGGGCTGCCTTGGGTGTGGCCCGGCTGCTCAGGCCCGGGGTCACCCGCATCCGCGGCCAGCAACAGCACCGCCGCGCCGTTGCGCCGGGGGGTGAGCATCGCGCCGCAGGCGCAACGCAGCGTATCGGGCAGGTTGCCGGCATCCAAGGTGTGCACGTGGGCGCACAGGGGGCAGACGGCAGGGGCTTGCGGCATGGTCATCCTTCCTTTCCGGTCGGCGTGCGCGGCGGGGTGGCGATCACTCCGCAGCCGCCTGATGCAAAATCTCCTCCAGCATATCGGTGAGCGCGGTCTCGTGGGTCTCCAGCTGGGCAAGCAGGTGAAACTGGGTGCGAGCCCTATCCAGGTTGTGGCCGGGGCGGCTGATGTGGAAGTAGGTATCGCCGTTGATGTGATCGGTGAGGAAGCGCACACCGCACTCGTAGGTCATGAGCCGGGCGGCGACGGGCAACAGCGCCCGCTCTCGCGGGGTGAGATGGCCTGCGATATGCCGCAAAAAGCCTTGGGTAAAGGCGCGGTAGCAGTCCGCATCCATGCGCACGCGATCCAGGTCGCGCTCGTCCTCATCCGCCGTGTTGACGCCGGAACGGATGGCATCCCCAAAGTCAAAGAGCAAGCTGCCGGGCATCACGATATCCAGATCTATCACGCACACGGCATGGCCCGTATCCTTATCCATCAAGACGTTGTTGATCTTGGTATCGTTGTGGGTGACGCGCAGGGGCAACTCACCGGTATCCAGCAAGGTTTGCAACAACCCGGCGGAAGCAAAGCGCTCGCCGGCAAAGGCGAGTTCGCGCCGCACGGAGGCCGCGCGGCCTATGGGATCGGCCGCCTCGGCATCCTGCAGGGCGCGGCAGCGGCGCGCGGTGTCGTGAAAGCGTGGAATAACCTCATGCAGCACCCCGGCGGGGAAGCCGTCGAGCAGGCACTGAAACCGCCCAAAGGCGCACCCGGCCTCGTAGAGCTGGGCGGCATCCGTCACGCGCTGGTGGGTGACCGTGCCCTCAATATAGGGGAAGGCCCGCCAGGGCGCGCCATCCGCATCCCAGTACAGGTAACCGCCATCCGCATCCGGCAGGGGGCGCAGGGTCTCCCTATCCGGGTCGCCGCCCGCCTCAGCCAGCCTGCGGCGCAAAAAATCCGTGATGCGAACCATGTTCTCCATCAGCTGCACCGGTTGGGTGAACACCGTCGTGTTGACGCGTTGCAGGATGATCCGGCCCGCGGGTGCGGCCAAGGTGAGCGCGTAGGTATCGTTGATGTGTCCCGCGTCGTTGCGGTGAATACCCAGAATCTTCTCTTGCGGCGCAAAACGGGCCGCGGCCTGGCGCACCGCTTGCGGGGTGGGGATGTCGGGCATGAGGATACCTCCTGTTTTTTGAGGAAGCGGGGCCGGCGGGCAGTGAACGTTCACAATATTCGCCGGGGCCGGCCTTTTTACCTTTCGCACCCCGGCTTTGCGGATAGACGCCAGGCTACTCTCAATCCATCACCGGCGATGGCTACCGCCACTGGCCGCCCGCCCAGAGGCTGGCCGGGTAGCGCCCCTGGGCCACCAGCGAGGCGATCTGCGCGGCGGCGTGGGCGCGATCTTCGGGGTAGGTGATGCCGATCCAGTGATCGTGTGCCATCAGCACGCGCACGGTGGCCTGCCTGGCGGCGAGCAACCGGCCCACCACAGTGGGCAGGTAGCATTCCGCGGTCTCGAGATTGGGGTTGTCTGGGTTCAAAAAAGCGCGCAGCGCGGCCTCAATGTGGCTGAATACGCTGGGGTAAAAGCCCCAGGCGTTCATGGATACCGGGGCATCATCGGCCAGGGGCAGCAGGGCATCGTCCTCTACGGCGCAGAGCGCGCCATCGCGGCGCTCAATGCGGGTGCGCTCTACAACGCTCTGCAAAAAACCTGCCGTATCCACTTGGCATACACCCCGCGACACGCTGCCGTGGGGGCTGACCGTGCTGCGCAGGGCGTAGGCGGCCATGCAGTAGGGGTGCGGCGCGGCCCCATCCGCGTGTGCGACCAGGTGGTCGTGCAGCAGGGTGAAGGCCGAGGCGCCGTAGAAATCATCTGCGTTGATGACGGCGAAGGGGCCATCCACCTCGCGGCGGCAGCAGTAGACCGCGTGGGCCGTGCCCAGGGGCTTGGTACGGCCGGGATGCGGCCGGCAGCCCGCAGGCACATCATCCGGGCGCTGGCAGGCGAAGAATACGGGCATCGCGTGCGCGAAACGCGAGGAGACCAGAGCCTGAAAATCCGCCAGAGTCTCCTCTTTGATAACATAGACCACGCGGGTGAACCCGGCGCGCAGGGCATCGTACACGGCGTACTCGGCCAAAAGTTCGCCGCTCGGGCCTATGCCTTCCAGCTGTTTGAGGCCACCGTAGCGGCTGCCCATACCCGCAGCCATCACCACCAGGGTGCAATCGGTCATGTAGGGGTCTCCAATCCTTGTGATTGTTGAACAGAAGAAAGCAAGGGCGCAGTGCGTCCTTGCCCAGGCTGCCGATAAAGGGCCACCTGCGGATTCAGCCTTGCACCCGCTTTGCCGACGTATTGATCATTAAACAGGCTGCGGGTGGCAGCGCATCCTTGCCCCCTGCGGGCATGCACGGGGATCACGCCAGCGCGGCCTCTATGGCTGCCCGATCCTTGGCATAGGCTGCTTTGGCGGCCTGGTAGACAGGCCCTGGGTCGCCGGTCTCGCGATCCATGTAGATGTTCTGCAGGGTGGCGCAGGCGACGCTGAGGTCGTCCATGCCCAGGGTAGCGCTGACGCCTTTGAGGGCGTGGGCCGCCTCTCCACCAGCTTTGGTATCGCCCGCCTCTATGCTGGATACCAGCTTGCCGTAGGTGGGATCACCCAGGAATTTTGTGAGCAGACGAAAATAAAAGGCTTCGTTGTTGCCCAGCCGGGCCAACGCGCCAGCAGTATCAAAGCCCGCGTCTGCAAGGATCTTGAGGGACGGCACACGATCACTTCCTCTGTCTGTTGATCCGTTTGGTAACGCGCGGCAAAGGCCGCCGCATCCGCTGATCTGGAGCCATTGTATCATATTCCGCGCCAAAAAACCATGGCGTTTTGTGCTTTTACAGGGGCGGAGGCAAATTTTTTAGAAAGGTACTTAATGAAGGGAATGAAGGAGCGGGAGTGTGCCATGCAGACACGCCCCTTTTAAACATGTTTTGGATAGGGATATGTCTGGGCAATCAATATCGCGTAGATTCGTGCGCGCCAGATATGGTTGATACACATCACCGGAGCGTTTTACAGTCGCCGCCGAAAAGCGGCGATCCCGATGAGAGACGCCGCATCTACAAAACAGCGGCCCCGGTCTCGTGGACGGGGGCCGCGCTTTGGCTATCGTTTCGGCGGAGACGACCGCCTAGAACTTGCCGGCGCAGAAATCCTCGCCGCAGGAGCCACCGGCGGCCTGCTGCACGGCCACGGCGCACGCCACGGTGGCGCCGACCATCGGATTGTTGCCCATGCCAATGAGGCCCATCATCTCTACGTGGGCGGGTACGCTGCTGCTGCCGGCGAACTGGGCGTCGCTGTGCATGCGGCCCATGGTGTCGGTCATGCCGTAGGAGGCGGGGCCGGCGGCCATGTTATCCGGGTGCAGGGTGCGGCCTGTGCCACCGCCGGAGGCTACGGAGAAGTATTTTTTGCCGTTTTCAATCGTCCACTTTTTGTAGGTGCCCGCCACCGGGTGCTGAAAGCGGGTGGGGTTGGTGCTGTTGCCGGTGATGGAGACATCCACACCCTCTTTGCGCATGATGGCCACGCCCTCATTCACGTCATCCGCGCCGTAGCAGCGCACCTTGGCCTTTTCACCGTCGCTGAAAGCGGTCTCGGCGGTAACGCGCAGCTCGCCGGTGGCGTAATCGTACTGGGTTTTAACGTAGGTGAAGCCGTTGACGCGGCTGATGACGTAGGCGGCATCCTTGCCCAGACCGTTGAGGATGACGCGCAGGGGTTGCTTGCGCACCTTGTTGGCGGTGCGGGCGATGCCGATGGCGCCCTCTGCCGCGGCGAAGGATTCGTGCCCGGCCAGGAAGCAGAAACACTGCGTCTCCTCGCGCAACAGCATGCCGCCCAGGTTGCCGTGGCCCAGGCCTACGGCGCGCTGATCGGCCACGGAGCCGGGGATGCAGAAGGCCTGTAGGCCCAGACCAATGGCCTCGGCGGCATCCGCGGCGGCGGTAATGCCCTTTTTGACCGCGATGCCCACGCCCAGGGTGTAGGCCCACACGGCGTTCTCAAAGGCGATGGGCTGTATGCCGCGCACAATGGCATCCACATCAATGCCTTTGCCCAGCAGCAGGTCGCGCACCTCATCCAGGGAGGAGAAGCCGTATTCCGCCAGGGCCTTCTCTATCTTCGCGATGCGCCGTTCGTATCCCTCAAAAGTAGCCATTTACAGCATCCTCCCTTCACTGATGACGCGGATCCACATAGGACGCGGCTTCCGCAAAGCGTCCGTAGGTACCCACGTTCTTCTCGTAGGCCTCCTTGGGATCCACACCTTTTTTGATGGCTTCGAGCATGGGCCCCAGGCGCAGAAACTGGTAGCCGATGATCTCGCTGTTCGCATCCAGCGCCAGCTTGAGCACGTAGCCCTCGGCCATTTCCAAGTAGCGGCAACCCTTGGCCAGCGTGCCGTACATGGTGCCAACCTGCGAGCGCAGGCCCTTGCCCAGATCTTCCAGACCCGCGCCGATGGGCAGGCCATCCTCAGAGAAGGCGCTCTGCGTGCGGCCGTAGACGATCTGCAGAAACAGTTCGCGCATGGCGGTGTTGATAGCGTCACACACCAGGTCGGTGTTGAGTGCCTCCAGAATGGTTTTGCCGGGCAGCACCTCGCTGGCGATGGCGGCGCTGTGTGTCATGCCGCTGCAACCGATGGTTTCGACAAGCGCTTCTTGAATGACGCCCTGCTTGACGTTGAGCGTCAACTTGCACGCGCCCTGCTGCGGCGCGCACCAGCCCACGCCGTGGGTCAGGCCGGAGATATCGCCGATTTGTTTGGCCTGCACCCACCGGCCCTCTTCGGGGATGGGCGCCGGGCCGTGGTCGCAGCCCTTTTTGACGCAGAGCATTTCTTCCACTTCTCTGGAAAACTGCATAACTGTGGCTTCCTCCTTGTGTTGGTTGTGCGAAACGGGGTGATGGATCGGCTTATTATACCATAAGCGGCGGGGGATGTGAACGGTGAGTTTTAGCGGAGCGGGCGAAATGCCGGCGCGGGAATTTCCATACAACCCCCCGTATGCGAAAGAGGCCTTGCCTCGCAGATGAGGGCTGCGCTTTAGATGATCGTTTCATTTAAAATGCAGATACGGATGCGCGGTCGGCCCGGGCCGTTGACACCCCCTTGCGCCAGGTGCTACAATCCCTGTAGCGTTTACGTTTAGAAAGCACTTGAGGGCAGGTATGATCGAACAATTGTTGCGCTTTGAGGATGAGCGGCGGTTTTTTGGGCAAACAGTGGCCGGTCGGCATGATGAGGTCTGTCCGCGCTTGCCCATGCGCAGAGGTGCGGATTATCCGCGGCATGGCCGCGCCTGCGCCGGTTGGGGGGTGGGCGCATGAGTCAAGCCCTGCACCGCCAGGCCATCAAGGCCGGGCTATGGTACACGGCCAGCAACTTTCTCACCCGTGCCCTCAGCGCGATCACCATGCCCATCTTCACCCGTTTGCTCACCAAGACCGAATACGGGGCTTTTGCTAACTTTACATCGTGGATGGGCCTGCTGACCGTGCTGACCACGCTGGATCTGTACTCCTCCATCCAGCGGGCGTACTTCGATTTTCAGGATGATCTGGATGCCTACCTTTCCTCCATCCTGCTGATGGGCGCATCCGTCACCGCCGTGTGCTACCTGGGCGTGGTGTGCTTCAGGGATCTGGCGGAGGATGTGTTTCGTATGCCAATGTCGTACATCCACCTGATGTTCACCGGCATTTTGGTCGCTCCCGCCCTGCAGTTCATCCAGATTAAGCACCGGTTTATGATGAAGTACAAGCTGGTATCCCTGCTCTCGCTGCTCTCCGCGCTGGCGATGGTGGGCGTCTCCATCGCGCTGGCGAGCCTGATGCAGGATAGGCTGCTCGGGCGCGTCATCGGGTACACTGTGCCCATGATCGCCATCAATCTGGTGCTGTGCGCGTACATTTTATGGAAAGGACGGCGCTTTTGCTGGCAGTACTGCAAGTACGCCGCAGCCATCTCCATCCCCCTCATCCCGCACCTGCTGGGGAATAACATTTTGGGCGACACGGATCGCATCCTGATCAACCGGTTTTACGGTCCTGACGATACCGCCTTGTACAATGTGATATACAACTGCTCCACCATGATCACGATACTGCTCATGTCTTTGAACCAGACGTGGGTTCCCTGGCTCTTCGCCCACCTGCACGCGGAGGATTACGAACCGGTGCGCCGCTTCCACAAGCCCTTCATCGTGTCCTTTTGCCTGCTGGCGCTGCTGATCATGCTGTGCGCGCCGGAGATCATTCTCATCTTGGCGGGCGAGGCGTACATGCGCAGCATCTACATGATGCCGCCCATCATGATGGGGTTGGTGTGCAGCTTCATGTACACCCTGTTTGTCAACACGGAGATCTACCATAAAAAGACCATGGGCATCTCTGTGCGCACGCTACTGGCGGCGCTGTTCAACCTGGTGCTGAACTTGCTGTTGCTGCGGCCTTTAGGGTACATTATTGCGGCTTACACCACCCTGGCCGGTTATCTGCTGCTGCTGGTGCTGCATTACTTTGCCGCCAAAAATCTGGGTGTTCAAAGTTATTACAGCTGCAAGTTCATTTTTCTGGCCACCGCTGTGATGGCCGCGGCATCTGGGGCTGTGCTGGCCACCTACGCCTGGCCTACGGTGCGCTACGCCTGCCTGGCTGCGTACTTGTGCGCGCTGTGCGCGGCAGGCTATAAAAATCGCGTCTTTTTGGCAGGGCTCTGGGGTGTGTTGCGCAAGCGGGCCTAAACGGCAGCGAAGAAGATCCCGCGCAGCCGCCGCCCGGCGGCGGCACTGGCCGAGGGTGGCGCGTGTTTCAAATATGATGCGCACGGGATGAGATGGGGCGAATCCGGCGCCTGTGAAAGACCTGTTGACCATCACACGCCGTTGCCGATGATATCCAAGATGCGGCGCGCGCTTCCCGGTACAGCGAAGAGACTATGCGCAACAACAGTTCTGTCTTTCAAAAAAAATGATGGCGGTGCGCGGGCGGTACCAAAAGGCGCGCCACGCCATGGTTGCGGATGATCCGGCCCGCTCGGCCCGCAGGGCGTGCCCGAAGAGCTTTGCGCTCGGCTGCCCACACCGAAAGAGGGCTGCCGGGCTTAAACCAGTACTGCGCCAAGAGCCCTCATCGGCGCTTCTCTGGGGCAAAATGCGGGCCCGGCGCCGGCGGCAAGTGAGGGGGCACTGCCTGCCCACCGCCCAAAGCCTGCCTTGCATCCGGGGGCTTTGAATGGTATACTCTGTGCACGAACTTCGTGGTTGTAAGGAGGATCTCGCGCGTGTCCAATCCCCAATTTCCCTTTGCGGCCCGCATGGATGGTCTCAGTGGCAGTGCCATTCGCGAAATTTTTAAGCTGTTGCGGTTGCCGGGTATGATATCCTTCGCCGGGGGCAACCCGGCGCCAGAGGCTCTGGAAGAGGCCGTGATCACCGATGTGGCGCAGCACGTGATGTCGCAAGACGGTAAGGCCATTCTGCAGTACGGCCCCACAGAGGGATATGGGCCGCTGCGCGTACGGCTGTGCGACTGGCTGCGCGGCTTTGGCTTTTCCCCCACGACAGAGGAGGTGCTGCCCATCACCGGCAGTACCCAGGGCATTGACCTGGTGTGCAAGGCGCTGGTGGATCCCGGTGACGCGGTGCTGGTGGAGAACCCTACCTTTTTGGGCGCGCTGCAGACCCTGCGCCTGTATCAGGCCAACATCGTGCCCGTGGTTTCGGATGAGAACGGCATCATCGTACAGGCGCTGGAGGAGGCCATGCGCAAGTACAGGCCCAAGCTGCTTTACATCATCCCCACGTTTCAAAACCCCACAGGCGTGACGCTGGCAGAAGATCGCCGCGCGCCCATCGCAGCCCTGGCTGAAAAGTATGGCGTGTTGGTACTGGAGGATGACCCCTACCGCGACCTGCGTTACGCCGGACGGCCCATGCCCGCCATCAAGGGTTACGACCAGGCGGGCTGGGTGGCGCACCTATCCAGCTTTTCTAAAACGATCGCCCCCGGGCTGCGCTGCGGCGCGCTCAGCGCGGATGAGGGGCTGATACGCAAGTTGGCTATCTGCAAGCAGAGCGTGGATGTGCACACCAGCACGCTCACGCAGGCCGTTGTGAGCGAATACTTGGCGCGCAGACTGCTTCCCGGTCACCTGGCGGATATCCGCAAGCTGTACGCCGCGCGGCTGGCGGCCATGCTGGAGGCGCTGGCCGCCTGGCCGGAGGGCACCCGATATACCACGCCCCTGGGCGGTCTGTTTGTGTGGGTGCGCCTGCCCGGGGGCATGGATGCGTCGGAACTGCTATCCCGCGCCGTGGAGAAAGGCGTGGCCTTTGTGCCCGGCAGCCATTTCTACTGCCAGGATGCGCAAGCGGATACGTTGCGCCTGAACTTTTCAAACAGCGAGCCGGATAAGATACGCCGGGGCATGGCCGTGCTGCAGGAATTGATCCGCGAAATGCCTGGGTGACAATGGGCGGCAGGGCAGGCGGTCAGCCCGCGGCCCAGAGGCCCCCCACGGCTTGGCTTGACCCGATGATTGATGAAAGGAGAATCTATCATGCACATACTAGATACCCTGAAAGATCGCGGTTTTATCGCGCAGATGACCTTTGAGGAAGATCTGTACAAACAGTTGGAGCGCGAGAGCACCACCCTGTACGTGGGCCTGGATCCCACGGCGGATAGTTTGCACATCGGCCACATGATCCCCGTCTACGCGATGGCGCATTTTCAGCGGGCGGGGCACAGGCCCATCATTTTGATGGGCGGTGGCACGGCCATGATCGGCGACCCATCCGGCAAGACCGCCCTGCGCGCCATGCTGACCCGCGAGACCATTGATCACAACATCCGCAGCATCCAGGCACAGCTTTCCCGGCTGGTGGATTTTGCCGAGGGCAGGGCCATCCTGGCCGATAACGGGGATTGGCTGCGCGGGCTGAATTACATTGATTTTATGCGCGAGATCGGCGCGTTCTTTTCCGTCAACCGTATGCTGACGGCGGAGTGCTACAAGGCCAGGCTGGAAAAGGGCCTATCCTTCCTTGAGTTTACGTACATGCTGCTGCAATCCTATGACTTTTTAGAGCTTTTCCGCCGATATGGTTGCCGCGTGCAGGTGGGGGGCGACGACCAGTGGAGCAACATGCTGGGCGGCGCGGACTTGATCCGCCGCAAGGAGAGCCAGGATGCCTACGTGACCACCTTTAAGCTGTTGCTCACCAGTGACGGGCGCAAAATGGGCAAGACCGAGGCCGGGGCACTGTGGCTGGATGCGGCCCGCGTATCCCCCTACGATTTTTACCAGTACTGGCGCAATCTGGACGACGCAGATGTGCAGAAGTGCCTGGCCCTGCTGACCTTTTTGTCCATGGACGAGGTGCGCCGCCTGGGCGCGCTGCGGGATGCGGATATCAACGAAGCCAAGCGTGTGCTGGCCTACGAGGTGACCAAGATCGCCCACGGCGAGCAGGCCGCGGCGGATGCGCAGCAGGCGGCGGCGGCCCTTTTTGGCGACGGCGGAGACCGGGGCGGCGCGCCCCGGGTGGATATAACCGCCGGGCAACTGGCGCAAGATGCCCGGCTGACCACGCTGCTGGTGACCGCAGGCCTGGCCGCATCCCGCGGGGAAGCGCGCAAGTTGGTGCAGGGCGGCGGCGTCTACCTGGGCGAGAGCCCGGTGACAGACATTGACCACACGGTGAGCGCGGCAGACTTTGGTACGGATGGGCTGCTGCTGCGCAAGGGGAAGAAGCACTACTGCCGTGTGACCCTGCGGGCATGAACGCCTACAAAACGCTGGCGACCTCCGGAGAGGCGGAGTTTACACAGCAAAAATCTCGCTTTATCGGGCGCGCCGCGCCTGCGGCGGATGAGGCGGCGGCGCTGGCCTTTTTGGCTGGCATCCGCGTCCGCTGCAGAGATGCCAGCCATCATTGCTACGCCTACATCATCGGCCAAAACGCGGGCATTACCCGCTACAGCGATGACGGTGAACCCAGCGGAACCGCGGGTGCGCCCATCTTGGGTGTGCTGCAGGCCCAGGGCGTGGTGAACGCTGCGGTGGTGGTGACCCGCTACTTCGGCGGGGTGTTGCTGGGCGCGGGCGGGCTGAGTCGCGCCTACGCCAGGGGCAGCGCCGCAGCCGTTGCCGCCGCAGGTGTGGCGCTGATGCAGCCGTGCCGCCGCTATCTGGCGGATATCCCCTACCCCCTGTGGGATAGGGCCGCCCATGCGCTGGGCTCCTTTCCCTGCGTGCAGGAGGGGCAGAATTTTACCGACCGGGTGACTGTGACGCTGCTCGTGCGCAGCCAGGATGCGCCCGGGCTGCTGGCGTTGCTCGCGCGTGTGACTGGGGGCCGGGCCGAGGCAGAGCTGGTGGAGGAAGCGTACGCTGCGTGGGCGTGACTTGGGTTAGCATATTGACTGTGTGGATTAAACGAAGAACCCGTGATGAATCTATGATTGACACTGCGCACCCCCGTGCGTTATAGTTATTGCTGTAGTTGTGGGCGCGAAAACCCGTGCCCGCAGGTAGATTTTGCAGAAACGGGAGGAAGACGATTCATGAAGAACGGTAGCAAGTGGCTGACCCTGGTACTGGTAATGGCACTGTGCTGGATGACGTTTGTGTGCGCCCAGGCAGAAGATGCGTACAAGATCGGCATCCTGCAGTACGTGGAGCACCCGGCGCTGGATAGTGCCATTGAGGGCTTTCTGGCCGGTCTGAAGGACGCAGGCATTGAGGAAGGCAAAAATTTGACGGTGGATAGGCAAAATCCATCCGCGGATGCGGCCACCCAAAAGCTGATGGCTGAGCAATTGGTGGCCGGAGGCAACGACCTGTTGCTGGGCGTGGCCACGCCCGCCGTGCAGGCGCTCTCCGCTGAGACCACCGAAACACCCATCCTGGGCACAGCCGTGACAGACTATGTGGGCGCGAAGCTTATTGCCAGCAACGAGGCCCCTGGCATCAACGTATCCGGTACTACGGATATGAACCCCATTGATTTGCAGATAGCGCTGGTGAAACAGATTGTGCCCGAGGCCAAGACGCTGGGCATCTGCTACACATCCAACGAGATCAATTCACAGATTCAGGCGGATCTGGCCAAGGCCGAGGCCGAAAAGCTGGGCCTGACAGTGGTGGTTAAGACCATTACCGCCGTGGGCGAGGTGCAGCAGGCTATCGAATCCCTGGTGGGTGAGGTAGATGTCATCTATTTGCCCACAGATAATATCCTCGCTTCCGCTATCCCCGTGGTCACCGGCGTGACTGACGCCGCCAAATTACCCGTCATCGTTGGGGAGGCTAACATGTGCCTTGAGGGCGGCCTAGCCACCGTGGGTCTCAACTACTACAAGCTGGGCTATCAGACTGCGGCGCAGGCTGTGCGCATCCTGGTGGATGGCGCGAACCCGGCGGAAATGCCCATCGAATCACTCAGCGACGCGGATGTCAGTCTCAACCTGACCACCGCTGGGCTGATCGGCATCACTTTCCCGCAGGAACTGCTGGATGTGGCCGTAGACAAGTTTGAATGACGATTCGGGCCGCCGATAAACACCCGTTCGCGGTACCGGCGCAGAGCTCAGCGGTTCCGTATTGCACGATGCGGCTTCGCGCTCAGTTTGCGGCTGTGTAGCGCCGGGGGTATCGGCGGCCCGGCTTTATGGGTATGCCCGCGCGGCCGGGGGGGTAGGATATCGGCCTCTTCCCGGGTCACGCTTCTTTAAAGAGACAGATACCAAGCACGAGGGAGAGACGCATGTTTTTCATCAGGCTGTGGCAACAGCTTCCGGGCGCGGTGTCCCTTGGCCTGCTGTGGGGGATTATGACGCTGGGCGTCTACATGACCTACCGCATCTTGGATTTTCCTGACTTGACGGTGGATGGCAGCTTTGCCTTGGGCGGCGCGGTGGTGGCGCAGCTGGTGACACTGGGTGTGAACCCTTTTTTGGCCACGCTGTTTTCCTTTGGGGCGGGGCTCTTGGCCGGGGCTGTCACGGGGCTTTTGCACACCAAGCTGAAGATACCCGGTCTGCTGGCCAGCATATTGACGCAGATATCCCTGTACTCCGTCAACCTGCACATCATGACCCAAGCCAACCTGTCCTTGCCCAATGTGATCAGCGGGGGCGCCAGAAGCTACCGCACAGTGTTTGCCTTGCTGCCCTCCCTGGGCTTGGATGACAAGGGTGTTACCCTGGCCTATGGCCTGGCGATGGTTGCGATGGTGGTTCTGGCGTTGTGGTGGTTTTTGGGTACTGAGAAGGGCATCACCATCCTCTCCACGGGCGACAACGCTCAAATGTCCCGCGCGCTGGGTGTGCACACCGATCATATGGTGTTGCTGTGCCTTATGCTGGCCAACGGCCTGGTGGGGCTTTCCGGCGGGTTGATCGCCCAGAATAACCGGGTATCCACGCTGGATATGGGCGCTGGCGGCATAGTGTTTGGCCTGGCCGCCGTCATCATTGGCGAGGTAATTTTTCGCCGCCGTTCCCTGCTGGGCAAGCTGGTGGCGGTGGTGCTGGGCTCCATCGTCTATCGCATCATTCAATCCGTGGTGTTGCTGCTTAAATGGCCTCCGGAAGATTTTAAAATTCTCTCCGCCGCCATCATCGCTGCCGCTCTGGCGCTGCCCACCATCAGCGCCAAGCTGGATCCCTGGCTGATTCGGATGGGGTGGAAGAAGCCGCGCCCGCCGCAAGAGACGGCCCCGGCTTTGGTCGAGGCATCGCCCAGCGCGCCGGCGGAGGCATCTGCTGCATCCGTTCCGGCGGGGGATACATCCCTGAAGGTGGCGGGCATCTCCAAGGTATTCAACCGGGGCACCATCAATCAAAAGAACGCGTTGGTGGATGTGGAGTTGACCCTGGCCCCGGGGGATTTTATCACTGTAATCGGCGGTAACGGCGCGGGCAAATCCACGCTACTCAACATCGTAGCCGGCGTGTTTCCGGTGGATGGGGGAGGCATTGCCATCGGCAGCAACACCATCACTGCGGAACGGGAGTACAGGCGCGCCCGGCTGATAGGCCGCGTTTTTCAAGACCCCATGCTGGGCACCGCGCCCAACATGACGATTGAAGAGAATTTATCCATCGCCATGCGCCGCGGCCAGCGCCGTGGCCTGCGCCCCGCCATCCACAAGGAGGAACGCGCGTACTTTCGACAGGCTTTGCGCTCTCTGGATTTGGGGCTGGAGGATCGTTTGAAGACCCGGGTGGGCTTGCTATCCGGTGGCCAGCGCCAGGCCCTGA
>JAITTS010000159.1 GCA_031286995.1 Oscillospiraceae bacterium
TCGTTGATGCTTACAATAAGTTCGGTCAAGCGAAATCCCGCTGGCGCGCTTCCCATGACAAAGGCGAAGTCCCTTTTGGTCTTGTCGATTTCCTTTAAGCGTTCAATTGGCCACTCCCGCCCCTTGTGCATCCCTGCGCGCAGGGGGTATAATTGATATAGTAATAGGCGCGGCAAGGAGGAAAGGGTTTGGGTTACTGCCAGGTGATCGTGGATATTGCCCACGAGCGGGTAGATCGGGTGTTTACCTACCGGGTACCTCAGAGCATGGCGCTGCTGCCCGGCATGCGCGTGCTGGTGCCCTTTGGGCCGCGCAAGATAGAGGGCTACGTGGTGTGCCTGGCGGAAGCGGCGGAGTACCCCGAGGCGCGCATCAAGGATGTGTTGCGCCCCCTGGAGGATTACCCAGCTTTGCTGCCCCCTTTGATGGCGTTGGCGCAATATATCCGTGATCAGGCCCATTGCCCGCTGGTGGAGGCGCTGCGGCTGCTGATCCCCGCGCAGATGCGGGGTGAACGCGTGCGCGAAAAGACAGAGATTCACTATGTTCTGGCCTTTGCACCAGCGGCATTGGATGAGAAATTGGCGTCAAACAGCCGCGCGCCCAAGCGCCAGCGGGTGCTGCGAGCCCTGGCGCAAGGCCCCATGACGCAGGCGGAACTGGCCGCGCAAGTGCCCGGCCCGGTGGATGCCCTGCGCGCCCTGGTGGATGCGGGCCTGGTAGACAGGCAGGCGCACGAGGTGCTGCGCAAGCCTTACGACCATGCGCAGACCCGTACGGCGCCGGATCCACACCTAACACCGGAGCAACGTGGCGCGCTGCAAGAGGTGTTGCCCGCGCTGGCCCAGGGCACGGGCAGATTTTTGTTGCACGGCGTGACGGGCAGCGGCAAGACAGAGGTCTACATCCGCGCTGTGCGCCAATGCCTGGCCATGGGCAAGACCGCCATCGTGCTGGTGCCCGAGATCGCCCTGACCCCGCAGATGGTGGATTGGTTTCGCGGGCGCTTCGGCCAGGTGGCTGCGGTGCTGCACTCCCGGCTCACGCCCGGCCAGCGCTTTGATGAGTGGCGCAGGCTGCGCCGGGGCGAGGCGCGGGTGGTGATCGGGGCGCGATCCGCCGTATTCGCGCCGGTGAGCGACCTGGGTCTGGTGATCGTGGATGAAGAACACGAGCCCAGTTATCTCTCGGATCGCATGCCCCGCTACGATGCGCGGGATGTGGCCGAAGCGCGCGGCAGGGTAGAGGGCGCCACCGTCATATTGGCCAGCGCTACCCCCGCCATGGATACCTTTGACAGGGCGATGCGGGGGGAACTGACGCTGCTGGAGATGCCTCATCGGGTGCTGGGCCGCCCTATGCCTGCGGTGCACCTGGTGGATATGCGCGAAGAACTTCGCCAGGGCAACAAGTCCGTCTTCAGCGGCCTGCTGATGGAGGAACTGACCCTGTGCACCCGGCAAGGACAGCAGGCTATGCTGTTCATCAATCGCCGGGGGTACAATACCTTCGTCAAGTGCCGGGCCTGCGGTTACGTGGTGCGCTGCGCCCAGTGCGACATCAGCATGACCTATCATCAGGATGGACATGTCATGCGCTGCCACTATTGCGGCGCCCACCGGGATCCGCCCGAGATTTGCCCGGCCTGCGGCAGCCTTCACATCCGCTACTTTGGCGCGGGCACGCAGATGGTAGAGGAGGCTATGCGCAGGTTTCTGCCCCAAGTGCCTGTACTGCGTATGGATAACGACACCACCCGCACCCGGGATGCTCACTGGGATATCCTGCAGCGTTTCCGCCAGGGGGATGCGCAGGTGCTCATCGGCACCCAGATGATCGCCAAAGGGCTGGATTTTCCCAACGTCACCCTGGTGGGCGTGGTTGCGGCGGATGCAACCCTCAATCTGCCGGATTACCGCGCGGCGGAGCGCACCTTTCAGCTCGTCACCCAGGTGGCGGGCCGGGCGGGCCGGGCGGAAAAGCCGGGCACGGTGGTGGTGCAGACCTATGCCCCGGATCACTATTGCATCCAGGCCGCCGCCAGGCAGGATTATCGGGCGTTTTTTGAGGAAGAGATGGGCTTTCGCCGCCGCCAGGCCTATCCGCCCTACGCCATGCTCTGTCGCCTGCTCGTAGAAGGGGAGGATGGGCAGCGGGTGGCGCATATCGCACAGAAGCTGGATGCGTGCCTGGATGCCTTCTTTCAAAAGCGCCCGGCCCTGTTGCGGCAGGTGCTGCTGCGGCAGGTAGAGGAGGCGCCCGTCAAGGTGCTGCGTGGCAAAGCGCGACACCAGGTGTTTTTGAAACTGTCGCGGGATGCGGATACCGCGCTGCTGGACGAGCTTTGCGCCCTGGCGCTGATGGATTGGCCCGGCGCGCAGGTTTATGCGGAGATCAACCCGCTTTCCATAGCGTGAGCGGGCGTTAACGAAAGGGGTACTTATGGCACTGCGGCAGATTGTGAAAATCGGCGACCCGGCGCTTCGCAAGCACGCGCGGCCTGTGGAAAAGTTTGGCCAGCGCTTGCACACCTTGCTGGATGATATGGCCCAGACCATGTACGATGCCAACGGCTGCGGCCTGGCCGCGCCGCAAGTAGGCATTTTGCAGCGCGCGGTGGTCATTGATATGGGTGGCGAAGACGATCACCTTGTGGAACTGGTCAACCCCCAGATCGTATCCGCCGAGGGGGAGGAGGAGAGCACGGAAGGTTGCCTCTCCGTACCGGATCGCCGAGGTTATGTGGTGCGGCCTGTGCGCGTAACCGTGCGCGCGCAGAATCGTTGCGGCATGCCCATTGAGCTGACCGGTGAGGGCATGTTTGCCCGCTGCATCTGCCACGAACTGGATCACCTTGACGGCAGGCTGTATGTGGATATCATGACCCGGGAGGCTGAAAAGGGCGAAGAAGACGCCGGGGAGGATGCCTGATGCGCGCGGTGTTTATGGGTACCCCGGCCTTCGCGGTGCCGAGCCTGCGGGCGCTGCTGAGCGCGGGCCATGACGTGGCCGGCGTATTTTGCCAGCCGGATAGACCCCAGGGGCGCGGAAACCGGCTGGTCGCCTGTCCGGTAAAGGTGTTCGCCTTGGGACAGGGGCTGCCCGTGTACCAGTTTGACCGCTTGCGTGCGCCGGAGGGCGTGGCTGCCCTGGCCAATTTGGCCCCAGACTGTGTGGTGACCGCAGCCTTTGGGCAGATCCTTTCCCAGGCGCTGCTGGATATTCCCCGCCGCGGCGCGGTCAACGTGCATGCCTCGCTGTTGCCGCGCTATCGCGGCCCCGCGCCCATCAACTGGTGCATCATCAACGGCGAGCGCATCACCGGTGTCACCACCATGCTGACGGATGCGGGCGTGGATACTGGGGATATTTTGTTGCAGCAGCAGGTGGAAATTTTGCCGCATGAGACCGCCGGCGCCCTCAGCGAGCGGCTTGCGCACGCAGGGGCTGCGTTGCTGGTGCGCACCCTTGCCGCGGTAGAGGCCGGCAATTGCCCCCGCGCCGCGCAGGATGCAGCCTTGGCCAGCCGTCATCCCATGCTGAGGAAGGATCTGGGCCGTGTGGATTGGGCGCTGCCCGCCTGCCGCATAGCAAACCTGGTGCGGGGCACGGATCCCTGGCCGGGCGCGTACACCGCACTGGCGGGGGAGACGCTGAAGATATTGCGGGCCGAGGCGCTGCCGGGCGACAGCGGAAAAAATCCCGGCGTCGTGCTCTGTGGGGATGGGCGGCAAGGCCTGCAGGTGAGCACGGGCGAAGGCGTGTTGCGCGTCTTGCACATGCAAGCGCCGGGGGGCAAGCCCATGCCCGCCGCAGATTATTTGCGGGGGCACCCCATCGCACCGGGCACGCGCCTGGGCTCGGCGGATACTCCCGACGAGGGGGTGCGTTTATGAGCGATGGAAACGCTGGCAAGCGCCCGCCCGTAAAGGGGCGGTTTGTGCCAACAGGGCGGCCCTCACCGGGGAAACACCCCCCGCCGGCGGCGCGGTTCTTGCCCCAGGGACGGCCCGCCGCCGCTAAGCCGGGTGAGCCTGCCGCGCCGTCCGCATTGCCCTTGGGCGCGCGTTTGCTGGCACTGAATGTGCTGCTGGATGTGCACCTGCAGGGTGCGTACGCATCCTTGGCGCTGGGCGAGCGCCTGGGCCGCAGCGCACTGGCCCCACGGGATAAGCGTTTGGCTACAGAGCTGACCTATGGCGCGTTGGCGAACCAAATTCGTTTGGACTACATGATAGACGCCTACCTGGACCGCAAGGATGTGGAGGCCGTGGTGCGCGACATTCTGCGCCTGGGCGCGTACCAGCTTTTCTTTTTGGATCGGGTGCCGAGCAACGCGGCGGTGGATGAGGCCGTCAAGCTGACCCGCGCCAAGGATCGCGAGAGCTTTACCGGCCTGGTCAACGCAGTGTTGCGCACCATGCTGCGTGAGCCCAAGCGGGTCGTGTACCCGGATGCGGATGCGCAGCCCGCCCTGGCCCTCTCTGTGCGGCACAGCGTGCCCCTGTGGCTGGCGCAGCGGTTGATAGAATGTTACGGCGCGGATGTGGCCTGGCAGATAGCCGCTTACGACCCGCCGGATCAGCCCGTGACCGTGCGCGCTAATCTGGAGCGCATCACCGCACGGGATTTTGAAGCCTATCTGGCCCGGCGCGGCTTTCAGGTTCAGCCTGGCGTGGTGCCCGGCGCGTATCGCATCCGCCAGCCGGGCGACCTTTCGCGAGAGGCGGAATTCCGCCGCGGTCTTTTCAGCATCCAGGGCGAAAGCTCTATGCTGGCCGCCCTGGCGGTGGGCGCGCGGCCGGGCTGGAACGTGCTGGATGCCTGCGCCGCGCCGGGTGGCAAGACCGCCCTGCTGGCCCAAGTCTTGGGCGGCAGCGGTCGCGTACACGCCTGGGATGTGCACGAGCACCGGGTGGAGCTGCTGCGCGGCATGGCCCGGCGGCTGGGGTTGGATAATGTGCGCCCCGTCCTGCGGGATGCGGCGGTGCCGCGCCCGGAAATGGATGCCACTTTTGATGCCGTGCTGGTGGATGCGCCGTGCTCCGGCACCGGTGTGATGCTCAGCAAGCCGGATGTCAAGTACAGGCAGACCCCCGAGAGCGTGTCAGCCCTGGTACAGATACAGGCCGCGCTGCTGCGTACATGCAGCCGTTACGTCAAGCCCGGCGGCACACTGGTCTACGCTACCTGTTCCATTCTGCCGGAGGAGAACGCCCGGCAGACGGCAGCCTTTCTGGCGGAAAATCCTGCCTTCACCTGGCAGAATATCGCGCCCGCACTGCCTGAACCTT
The DNA here is from genome assembly GCA_031286995.1 of Oscillospiraceae bacterium. Classification (GTDB taxonomy): domain Bacteria; phylum Bacillota; class Clostridia; order Christensenellales; family Aristaeellaceae; genus JAITTS01. The sequence continues at coordinate 5,295 of JAITTS010000159.1, forward strand.
TGAGACCTTTGGCCGATGGCGGGCAGGTGCAGCTGTTGGCACACCGGGATGGACTGGATGGCTTCTACATCGCCCGCATGCAGCGGGTGGGAGGATATTGACAGAAGGAGGGCACATGCTGCTGCACGGCATGACACGAGATGAGCTGGCGGATGTGCTGGCCGGTTGGGGGCAGCCCGCTTTTCGGGCAGGGCAACTCTTTCACTGGCTGCAGCGGGGGGTGGGGTATGCGCAGATGAGCAACCTGCCCGCGCCGTTGCGGCAGAGGCTGGCGGATTGTGCACCGCAGCAGCCTGTGCAGGTGGCGCAGGCCCTGCGATCCGGGCTGGATGGTACGGTCAAGTTGCTCTACCGTCTGGCGGATGAGCACATGGTGGAAGGGGTGCTGATGCGCTACAAGCACGGCAATACGCTGTGCGTATCCACCCAGGTTGGTTGTGCCATGGGCTGTACCTTCTGCGCATCCACGCTGGAGGGGTGCGCCCGCAACCTGCATGCGGGGGAGATGATAGGCCAGGTGCAGTGCGCCAACGCCATGCTGGCAGGGGATAGCCCGGTGCACAACGTGGTACTGATGGGTAGCGGGGAGCCGCTGGATAACTACGAGCAAACCGTGCGCTTTCTGCGCCTGCTGCGCGACCCGGATGGGCTGTGTATCGGCCTGCGCAACGTATCCCTCTCCACCTGCGGGCTGGTACCCCAAATGCGCCGCTTCGCGCGGGAGGGGTTGCCTGTTACCCTCTCCGTATCGTTGCATGCCCCCAACGACACAATCCGTCGCACGCTGATGCCTGTGGCGCGAGCCAATCCCATGGAGACGTTGCTGGATGCCTGCCGGGATTACATCGCCCAGACCGGGCGCCGGGTCATTATGGAGTACGCGCTGATCCATGGGGTCAACTGTGCCCCTCCCCACGCGGATGAGCTGGCCGCAAGGCTGCGCGGCATGCAGTGCCATGTCAATCTCATTCCCCTCAATGCCGTGGCGGAGCGGGGCCTGCGAGGGGCCGGGGCGGCGGAGGTGCGGGCCTTTCAGCAACGGTTGCTCTCGCGTGGTGTATCCGTTACGCTGCGGCGGGAGATGGGCGGCGACCTACAGGGCGCGTGCGGGCAGTTGCGCCGCCGGTACATGCAGCAGGGCGACGCCTCGCCCGCGGATCCTTCGCTTGCAAAGGAGGAATGATGGATGCGCTGTGTCATGCGCAGTGATGTAGGGCGCGTGCGGTCGCTCAACGAGGATGCCACGCTGGTGATGCCCGGCGCAGGCGTGTTTGCCGTGGCTGACGGCATGGGCGGCCACAACGCGGGGGATGTGGCCAGCAAGCTGGCTGTGGAGAGCCTGCGCAACCGCCTGCGGGGCCGGGTGGCCACGCCCACCGCCCTGCAATCCGCCGTGCAGGAGACCAACCTGACCCTGCTACGCCGTGCCCAGTCTGACGAAGCGTGCAGCGGGATGGGCACCACGCTCACCCTGCTGTGGATGGCCAAAGATGGCGCGCTGATAGGCCACGTGGGGGATAGCCGCGCCTACCGCTATCGGGATGGGATGCTGCGCCAGTGCACAGAGGATCACTCTGTGGTCGCCGAACTCGTGCGCCAGGGCGCGCTGACCCAGGAAGAAGCCCGCGTACACCCCTACCGCAACGTGATTACGCGCGCGCTTGGCACCGCGGGGTATGTAGAGGTAGATGTTGTGGCGCTGGATGTGGCCCCGGGTGACCGCTTTCTGCTTTGCTCCGACGGCCTGACCGGCATGGTATCTGATGAACACATCGAAAAGACGCTCTCCGCCGCACCCACGCTGGATGCGGCTGCCGACGCGCTGCTGGCAGCCGCGCTCAAGGCGGGCGGGCGGGATAACATCACGCTGTTGTTGATGGCGCAGGATGAGGAGGTGGGGGCTTGATCGGCAAAACACTGGGCAAGCGCTACCGCATTGATGCGCTCATTGGCACCGGCGGCATGTCCGTGGTCTACCGGGCAGAGGATCTGCGCGCCCGCCGCATAGTGGCGGTCAAGGTGCTGCGGCAAGAGTTCAGCCAGGATCAAGAATTTTTGCGCCGCTTTGATCGCGAGGCCATGGCGTCGGCTAAGACCCAGCACCCCAACATCGTCAATCTGCTGGATATCGGCGAGGAGGGTGACATCCGCTACCTGGTCATGGAGTATGTGGAAGGCAGCACGTTGAAAGAAGTGATACAGGATCGGGGCAAGCTATCCTCGCAAGAGGCCGTGCGCATCGCGCTGTGCGTGCTGAACGCCCTGCAGCACGCACACCACAAGCACATCGTGCACAGGGATATCAAGCCACAGAACATGCTGGTGGATGTGAACGGGGATATCAAGATCACCGACTTTGGCATCGCCCGCATGACGGATAGCGCCACCGTCACCCTGGTAGATGGCAACATCATGGGTTCTGTGCACTACTTTTCGCCGGAGCAAGCCAAGGGCCAGCCCGTGGGCCGGGCGGGCGATCTGTACTCGCTGGGCGTTGTGCTCTACGAGATGCTGACGGGGCGCGTACCCTTTGATGGGGATACGGCGGTGGCCGTGGCCATGAAGCACCTGACGGAGCTGCCGGCGCCCATTTCCGCCATCGCGCCGGATGTATCGCCCGCCATTGAGCAGGTGGTGGCCAAGGCCATGTGCAAGAACCTATCTCAGCGCTACGCCTCGGCGGAACAAATGGCATTCGATCTGCAGCGTGCCCTGCGCCAGCCGGAGGGCAACTTCGTCAAAATGCGGCCCGATGCGGGCCAGCACACCCAGCGCAATGATATGGCGCGCAGGCACAGGGCGGTGTCGCGCAGGTGGCGCAAGGCGGCGTTCTTTCTGCTGACAGCCATGGTGTTTGCGTCGGCTATCGGTGTCATCGGCTTCGCAGGTTACACCATTGTCAGCCGCCTGGTCAGTACGGTGACCATACCCGATCTGGTGGGGCTGGAGGAAGGCATGGCCGTCAGCCGCCTCGGCCGCGTGGGCCTCACACCCGTGTTCGTGCGGGTGTACGACGCGGCCATATCCGGCACGGTCATCGATCAACAACCACAGGAGGGCGCAACCTTGGAGCGAGGCACGGGCCGGGTGCAGCTGGTCATCAGCATGGGCATGAATGAGCAGGTGGTACCCAACTTGGTGGGCCTGACCGTGGATCAGGCGGAGCAGAGCCTGGCCGGCACAGGACTGCTGGTGGGTGACGTGACACTGCAAATATCCCAAACCCCGATCAATCTGGTGTTCGAGCAGATCCCCGCCGCCGGGGAGACGATCCGGGGCGGCGAAATGGTAGATCTGCACATCAGCGGCGGCATGGTGGTGGTGCCGGATGTATCCGGCCTGCCCCTGCCTCAGGCCCAGGTACAGCTGCAGGCCGTGGGGTTGGAGCCGGGCACCGTCAGTTATGTGGAATCTGACAACCTCAAGCTGGATAACCAAGTGCAGGGGCAGCGCCCGCCGGTGGGCGAGGCCGTGTATCCGGGATCGGAGGTGGACTTATCCGTGGTGCGGGCCGAAAACAGGCCCTTCAAGGCGGATATCACAGTGCCTGTCAACATCCCGGCGGAGGGAGCGCACGTGCGCGTGACACTGCTGGAGAGCGGCGGACGAGAGGTGGATCAGTATGTGGCCATGCCCGCGCTGGTGGGTGAGGGCACCATCAATGTGCAACTCCGCAGCGCTTACGACGGGGAGATGCACTACCGCGTGTACATCGACGACATATTGTTCTCAGAAGGGACCGCGGTACTCAAATAGAGCGTGGGAGCGTGCGGTATGGAGCAGAATCCGGTGGGCGGGCCAAGCGCCCAGGGGATCATCCTGCGGGGCGTCGGCGGCCTGTACACGGTGTGGGATGACGTGCTGGGGCGCGAGCATGTGCTGCGCGCCAAGGGCGTCTTTCGCAGGGAGGGGCGCACCCCGTTGGTGGGCGACAGGGTGCGGTGCACCCCCGGCGAAGGTGAGGCGCACGGCTGGATAGACGACATATTACCCCGTACCAGCGCGTGTCTGCGCCCGCCCGTAGCCAATGTGGATCAAATGGTGCTGGTGGTGGCCGCGGCCCCTCAGCCGGATTGGCTGCTGACCGATAGGCTGCTCATTTGGGCGCGGCGGGCAGGCATCGCGCCGTTGCTGTGTGTCAACAAGGCGGATTGCGGGGATGATGTGCCCCGCCGCATGCAAGCCCAGTACGGCGCGGCCGGGTTGAATGTGCTGGTTGCCAGCGCGCGCGACGGCCGGGGCATCCCGGCGCTGCGCCAGTGCCTGGCGGGCCGGATCAGCTGCTTTGCCGGGCAATCCGCAGTGGGCAAAAGCTCGCTGCTCAATGCGCTGTTCGGGCTTCAACTGCCCACGGGTGCGCTCAGCCAACGCACAGCGCGCGGGCGGCACACCACCCGCCACGCCCAGCTGCTGCGCTGTGGGGATGCGCTGGTGGTGGATACGCCAGGCTTCAGCCTGCTGGAGCTGTGGGATACTCTTCCCCCGGAGGAACTGTGCGCCTACTACCCAGAGTACGAGGCGCAGGCCGCGCAATGCAGGTTTCAGCCCTGCCTGCACGACAGGGAACCGGGCTGCGCGGTGCGCGCGGCCGTTGGGGATGGGCGGCTGTCGCCGGATCGCTGGGCGCGCTACCGGGATTTGCTGCGTGAAGTGCGCGCGCATTGGAGGGAAAGGTATGATTAAGGTATCGGCGTCGCTGCTGGCGGCAGATCCGCTGGCGCTTGGCGAAGCGGCAACGCGCATGCAGGCTGCGGGGGTGGATTGGCTGCACGTGGATGTGATGGACGGCCATTTTGTGCCCAACCTCAACTTCGGGCCCGCGGTGGTGGCGGCCCTGCGTCAGCATACGAGCCTGCCGCTGGATGTGCACCTGATGCTTGATCACCCGGAAGAGTACATTGAAACCTTCATCCGCGCCGGTGCGGATTGGCTCACCATCCACCAGGAGATCGCCGCGGATGTGCCCGCGCTGTTGCGGCGCATCCGCGCGCTGGGCGCGCGGCCCGGTCTCTCCATTAAGCCCGACACGCCGGCACAGGCGGCGCTACCCCTGCTGCCCCTGGCGGATCTGGTGTTGGTAATGACTGTGCATCCCGGCTTCGGCGGGCAAAAACTGATCCCTGGCGCGTTGGGGAAGCTTTCGGCACTGCGGGATGCCGCCGGGGCCCTGGGCCGCCCGATGCATTGGCAGGTGGATGGCGGCATCGGGCCGGAAAACGCCGTGCTGGCCGTACAGGCCGGGGCGGATGTGCTGGTGATGGGCAGCGCGCTGGTGAGCGCGCCAAATCCTGCGGATGTGGCCGCCCAAATACACGCCCTGTAGCTAAAATTGTCCGCAGGCAGGCACGGGACAAGCGCGCGCCGCGTACAATGTGGTATGCGGGGTGATGGGTATGATGGGTTTCGGGCCGCGCCCCACGCAGAAGCCGCGCTTTGCACAGGGGTCAGCCGCCCCCGCGCAAGGGCAGTGCCCCGCATCCGGCCCCCGGCAGGTGCCGGTCAAGGCGGGCGTGTGCGGCGCGCGGCTGATTGGAGCCGGGCTCATTGTGCTGGGCCTCACATTGTTTTTTCTGGCCGTGCCGTTCTGGCTGTGGGCGCTGCTGCTGGGCGTTGTGCTGATCCTGGCGGGGCTGCTGATGGTCAATGCTTGAGGGAGGGGAGAACCATGGGCGTTCGGATGATCTGCCTGCGCGCGCCGCGCTTTTTGCGGGGGATATTGCGGCTGTTTGTGCCCAAAGACACCTAGTTTCAGGCTTACATAGTTGGGTGAAAAAGGGTGGCCGGTTGCCGCCCTTTTTGCTTTCTGTGCATGGACAGGCCGTTCGCCTCATGGTACAATGGATGGCGAAAGTACGCATCCCAAGCGGGTGGGGGAGGGGTTGGCATGTCCACCACAGCAAAGCGAGTGCGGGTGGCCGCGGTGCAGGCCGCGCCTGTGCTGTTTGATGGCCCGGCTAGCACGCGCAAGGCAGGGGATTTGGTCGCCAAGGCGGCAACGATGGAGGCGCAGCTGATCGTATTCCCAGAGGCGTTCATCCCCGCATATCCCAGGGGGCTGTCTTTCGGTTTTGTGGTGGGCAGCCGCACCGCCGAGGGGCGCGAGGATTGGCAGCGCTACTTTGATAACGCCGTGGCGGTGCCTGGCCCGCAAACCGAGTTGATCGGCCAGGCCGCCAAGCGGGCGGAGGCCTACGTATCCATCGGCGTCATTGAAAAGGATGCCGACGGGCGCACCCACACCCTGTATTGCACCAATCTGTTCTTCGGGCCGGATGGCGCGCTGCTGGGCAAGCACCGCAAGCTGAAGCCCACCGGTTCGGAACGGCTCATCTGGGGCGAGGGCGACGGCAGCACCCTCACCGTGGTGGATGCACCCTTTGGCCGCATGGGCGCGCTGATCTGCTGGGAAAATTACATGCCGCTGGCCCGCGCCGCCATGTATCAACAGGGCATCACGCTCTACCTGGCCCCCACGGCGGATAACCGGGAGGAGTGGCAGAGCACCGTGCGCCACATCGCCCTGGAAAGCCGTTGCTTTGTTATCAGCTGCAACCAGTACGTCAACAAGAGCATGTATCCCAAAGATTTGCGCTATTATAAAGATTTAGAGACCCTGCCCGAGGAGTGCTGCCCCGGCGGCAGCTGCATCGTCAACCCCTTCGGTCAGTACGTGGTGCAGCCCGTGCGCGGGCGCGAGGATATTTTGCTGGCTGATCTGGATATGGGCGAGGTGGATCGCAGCAGGTTGGATTTTGACCCCGTGGGGCACTACGCTAGGCCGGATGTGCTGGAATTGATCGTGCACGCGTGAGCGCACCTTGTATTGCGCATTGTTAAATAAAACTTGATATACTGCTGCAATATGTTGTCGGAAGAAAGCGTTTGCGCTATAGTTGAGATATGGAATCATAGTGAAAAATTTGGCTCGCTTGCCCTTGAAACTCGTTGGCTGGCGTGGTATAATAGCCCTGTTGCCTAGGAGCATGCAGCCGCAGATATGGAGAAGTACCCAAGTGGCTATAAGGGGCTCCCCTGCTAAGGGAGTAGGCTGGGAAACCGGCGCCCGGGTTCGAATCCCGGCTTCTCCGCCATTAAGGCTAAATGCGAACTCAAAACCGATCGTATTCGGAGACGTGTTCGCATTTGTTTTTTATTTGGGATAGGTCCCAATGCCAAAATGCCAAGCCTAAAAGCCGTTGTTGTCCCGCCACGAGGACAACAGCGGCTTTTGTGTCCACTCATAATAGTGGGGTGCAGTAATGGCGATTCACTTGTTTGTAGAGGACTCCTCGTTTCAGGGAGACCTCTGCTTTGATTCAAGAGAAGTTTTGACAAATTTCTGCTTCCGCACGCTCCATTATAGTTTTTTCGCTTTTGAAGTGATATAATCCCCCTAAATGGTTGCAGCAAAAACA
>JAITTS010000036.1 GCA_031286995.1 Oscillospiraceae bacterium
GTCGCTGGCGGATACCGGGGCATTTCAAAGCCGGCGGCCCCTCTCGGCACGGCGCCGCCGGCCAAACGGCAAGTTACTGGTTTTCGTTGACGACGGAGACGGAGTTGGCCGCGGCGGCCGCGGCATCCGCAATGCTGCCGTCAAACAGGCCATACATGTCATCCGCAAGCCCGGTCTCCCACATCTGGTCGCAACGGAAAGGCACCGCCTGGTTGACGCAGTTGGAAATGATCTGGTTGCACACCACCAACATCCACGGCGCATCCGCGCTGCCAGTGACCCGCTGCATGGCGGTGACGTTCATGACTGGGCGCGCCATGTCGCGGCAGAAGGTCTCCATTTGATCCGCCTCGGTGATGTAGGCGAGGAAACCCGCGATGGCGTCGTTTCTGCCCTGGTCACCGGAATCCACGCCGCCGCACCACTCGTTGCCGTAAGCCGCGCTGTAGGGGCCGCCCGCCACCTGCGAGGGGCAGGGAATGGCATCGTAGGTAAAGTCCGCATTGGCCTTGGCCGCGGCCTCCAGGTTGGGATTGTAGAAGGGGCCAAAGAGAGTGAAGGCCAGCTTGTTGCCGGTGAAGGCATCGGTCGCCGCCTGATCCAGGAAGGTGTAGGGCGCGGCGTACTGGCCGACCTTCTTCAATATTTCGTAGCCCGGGGTCAGCGCCTCGGCGGTGATGGTGGTCTGGCCGTCTTCCCAGCCGATCTTCAGATCCGGATTGCCCGCGACGAAGGTGGCGGTGATCCACTCGTTGGCCGTCAGGTTCGGCAACACATCGTAGCCGTGCTGTTTGATGATCTCAAACTGCTCCAGCAGCTCGTCAATGGTCTGGGGATATTTGTCCGGGTCGATGCCGCAGGCTTTGAGTACCGCGGTGTTGCGGAAGAGCAACTGCACGTTGGCGGTAAAGGGCACACCCCAGCACACGCCCTCGGGATTGCTCATCAGGTCGCGCATGGCGGCGGGGTTCTGCGCGCTCTTCCAATCCTCGCTGGCCGCGTCATAGTAGGGCTGAAAGTTGAGGATCTTCGCGTTCTCCACAATTCTCTTGCCGTTGAGGAACTGGATGGCGAACATATCCGGTAACCCGCTGCCCGCCAAAAAACCGGATACAATCTCGGTATCGGGTTTACCGATGAAGGTGATGCTCTTGACGCTGGGGTTTTGGGCGATGTACCCTTCGGCCCACTCGTTCCATATCTCGGCAGCGCGCCCCACCGTCCAATCCTGAAACAGCCACATGGTCAGATCGTACCCGCCTTCGCTGGCCAGCGCCGAAGCACCGCCCATCGCAAGCACCATCACCACCACAAGAAACAGAGAAAACAATCTACGCATGTTCAACCTCCCTCTCTTTTTTCCCTACCGCTGAGTACCACCGAGGCCCCTCGTAGAGAACTTGTTGTGCTCATTATAAGGTCACTGCTTTCAGTTGTGTACTATCAAAAGTCACAGTCCGCATGATAGTCGTGAAGGGATGGGTCAGGGGATCAGACCCATCTGGCGCGCCTTGCGCAGGGCCAGGGTTTTGTTGTTGACCTCCAGCTTTTGATAGCAGTTGCGCACGTGGTAGCGCACGGTGGTGACTGAAATGTACAGCTTCGCACCGATCTCTTCGTGCTTAAAGCCCTGCTCCAGCAGGCACAGTATCTCTTTTTCTCGCGCAGTCAGCACAGCGGCGGCGCGGGCGTCGCCGTCTGCCCGGGCGGCGTAGCGCCTGCACAGCGCAAGCGTTTCATCCACAAAGGCCGCCTGCACGCCATCCGCCGCGCGCAACTGGGTCAGCAGCGCCGCAATCTCACCGGGCGCCTCGGCAAAGGGCAGCACGATGTGGTCGCGCTGGGCCAGTTGCACGGCCTTGCGCAGGGTGGGTAACGCCACATTGGAGCCCATTAAGCGGGCCTTGGCCAGGGATTCGTTGATGGTTGTGTGCAAATAACCCAACTGGTTTTGATACGTATCAATCGCCTGAACCGCAGCCTCGCACAGCGCGTCGGCCAGGATGTTGTCCTTGGCGGCCAGGGCCGCGCGCTGCTGCACCAGGATGGCAAAAGAGCGCGCCTGAGCGAAAAAGCTGCCGCCCTCCAGCGCGCCTTCAGCCACCAGTGCGGGCACCGCCTGCGGCCTGCCCGCGGAGATGTTGATGAAAGCGTCGCACAGATCAAACGCGGTGCTGAGCACCGGGTTGTTCTCAGCCAGCACCTCGCGGCGCAGGGAATCCATGACCGCAGAACATTCCCGCAGGTTGCCGTCGACCAGCGCGCGCCGGGCCAGGGCGAATTTGGCGCACAGCGCCACGCACACCTGGTTGGCCAGCCGCGCCTTGTAGTAGCCCTTGTAGGCGTACATCTCCGCCTCGTCAAAGCGGCCCGTCTCCAGCGCATGCTCCGCGCGGATCACATCGCCCGCCCCCATGCCGCAGCCGTTGATGGGCGCGATCAATGCATCCACGTTTTCGGCGAAGCGGGCCACGGTCTCCCCCAGCTTGCCCGGCTCCGTGTAATAGAGGTAGAGCAGCTCCGGACAACCGAAGGTAAACTCCTTCTTGCGGGTGACGATGCACGAGCAGCCATCAGCAAAGTACGCTGCTGCCTGCCGGCTGTTCGCTATCATCTTGGGCAGGTCATTGAAGACCGTGAAGGTGCGGATCACGTGCAGTTCACCCAGCAAAAAGTGCTTGTACCGCTCGTCGTACCCGGATGTATGGATGAAGCGCTCCATCTCATCCAAGGACTGCGCACAGCGGGCCGTCGCATCCTTTTCCCCGCTCATGGCCAGAATGCGGAGATACTGCAAGTAGGCGATGGGGTAGCGCAGGCACATTTCGCTGGAGAGCGCCTGAAAAATGCGGTGGATCTGCGAAAACTGCGTAAAATGGATATCCGGCGTGTTCTCTTTATTCAGTTCCGCCAGGATGGTCTCAATATCCCCCGCCTCGTAGAGACACTCAAAGGCGGCGGCCAGGTGCTTTTCGCCCAGGTACCAAGTGCCCGCGCACCGCTTGACACGGGCAGCCTCATCCGGATCGCACAGCGCGCGCTCCAGCAGGTAAGACTTGACCACGCCGCGCACCTGGTAGACTCCACCCACCTCACCCTGTACGAAGAAGGTGCCGCTCTGCAAAAAGGCGCGAAGCGGCTCTATGGGCATGACCCCGGCGGTCACCGCGCTGGCCAGCGACAGGGTGAAACTATCCAGCAACGATAGGGCGAGCAGCGTGCGCCACTGAGCGGCGGAAAGATCTTTGAGCAGATTTTGCTCCAAGATATCATCCACCGTGCGGTTGCGACCGATGGGCACGCCGCGCTGCATGGCCCTGCAATATACAAACAGCAGGCTGGGCCAGCCTTCGGCATAGGCCATCACGCGCTGCAGCCGGTCTTCATCCAAGGGGCAACCCATGCGTTCAAAGTATTCGGCGGTTTCCTCGGGCGTGAAGCGTAGCGCCTTCTCGGTCAGGGTGAAGCAGAGCTGCTTGTGGTACAAACCCACGGCGGCCACTTGGCTCAGTTCCCTCGTGATGAGCACGATGTGCAGATTGTCGATGCGCTGCTCTACCAGGCGGCGGATCAGCGCGAAGGGGCGCGGATCAGCGGCGAGATGAAAATCATCCACCACGATCACCAGCGGACGCACGTACTCAAAATCGAGCAGGAGATCCAGCAGCTTTGCGGCCTGCAGCGGATCATAGGGAGATTGCAGCTTGGCCAGCGGGCCGGCCAGTGCGTGCCCTATGCGTGTGAACTGCGCGGTCAGCCGGCGCCACAGCGCCATGGCATCGCCACCCACGGTCGCCATCGCAACCCAGGCCACATCCGCCTCCCGCCCCTGCAAAAAGCGCTCTACCGCCGTGGTCTTGCCAAACCCCATCGGCGCGTGCACAATGGACATGGGGAAATTGAAGATGTTTTGCAGCTTGCGGTCTATCCGCTCGCGTTTGATTTCCACCACATCCAAACGCTTCTCCCTCCTTTCCTCCCTGCCGGGCGGGTCTACGCCAGCGCGCTTTCCGCCGCGATCATACCATAGGTGAGCGCCATGGAGTGGCTGATGCCCGGCACCGTCAACGGATAAGCCACCGCGAAACGGTTGCCTTGCACGTTGCCCGCCACAAACAGCCCCGCTATCACATGGCCCGCCACATCGTAGCAACGCGCCGCTTCGTCGCTCTGCAGCCCACCCATCACCGCGATCATGGTGGCGGTGGTAAAGCGGGCTGCGTAGAAGGGCGGTTTGAGCACCGGGAAGAGCCGTAGCGCGCGCTTGCCGAAATCCGCATCCTCGCCCCGGGCGCACAGCGCGTTGTAGCGGGCGATGCTCTGCAGCGCGGTCTCGGGCAGGCCCGTGGCCTGCACCAGCGCGGGCAACGAATCCCGGCTGAGCAGCTTGCCGGCACGCACGGCCTTTTCCACCAACCCCTCCGTCACGCAGTTGTCTATGGTGCCCAAGGCCCGGTACGCGCGCCCCTGCGCGACATCCTCGCCGCTCAGCGCATAACAGACCGAACCGTGGTTGGGGTGCACATGCGGCACCTGCGCGGCCCAGTCGCCATCCACAAACTGCCATGCCTCACGCCCCGGCAGGTTTTCGATTTGGTCGCCTATCTGCTGACCCGGAACGTCCTCGTTCACAAAGCGCCGGCCCTGCCCATCCAGCAGCAAAAAGCCGGATGCCCCAAACACGCTGCCCATGTGATGATTGAGCGGGGCGTGGGGCGCATCCTGCAGCCGCGCGCCCACCCACAGCCCCATGCGGTGCCCGTCACCGGTGTTGCTGGCCCGCTTGTCCCGGTCAAAGCTCGTCCAGAGTTTGGGCGTATCCACCATGCGGGGACAAAAGCGCATCAGCATGGCGGCGTCGCTCATATAATCGCCGGTGGCCAGTATGACGCCCCGGGCCGCGGCCGCCCGGATGTAGCCGCCTTGCGGGCTGCGCGCGATGACCCCGCAGACCCGCCCGTCTTCCCCGCGCAGTAGCTTGACCGCCGGTGTGGAAAAAAAACCGCGTAAAAGGCCCGTGGCCTCGGCCATGCGATAGTTGGCCTGAAAGACCGGCAGGTGGTTGGGGCGTATCCACGCGGTGGTCTGATAACACTTGTAGCGCTCGGCCGCGTTGTCAAAGCTATCTGGCTGCGGCAATCTGCGGGGCTGTATCCACAACTTGCATCCATCCGGCGGGGTCTCAAAGGTATCCGCCAGCACCGCGCAGTCCGGCGCACCTTGCAGGTACCAATCCAGCGCCGTGCCCGCTCTCTCCGCCCAGGTCTTGAGGATGCGCTGATCCACCATGTAGCACATGTCTTTCATCAGGTCGGCTACGATTTGCACCTTGTCCACGCCCCGCCTCCCCCACTTTTCGGCCAGGCGGCTATCCATAACAGAAAAATCGCCCGAGCGCGCTTGGGGCGTCTGGCACTTTTCAAACAGCACCGTCCGTGCGCCCAGTTCCGTGGCGCGGCGGCACGCCGCCACGCCCGCAAGCCCGCCGCCCACGACGATCAGTTCCGCAGAAATCTCTTCGCATATCTCACGTTCCGATATCTCCGGCGCTTCCCCCAGCCAGGCTTCCCCTTGATAAAGATTGTTCATCGCAGCAACACGCGGCCCTGGCCGCCCCTTTCCTACATAATCTACACATATTATAGCACCGCGCAGCGATTTTTGTACTATCACATTTAATAGGTATGCAAAAAACGCACTCCGTCAAGCAGTGTTTTTTTGCCGGGATATACTTTTTGTTTTGCGGCGCCGCATGGGCCGGGCATTGAATGCGTTCGCCACTGCGCCCCAAAATTGCAAACAGCGTATTGAAGACCAGCATACTTCCTTCTTGACGCTGATGAAGAATAACCCGCCCTCATCACAGCCTTCGCTGTAACAGGGGCGGGTTTCGCAGTCAACACTGAGCGGCGTGGCAGTGCCTGCGCCTACTTCGCGCGCAACACAGCGTGCGCGGCGGCCAGCCGGGCGATAGGCACGCGGAAGGGGGAGCAGGATACGTAGTTGAGCCCCATCCTGTGGCAAAAGATGACGGAGGAGGGATCACCGCCGTGCTCGCCGCAGATGCCCAGCTTAATATCCGGCCTGGTCTGGCGGCCCAACTTAGCGGCCATCTCCACCAGCTTGCCCACGCCCTCCTGATCCAGGCGAGCAAAGGGGTCGGCCTCGAAGATCTTCTTGTCGTAATAATCACCCAGAAAAGCCCCGGCGTCGTCGCGTGAGAAGCCGAAGGTCATCTGCGTCAGGTCGTTGGTGCCGAAGGAGAAAAACTCCGCGGTCTTGGCAATCTCATCCGCTATCAGCGCGGCGCGGGGTATTTCAATCATCGTGCCTACCAGGTACTTGATCTGCTTGCCCTTCTCTTGCATCACCTGGGCGGCGGTCTCATCCACGATCTTCTTGACGAAGTTGAATTCCATGGTGGATCCGACCAGCGGGATCATGATCTCGGGCACAATGTTCAGGCCCTTTTCGGCGCTGACCTCCAGCGCGGCCTCAATGACGGCGCGGGTCTGCATCTGCGCGATCTCGGGGTAGGTGACGGCCAGACGGCAACCACGGTGCCCCATCATGGGGTTGAACTCGTGCAGGGCGTCAATCTTCTGCAGGATGCGCTCGGATGTGACGCCAAGCTCCTTGGCGATTTGGGCAATCTCATCCGCCATGCTCTTGGTGGGCAAAAACTCGTGCAGCGGCGGATCCAGATAGCGAATGGTGACCGGGCGCTCGCCCATGGCCTCGTAGATGCCCTTAAAGTCGCCCTTCTGCATGGGCAGCAGCTTATCCAGGGCCTTGCGGCGCTGCTCTTCGTTATCCGCCAGAATCATTTCGCGCACGGCGCTGATGCGATCCGCGGCAAAAAACATGTGCTCGGTGCGAGTCAGGCCGATGCCTTCCGCGCCAAAGCTGACGGCCACCGCCGCGTCGTGAGGAGTATCCGCGTTGGTGCGCACCTTCAGGGTGCGAATGGCATCCGCCCAGCCCATCAGCGTTGCGAAATTGCCGGATACGGAGGCTTCCACCGTCTTAACAGCCTGGCCGTAGATCTTGCCCGTGGAACCATCCAGAGAGATAAAGTCACCCTCGCGGAAGGTCTTACCGCCCACTTCGAAGGTCTTGCTCTCCTCGCTAATGCGCAGTTCACCGCAGCCCGCCACGCAGCAGGTGCCCATGCCGCGCGCCACCACGGCGGCGTGCGAGGTCATGCCGCCCCGGGCGGTGAGAATGCCTTGGGAGTGGTTCATGCCCTCGATATCCTCTGGGGATGTCTCCAGGCGCACCAGAATGACCTGCTGCCCCTTTTTGGCGGCGGCGGTGGCGGCATCGGCCGTAAAGTATACCTGGCCGCAGGCGGCGCCCGGCGAGGCGGGCAAGCCCTGGCCGATGACCCCGGCGGCCTTGAGCGCGGCGGCGTCAAACTGTGGGTGCAGCAGGGCGTCGAGCTGCTGGGGTTCTACCTTCAGCACAGCCTCTTCCTTGGTGAGCATGCCCTCGCCCACCAGATCCACGGCAATCTTCAGGGCCGCAGCGGCGGTACGCTTGCCGTTGCGGGTCTGCAGCATGTAGAGCTTGCCCCCCTCAATGGTAAACTCCATATCCTGCATGTCGCGGTAGTGCTTTTCCAGAATGCCTGCGGTCTCTACAAACTGCTTGTACACCGCAGGCATGGCCTGCGCCAGGGTGTCGATGGGGCTGGGGGTACGAATGCCCGCCACCACATCCTCTCCCTGGGCGTTGATGAGGTACTCGCCATAGAGGCGCTTTTCGCCCGTGGAGGGATCGCGGGTAAAGGCCAC
>JAITTS010000166.1 GCA_031286995.1 Oscillospiraceae bacterium
GCGGTATTGAAGAAAATCTCAATCAAAAATCTCAGCGTTCGCAGAAAAATGATGAAAGCCGCACGTGATCCTGGCTTCCTTGCGGGGCTGCTCTTTCAAAAGTAAATGCTCTTGCCCTGCCCCAGGTGCGCGGCAGTTGCCTTTTTTACGCAGACATGGTAAAATAACCGAATACAAGCTGGGCGCGAGGGGAGAGGAAGCCATGCGGAGCATGACCGGGTACGGGCAGGGCCGTGCCTGCCGGGATGGGCGCGAGCTGACCGCAGAGGTCAAGACCGTCAACCACCGCTTTCTGGATGTATCCTTTCGTCTGCCCCGGCACCTGGGTTTTTTAGAAGAACCCATCCGCAAGATGCTCTCCGGGCGCATGCAGCGCGGCCATGTGGATGTGACGCTTAGCTATCGCAACAGCCGGGCCGATGCCCGCGCCGTGGCTGTGGATGCCGCCCTGCTGGCCGCGTATCGGGATGCCTTTAGCCGCATGCGGCAGACCGTGCGTGCACGCAATGACATGACGCTCTCCGCCTATGCCCGCCTGCCGGATGTGCTGACCGTTACAGAAAGCGAAGAGGATAGAGAGGCGGTGATCGCCCTGCTGGCCGAGGCCATGACCCAGGCCTTGGATGAGGCGTGCGCCACGCGCGCCGCCGAGGGCGAGGCCCTGCGCCGGGATATGGGGGAGAAACTGGCGCATATTGAAGCGCTGGCCGGGCAGGTAGCCACCCGCGCCCCCCAGGTGGTGCAAGCGTACAAAGAGAAACTGAATGCCCGCGTGGCCGAGTTGCTCAGCGCCCCGGCGGATCCTCAGCGCCTGGCGCAAGAGGTAGCTGTCTTTGCCGACAAGTGCGCCATTGATGAAGAGCTGGTACGCCTTTGCAGCCATGCGGGGCAGATCCGTGAGACCTTTGCCTCGCCCGAGGCCGTGGGGCGGCGGCTGGATTTTTTGATACAAGAGCTCAACCGAGAGGTCAACACGATCGGCTCCAAGGCTTCGGATGCCACCATTGCGGCCTGGGTGGTGGATGCCAAGGCGGATATTGAGAAGCTGCGCGAGCAGATACAAAACATCGAATAACCTCCAAGCCTTACCCACATACTATCGCACAAACAAGGGGGATCAAGCGTGGCCATCAAATTGATCAACATCGGCTTTGGCAATATCGTGTCGGCCAATCGCCTCATCGCCATCGTGGGGCCGGATTCCGCGCCCGTCAAGCGCATCATTCAGGATGCCAGAGAGCAGGGCCGCCTGATAGACGCTACCTATGGCCGAAGAACCCGGGCGGTGATCGTCACGGATAGCAACCATGTCATTCTCTCCGCGGTACAGCCGGAGACCGTGGCACACCGGCTGGATGCCAAGGATAACATCATCGTAGCCGAGGAAGTAGAAGAGGTGGATTAAGGTGCCGCACAAGCGCAAGGGCATGCTGCTGGTGGTTTCGGGCCCATCCGGGGCGGGCAAGGGCACGCTGTGCAAACGCCTGCTGGCGGCGGATGCCAACTTTTGTTTTTCTGTATCCGCCACCACGCGTGGCCCCAGGGCAGGCGAACAGCACGGCGCGGATTATCACTTTCTCACTGAAGAGGTCTTTCAGGCCCGCGTGGATGCCGGGGAGTTTTTAGAGTGCGCTATGGTGCATGGCCACCGCTACGGCACGCCGCGACGCGAAGTGTTGGCCATGTTGGATGCGGGCCGGGATGTGTTGCTGGATATCGATCCCCAGGGGGCCCGTAGCGTGGCCGCGGCTATGCGCGATTGCGTCACGGTGTTTATCCTGCCCCCATCCTTTGAGGCATTAGAGAAACGTTTGCGCCACCGGGGCACGGAGGAGGAGGCGGAAATCGCCCGCAGGCTGGCCAATGGCCGGCGCGAACTGGATCAATTGTGCAGCTATCAGTACGCCATCATCAACGATGCGGTGGATGAGGCCACGGCCCAACTGCTGGCCGTGGTTACGGCGGAGCGCCTGCGCACCGTGCGCTTCTTTCCGCAGATACCGCAAAACCTGTAACATTACGCGAGGAGGAATGTATTGTGGCCGTGACCAACCCGCCCATCGGCATCCTGCTGGGAAAAGTGGATTGCCGCTATACCTTGGTGGTAGAGGTATCCAAGCGTGCCCGTCAACTGGTCAGCGGGATGCAACCGCTCATCGACAACACCAAGGAGGCCCGCCCCGTCAGCGTGGCGGTGGATGAGGTGCAGCGCGGGCTGATCACCTACGATCGCCCGACTTTAGAGGAAGAGGAGCGGTAGCCCGTGGCGCAGGGGATGCTGACCGGCAAGACCGTTGTGCTGGGCGTAACCGGGGGCATCGCCGCCTACAAGGCGGCGGATTTGGCCAGCCGGCTGATCAAGTTGGGCGCGCAGGTGTACGCGGTGATGACCCGGAACGCCTGCGCTTTTCTCGCGCCCCTTACGCTGGAGACGCTGACCAACCACCCAGTGGCCGTGGATCTGTTTGCGCGCCCCGCCACTTGGGAGGTGGAGCACATCGCCTTGGCCAAGCGGGCGGATCTGTTTGTGGTGGCCCCTGCCACGGCCAACTTGCTGGGTAAGCTGGCCTGCGGCATCGCCGACGACATGCTGACCACTACGCTGCTGGCCACTCGCGCCCCGGTGCTGGTGGCCCCGGCCATGAACACCGGCATGTGGCAGAACGAGGCCGTGTGGCAAAATGTGCGCACGCTACAGGCGCGCGGCGTGGGCATTGTGCCGCCGGAATCGGGACGCCTGGCCTGCGGTGATGAGGGCGAAGGCCGCCTGGCGGCGGTGGAGACCATCGTGCGGCGCGTGTGCGATACGCTGTCGGCCTGGCAGGATCTGGCTGGCAGGCGCGTGCTGGTCACCGCCGGGCCCACGCGGGAGCCGCTGGATCCTGTGCGCTGCCTGACCAATCGCTCATCCGGGAAGATGGGCTATGCCCTGGCGCAGGCCGCGGCGGCTCGCGGCGCACAGGTGCTGCTGCTGAGCGGACCGGTGGCGCTGCCTCCGCCACCCGGTATAGAGACGCTGGGCTTTGAGACCACCGGGCAGCTCTTCGATTTGATGCTGACCCACGCCCCGCGGCACGACCTGGTGCTGCAAGCCGCCGCTCCGGCGGATTTTCAGGCCGAGCAGGTTGAGCCGCAAAAAATCAAGAAGCAAGGCGGCGAGGGACTGACGTTGCGCCTGTCACAGACCCCGGATATCGCCGCCGCTGTGGGGCAAACCAAGCGCCCTGGGCAGATACTGGTCGCCTTTGCCGCGGAGACCGGGGACGTAGAGGCGCATGCCCGGGAAAAACTGGTCCGTAAAAATGCGGATCTCATTGTGGCCAACGATGTCACGCAGCCCGGCGCGGGCTTTGATGCGGATACCAACATCGCCACCCTGATCACGCGGAATAAGGCGGTGCCCCTGCCGCAGATGACCAAGCGCGAACTGGCGGATAAGATATTGGATGCGGCACTGGGGCTGCTGTAGGATTGGCCTGCGGCGCGCAGCATTTTTTAAGAGGATGCGCCCCAATATTTTTGCACCTGGCAGGATTTTTGCCCGCGCGGTAGAATGCTTTTGTGTAATGACATGAAGCGCGCGAGGTGTGGCATATAACGACGGGCATTGTATTTGATATCAAAGAGGGCGCGGTGCACGATGGGCCGGGCCTGCGGCAGACCGTGTTCCTGAAGGGTTGTCCCCTGCGGTGCCGCTGGTGCCATAACCCGGAGGGGTTATCCCTCGAGCCGCAACTGATGGTATCCCGGGGCGCTTGCACGGGTTGCGGCGGGTGCAGGGCTGTCTGCGCGCATCCGGATGCCTGTGTGGCCTGCGGCGCGTGCGTGCCGGCCTGCCCGAACCGCCTGCGCCGGGTGGCGGGGCAGCGCCTCACCGCCCGGCAACTGGCCGACCGCTTGCTGGCGGATGCGCCCTACTACGCGGCTACCGGCGGCGGTGTCACTTTCTCCGGCGGCGAGCCCCTTGCGCAACCGGCTTTTGTGCTGGAGACCGTGGGCTTGCTAGGCCCCGGTGTGCACAAGGCGCTGGAGACATCCGGCTACGCCCCTCAGGCGGTGTTCGAGGCTTTTTGCGGCGCCTTTGACCTGGTGATGCTTGATCTTAAGCAGATGGATGACGCCGCCCACCGTCGGTGCACCGGCGTATCCAACGCATCTATCTTGCGCAACGCGGCGCTGCTGTGCCGGGGAAAGACCCCCTTCATCGTGCGCATACCGCTGATACCCGGCGTCAACGACGGGGCGGATCATGCCCGGGCGGTGACGCGGCTGGTGGCCGGTGCGCCCGCGCTTTTGCGGGTAGAGCTGCTGCCCTACCACCGCACCGCAGGGGCCAAGTACGCTATGCTGGGCAAGCCGTACGAGCCGGGCTTTGATACCGAAAGACCCGTGGTTCCCCAGTTGGCCATTTTTAAAGAATTTGGGATAAGGAGCTGTGTGCTGTGACGGAACGCATCGCCCGGTTGAAACAATTTTTTGTAACGGATAAGGCACACCACGCCAAACGCCGGCCGCCACTGGATGCGTATGCCCTGGCACAGACCTTTGAAAAGGAAAGCATGGACGACACGGGCCGGGCCGCCGGCCGCCTGCTCGCCATGCTGGCGGCAGAGACGCCGGTCATCTTTCCCTACGAGCGCATCGTGTTCACGCGCACCAACCCCACGGTGCAGGCGCTCTTTACCCCCGCGGAACTGGATGCGATACGCGCGGGCCATACGCTGCACGAGCGGGGCGACGTATCCAACATCAATGTGGATTACACCCGCCTGCTCGCCTGCGGCTTTGCACAAAAGAAAGAGGAACTGGCGCGGCGCGGCGCGGCCTTTGCGGCGCAGGGCAAGCAGGCCCAGGCCGAATACCTGGCCCTGCAGGCGGAGATATTGGATGGGGTGCAGGCCCTGTGCGACAGTTACCGTGCCCTTGCCGAGACGCAGGGGCGGCGGGATATAGCGGATACCCTGGCTCGCGTGCCGGCGCATCCTCCCCGCACCCTGCCCGAGGCGCTGCAAATGTTCCGCATCCTGCACTTTACCATGTGGCTGGGCGGCAACTATCACAACACTGTGGGGCGATTTGACCAGTACATGTACCCCTACTACCGGGCGGATGTGGATGCCGGGCGCCTGAAGCAGGAGGAGGCGCTGGAGTGGGTGGAGGAATTCTTCCTCACCTTCAACCGGGATAGCGATCTCTACCCCGGCATGCAGCAGGGCGATAACGGCCAGAGCGTGGTGCTGGGCGGCCTAAAGCCGGATGGCGGCGACGGCTACAACGAGCTGTCGGCCCTGTGCTTGCGCGCCAGCCTGGAGCTTTCGCTCATCGACCCCAAGATCAACCTGCGCGTGCACAGTGGCACCCCGCTCAATGTGTACGTGTTGGGCACAGAGCTGACGCGCCAGGGCCTGGGCTTTCCCCAGTACGCCAACGACGATGTGGTCATCCCCGCCCTGCTGGCCTACGGTTACGATAGGGAGGATGCTTACAACTATGTGGCCGCCGCCTGTTGGGAATTTATTATACCGGGCCGGGGTATGGAGATACCCAACGTGAACGCCGTATCCTTCGCGGCGGCCGCGCAGCGGGCTGTGGCCGAGAGCCTGTCCACAGCGGCGGATTTCCCCGCGCTGATGGATGCGGTCAAAGCGGATATACGGCGCCAGGCGATGGCTTGCGCCGAGGCGGCAAAGAACATCTACATCTTCCCCGCGCCCTTTCTGTCGCTGATGATGGAAGGCTGCGTGGAACAGGGACGCGACATCTCCTTGGGCTGCCGCTACAACAACTACGGCCTGCACGGCACGGGCGTGGCCACGGCGGTAGATGCCCTGGCGGCCATCCGCAAGTACGTCTACGGGGAAAAGACGCTCTCTAAACAGGCTTTGCTCACCGCGCTGGCGCGAAATTTTGAGGGCGATGAGGCCTTGCTGGCCCTGCTGCGCTACGACGCGCCCAAGATGGGCAATAACGACCCCGAGGCCGACGATTTGGCCGTGGCGCTGCTGGATGCCTTTGCCGACAGCCTGGCGGGCCTGCGCAATGACAGGGGCGGTATCTTCCGTGGGGGCACGGGCTCGGCCATGTACTACCTGTGGCACGCGGGCGACCTGCCCGCCACGGCAGATGGGCGCAGGGCGGGTGAAAACCTGGCCGCCAATTATTCGCCCAGCCTGTTTGCGCGCATCAGGGGGCCGGTCTCCATCCTGCAATCCTTCGCCAAGCCTCACTTGGGGCGCGTGTGCAATGGCGGGCCCTTGACGCTGGAGTTGCACGATACCCTCTTTCGCAACGCGGAAGCCATCGAAAAAGTGGCCATGATGGTCAGAAGTTTTATGCAGCTGGGCGGGCAGCAATTGCAGCTGAATGCGGTCAACCGGGAAAAGCTGCTGGATGCGCAGCAGAACCCCCAGGCGCACCGTGGGCTCATCGTGCGCGTATGGGGCTGGAGCGGCTACTTTGTAGAGCTGGACAAGGAGTACCAGGATCACATCATCAGCCGCATGGAGCTGGCGCTGTGAGCGCGCGCGGCGCGGCGCGGCTGTGCTTGGGGCTGCTTTCGCTTGGCGCGCTGTTTTCGCTGGGGGGGTGCGCCAAGCAGCCCCAGGCGGAGCAGCCCCGCGAGATCATCGTGGGCTTTGCCCAGTTGGGTGCGGAGAGCGGCTGGCGCGTGGGCAACACCGCGGATATTGAGCGCGCGGCCCAGCGAGCCCACGTGCAGCTGATGTACAAGAACGCTGATCAGCGGCAGGATAACCAGATCAAGGCCATCCGTTCCTTCATCGCATCCCAGGTGGATGTGATCGCCTTTGCGCCCATTGTGGAGGAGGGCTGGGACAATGTGCTGCGCGAGGCGAAGGAGGCGGGCATCCCCGTGCTGCTGACCGATCGCTTTATCCGCACGGAGGACGAGAGCCTCTACGCCGGATTTGTGGGCTCTAACTTTTTGCAGGAAGGCCAAGCTGCGGCGCAATTTTTGCTGCAAAAAACCGCCGGACAAAACCATGTGCGCATCCTGCAGATCACCGGTACCGAGGATTCTACCCCCATGAAGCAGCGGCAGCAAGGGTTTGAGCAGACCATTGCGGGCGACTCGCGGTATGAGATATTTCAGACCATATCCGGCGATTTTTTGCGCAGCAAGGGCAAGGAGTGCATGCGCAACGTGCTCAGGGAGACGAGGGATATCGGCGTGCTCTACTCCCACAACGACGCCATGACCCTGGGCGCGATAGAGGCGATAGAGGAGGCGGGCCTCGTCCCGGGCGAGGATATCGTCATCATCACCGTGGATGGCGAGCAGGGCGCGATCGACCTGTTGAAGCAGGGCAAGATCAACTGCGTGGTGGAGTGTACGCCCCTCATCGGCGATGTGATCATGGATCTGGCGAAAAAGCTCGCCGCGGGTGAACCCATCGCTCGCATCACCTACTCCAGCGAGCGCACGTTTACAGAATACGACAGCGACCTGCAAGCCCTGCCACCCCGGGGGTACTGACCATGGACAGAATGGAGGCGTTTTTTCGCCGCTTTGGCGTGCTGCACAGCCTGCACGGCCGCATACGCGCGGCGCAGATCACGCTGCTGGCGCTGATGCTCATCCCGGCGGTGGTCTCCATTAGCATGATGGTGGTGTTCTCCAGCCAGTATCACGCGGTCATTCTGCACATGGAGCGGGTCACATCCTTGCGGCCGCTGATACAGGATAGGCTGCTGGCCGTCACCAGCGACATCGTGGTGGGGCGCACCCCCTTTGACCAGGGCAGCCAGTACGAGCTGCTGGATGCCGCGCAGGCCCAACTGAATGCGCTGATCGCCGAGAACACCGGTAGCCGCTTTGAGCTGGTGGTGGCCGGGCGTACCCTGGGCACGTTGCGGCGCAATGTGGAGCTGTTGGGCGAGCAGATGCGCGGCGGATCCAGCGTGGATGAGGATATGCGCCAGGCGGAGGAGATACGCAGCGTGGCCTCGCTGTTTTTAGAGATGCTGCAGGATTCCATCTACGCCGACATACGCTCCGCCGTCTCCGCCAGCCATCAGATGCAGCAGGTCATCTTCACCACGCTCTTTATCGAGATCGGCCTGCTGATGGTCACGCTCACCTTCGCTGTCATATCCCAGCGCTCGCTTTCGCGCACCATTCGCGCGCCCATTGACAGGCTGAAGCTACTGGCCAGCCGTATCGCCGCAGGCGAACTGCGCGAGCGCGCGGAGCCGCCGGCGGTGGATGAGCTGAAGGAACTGACCCAAAGTCTCAACACCATGGCGGAAAAACTGGAGCAACTCATCCGCGAGAACACGCAGGAGCAGCAGAATTTAAAAAAGAGCGAACTGCGCGCGCTGCAGGCGCAGATCACCCCGCATTTTCTCTACAATACGCTGGATGCCATCATCTGGCTGGCCGAATCCAAGCGCACGGCAGAGGTGGTGCAGGTCACCGGCGCGCTCTCCGACTTTTTCCGCACATCCCTCAGCGGCGGCAAGGACTGGATCACCATCCCCCAGGAGCGTGAGCACCTGCTGGGCTACCTCACCATCCTGCAGGTGCGCTACCGGGATATCTTAAAGTACGAAATAGCCATTGAAGAAGAGCTCAATGACTGCCAGATACTCAAACTGCTCATTCAGCCGCTGGTGGAGAACGCTCTGTACCACGGCATCAAGAACAAGCGCGGCGGCGGGCTGATACGGGTATCCATCACGCGGGAAGGCGCGATGATGCTTGCGACGGTGCGCGACAACGGCGCGGGCATGGATGCCCAGCGCCTGGCCCAGGTGCGCCGCGCGCTGGCGCAGGCCGATCCGCCGGCGGGCGACGCCGGCTACGGCCTTTCCAGCGTGGATAAGCGCATCAAGCTCTACTACAACCAAAACGAGGGGGTCACGATAGATAGCGAGCCGGGGCAGGGCACAACGGTGCGCTTCCTCGTGCCGGTGAAAGGGATGAACGGTGCTTAAAGTGTTTTTGGTGGATGATGAAATCGTCATCCGCGAGGGCATCCGCAACAATGTGCGCTGGGATGAACACGGCCTCACCCTGTGCGGCGAGGCGCCGGATAGCGAGATCGCCCTCTCCGTGATTCAAGAGGTCAAGCCCGACATATTGGTTACGGATATCCGCATGCCCTTCATGGATGGGCTGGAGCTGTGCCGCCGCGTCACATCCACCATGCCCTGGGTGCACGTGGTCATCCTTTCCGGGCACGACGACTTCGCATATGCCCAAGAGGCTATCTCCCTGGGCGTCAAAGAATACCTGCTAAAGCCCGTCAGCGCCCACGCGCTGGAGCAGGTGCTGCTGCGCATCGCCGCCAACATTGAGCAGGAGCGCGCGCAGCAGGCGGATGTAAACGCGCTGAAGCGCCAGCTGGATTCCTCATCCCGCCTGCTGCAGCAGAGCTGCCTGATGAGCCTGCTGGAGGGCGCGGATGAGCAGGATGTGCTGCAGCAAGCCCGCAAGCTGCGCATGAACTTGCTGGCCAACCACTACCTGGTGATGCTGGTATCCGTGGCCGGCGGGCAGTTTTTGCAGGTGCGCGCCGTGATGGAGCGCTTTGCGGATGGCTACGGCGGGGCCGTACACCTGTGCGTGCGCGGCGGCAGGATGGCCGCGCTGGTGATGGGTGATACCGTGGCCGATCTGGAGGAGCGCGCCTACGCCTTTGCTCAGGCGATCAAGCACGAGGCGGAACGCGGTGGGGATGTGGGCCTGCGCGTGAGCATCGGCGTGCCGGTGCACCGGCTGGCCGCCCTGGGGCAATCCCTGGCCAGCGCGACCAGCCTGATGCCGGCTACGGATGGGCGCAACCAGATTATGGGCGCAACGGATGGGAAATACTTCCATGGGGGGGTGCCTCCCGAGTTGATGCAATTGAACCTGCTGCCCCTCTACGAGCAGCTGCAGTACGCGGATGCAGACAGCGCCACAGCGGTGATACAGGGTTATTTGCAGCCCCTGGGCAGCGCGCTGGCCCAATCCCCATTGATGACCAATTATGTGATTGTGGATATGCTGCTGGCCGCATCCCGCATTGTACGGCAGTGCGGGTGCGACCCGGCGGATGTGCTGCCCGAAACGCTGCAGGTGCATACGCTGCTGGGTGAGATACGTTCGGTGCAGGATATTTTGGATCGCGTCGGCGGGCTGCTGGCCCGCGCCCTGGCCTGCCGGGATAAGCACTCACCCCTGCGGCGCAGTGCCGCCGTGCGCAAGGCCTGCCAGTACATTGAGGCCAACTACCAAAACCCGGCCATCATGCTGCGCGATGTGGCCGAGCACGTGGCCCTGAGCAACAATCACTTTTGCACGGTGTTCAGCCAAGAGATGGGCAGCACCTTTATTGAGTACATCACTTTGTTGCGCATGGAGAAGGCACAAGCGTTCCTCAAGGGCACAGACCTCAGCTCCAGCGAGATAGCCGAGCAGATTGGCTACAACGACACACACTACTTTCGCTACTTATTCAAGAAGCACACGGGCATGAACCCCAGGGATTACCGGGCCGCGCACCGAAAGGGAACGCCGTAAAAATACCCCCCTTATTTCTGAAAAATTTCCCCAATGCACTTTTGCCGGCAAAATGGCAGTCGATTTTCGGAAAATCACGAATGTATTTTCCGAAAGCTGGCTGTTTTTATTTTGCACATTGTGCTCTACAATGCAGACGATGGGGCGGTAAGCTTCACAATAACAGAACGGAGGGAACTGCTAAAATGAAAAAATTGGTCGCTATCCTGTTGGCTGCCCTGATGGTGTGCTCTGCCGGCAGCGCGTTGGCCGTCAAGGTCGGTTTCTCCCAGGTGGGGCAGGAATCTGACTGGCGCACCGCCAACACCGACGACATGAAGGCCGCCATTGAGGCCGAAGGCTGGGAACTGATCTACGACGACGCGCAGCAGAAGCAGGAGAACCAGGTGAAGGCGCTGCGGAACTTCATCTCCCAGGGTGTGGATGCCATTCTCTTCACCGGCGTGGTCACCACCGGCTGGGATGAAGTGCTCAAGGAAGTCAACGAGGCCGAGATCCCCCTGATCCTGATGGATCGCATGCCCGACTGCATCGACAGCATTGATTACGTAGGCGCCTTCGGCGGAGACTTTGTGGAGGAAGGCCGCCGCATGGGCTATTGGACCGGCAATTACATCGCCAAGGTTGGCCGCGGCGAAGAAGAAGTGAACGTGGTCATCCTGGAAGGCACCACCGGTTCCGCCGCCGCCACCGATCGTACCGCGGGCATTGAGGAAGCCCTGGCCAACTACCCCAACCTGAAGGTTATCGCCAAGCAGAGCGGTAACTTCAGCCGCGCCGAAGGCCTGCCGGTCATGGAGAGCTGGCTGAAGTCGCTGGACAAGATCGACGTCGTGCTGGCCGAGAATGACGACATGGCCCTGGGCGCCATTGATGCCATCAAAGCCGCCGGCAAGGTGCCCGGCAAGGATATCATCATCGTGGGCTGCGACTCCGTGAAAGCCGCCTTTGATTCCATCGTGGCTGGTGACATGAACGCCACCATCGAGTGCAACCCCCTCTACTCCAGCGCCGTCATCCCCATGATCAAGCAGGTGCTGGCGGGCGATACCTCCTCCTTCAGCCGCGACATCATCCACCCGGATGAGGGCTGCTTCGACACCGAGGGCGGTATCGCTTACACCGCCGATGGCAGCCAGGTATCCGTAAAGGCCGCCGACGTCATCGCCGAGCGCAAGTATTGATCCTCGCGCACAGGTACCGCAGTGGGCGGATGGGGGAGCCTTTCCCCTGTCCGCCCCGTTGCGCTTTCCCCCGTGCGCGCCCATTGTCTCACCAACATTATGACAGGGGGTTGATTTCGCTTGGATCAAGAAACCATTTTGACCATGCGGGGGATTGAGATTCAGTTCCCGGGCGTAAAGGCCCTCGACAAAGTGGATTTCACCCTGCGGCGGGGAGAGGTGCACGCGCTGCTGGGGGAGAACGGCGCAGGCAAATCCACCCTTATCAAATGCCTCACTGGCGTCAACCACATGGATGCGGGCAAAATTGAGCTCGATGGCGCACAGATACACCCCACCACGCCTCAACATGCCATAGAAATGGGCATTTCCACTGTTTTTCAGGAGATCAACCTGTGCCCCAACCTGACGGTGGCGGAGAATATTTTCGTCGGCCGCCAGCCCATGCGGCACGGGCAAATTTATTGGAAAGAAATCAACCGGCGCGCGTCGAGGCTGCTGGAGCGCTTCAGCATCCACATCGACGTCACGCGCCCGCTTTC
>JAITTS010000098.1 GCA_031286995.1 Oscillospiraceae bacterium
TGACCCTGCTGATGGCCACCATGACCCGGCCCAATCTGTTGTTGTTGGATGAACACACCGCGGCTTTAGACCCTAAGACCGCGCGCAACGTACTGGCGTTGACCGAGCGCATCGTGCGCGAGAACGGTTTGACCGCTATGATGGTGACCCACAACATGAAGGATGCCCTGCAGTACGGCAACCGTACCATTATGATGCACGAAGGCAAGATATTGATTGATATTGATAGCAACGCCAAAAAACGCTTGAAGGTTGAGAATCTGCTGGCCATGTTTGAGCGTGCCAGCGGCGACGCCATTGTCAGCGATCGCATGCTGCTCAGCTGAGCGGGGCGCCAGTTTAAAAGACAAGGCAAGCGCGGCGCTGGCCCATATAGGGAGGCGCCGCGCTTGGCATGTTTTAACCAGTTTTTGCTGCCTTAGCCTACTTTCATCCCGATGCGCACGTATTCGGCCAGCACAGCAATGAATTCGCGGTTGGTGGGTTTGCCGCGCTGGGGATCAATGGTGTTGCCGAAGAGACGATAGAAGGCCTCGGCGTCGCCGTGGCTCATAGTCACTTCGATGGAATGACGAATGGCGCGTTCGATGCGGGTAGATGTGGAGCCAAAGATGGCGCTGAGCATGGGGTAAAGGCGGCTGTTTAGATTTTTGAGCAGGCTGATATCCGCAGCCACCAAGCAGACAGCCTCGCGGAGATAATAATAGCCGCTGTTGCGCAGCGGCATGCGTATTTCTGCCAGAATGGCGGCGGCGCACTGTGCGCGCTGATCCTTGGTGGCGCGGGATAGACCGCTCTCTGTGGTGTCTTGGTGCAGTAGGTCGCGCATGCGTTTGTGCAGTTGAGTCATCTCTACGGGCTTAAACATGTAGTAATCTGCACCCATGGCCATGATTTGCATAACGATTGCCTCAGTGGTGACATAGGATAGGGCGATCACCTTGGGAAGTTTCATCAAACCGCTGTTTTGCAGGTGTTCTAGCACAGCTGCGCCATCTAAATTAGGCAACACAACTTCCAGAAGAACGATGTCAGGAACTAAATCAAGCACTAAATTGACGGCGGTAATGCCATCTGAAGCTTCACCAACTACGAGGCAATCACCATGAGATTCAAGGGCCATTTTTAAGGTATTTCTAAAGCGAATGTCTGTATCTACCAATACAATGCGCATCGTTTCATGTGTCATGAAAAGTCCTCCTTGTCGAATATTGTGCTTCAAAAGAAGCGAATGATTACATAGATTCGACAACAAATGAAGAACTCCTTTATTCCCCAAGGGGAAATGCATAAGTACTATACAAGTGACCGTCTGCCCGTGCCGGAATGCACGATCACCGTTCGCATAATCCAGCTATTCCCTTTCCGTGCATCATACAGGCGTCTTTGCGCCCAAAGGGAAGTGCGTTGGGGATGGCCTGTATGCCTGGCGCCTGTGGTCGTTCTATCGTTACAGTTGTTTGCGGGTATTGCCTGCGGCATCCCGCGCGAGGCGCAGCGCCGTGCCAAATAGCAGCCCCAAATCCCCCCAAAAAGAGAAGTTTTGCAGGTAGGCCAGGTTCATAGCCAGCTTGGCGGGCAACACCTGCCGCACATAGGCTTCCTCCGGGTCATCAAAGTTTGCCAGCAAGGTGTTTTCATCCCGGTATTGGATGGATGCCGGGTCTGTGATGCCGGGGCGCACCCAGAGCACCCGTCGCTGGGCATCTGTGTAGCGCGCTACGTACTTGGGCACCTCTGGCCTGGGGCCAACCAGGCTCATATCCCCCCGCAGCACGTTGAGGAGCTGAGGCAGTTCATCAAGTTTGGAGCGGCGCAGAAAGGCGCCTACAGCGGTGATGCGGGGGTCGCGCCCCACGGTGATGGGCAGGCCCAGGCGGTCGGCATCCGCCACCATGGTACGAAATTTTAGTATGGCGAAGGGGCGTCCATCCCGCCCTATGCGGGTTTGACGGTAGAACACCGGCCCGGGGCCGCTAAAGCGCACCGCTGCGGCCGCGCATAGCAGCACAGGGCAGAGCACAACAAGACCCAAAGCAGCGCACAGCAGGTCGAACCCGCGCTTGAGCGCAAGCTGCTCACGCCGGTCGGCCCGCCACAGTAAAGCCCCGGGGTTGATGGAAGGCGCCATGGTGAATCCCCCCTAGCGTGTACGATATAAATAAGAAAACAAGAGCATCAGCGGCGTGGCCAGGCGGTGACGGATCAGGCAGTATTTCAGCGCCAATTTGGGCGGCAGTGCCCGAAGCCGCACGGGTGCGAACAGCGCGCGCACCTGGGGCGCCGCGATGTAGGCGCGGATGGCGCGGGTGCGTGCCAGCGGGGCATAAGGGGTACCTGGCAGGCACAGATTGATCACTGCCCCCAGGGCGCTTCGCCGGGCGCGGATATCCAGCCGGGCCTGCAGGGCGGGCAGCAGGCCGTGGGCGGCCAAGGCATCGGCCAGCGCCCGCTGGCTGGCATACAGGGATGCGGGCACATGCGGGCTGTAGCGCTGGGTGACGGAAGCGCCGTGGAAGCGGTAACGGTACAATGGCGCTGCCACCACCACCGCGGTTTGGGCGGCTAGCAAGGCATCCACAATAAAAAGTAAATCTTCGGCATAGTGAATATCCGGGTGAAAGGCGCGGCCCGCCAGCAGTGCCCTAGCGAACAGGTTGCGCGGCGTGTAGCCGCTGACAGGCAGCTCTTCGCCATCCGCGGGCAGGGCGATCATGGCGGGCACCAGCGTATCGCGTATGGCGGCGGCATCCATGACCGTACCGTCAGGCCAGGGCAAGGGTACGGTGATAGAGCGGCCCGGCATATCTTTGACCACGGCACAAAAGGCCACCTGGGCCCGCGCGCTCTCTGCGGCCTCTAAAAGCGCGGCGTAGAGGCACGGTTCGGCCAGGTCGTCCGCGTCACAAAAGCCCACGTAGTCACCCTGGGCGAGGGCCAGCCCCGCGTTGCGCGCGGCGGATACCCCCCGGTTTTCGGGTAGGATGCGCATCTTCAGGCGGGCGTCTTTGGCGGCGTAATCCGCCAGCAGCGCGGCGCTCCCATCCGTGCTGCCGTCATCCACCGCACAGATTTCCAAATCCGCCAGGGTTTGGCCTAGCAGGGCATCCAGGCAGGGGGCCAAGTAGGGCATAGCGTTGTACACCGGCAGAATGACGCTGACGCGGGGGCTCACGCCTCCTCCTCCTGGGCGGGGTTTTCACGCCATAGCACACCCTGTATCAGCAGGTAGGTACAGCCCACCACAGAAAAAGGCGCGTACACCGATTCAAACAAGCTCTCTAATATAAAGAGCACGGTCAGCAGTAGCGGCGCGATGGCCATGGGCTGGGCCTTTCTGTGCCGCCAATAGTACAGCCAGGCGCGGTAAGCGGAGAGGGCCACATAGCCCAGAAACAGCAGCCCCGCGGGCCAGCCATTGTTGTAAGCTACCGCCACGAAGGCGTTGTGGGCGTTGAGCCGCCGCATGCCGCCATCCAGCGCCACCCACTCTTCCACCACGGCGGTTGGGTGACCGTTCCACGTCAGATGGGTGAGGGCCTGCTTCCAGATTGCGGTGCGATCTGATGAAAAGTCGCTGCCGGTCAGCGTGCGCTGATCCGGCGGTACCTCGTTGATACCCCAGTGCATGATGGCATCCAGCCGCAGAGCGGATGCCCAATCCTCCTCCGCCACGCGGCGGACTTTGAGCAAGGTGACATAGGTCAGTGCGCCGCCGGCCACCAGCACCAGGGCCACCAACAACGCGATTACCCGGCCCAGGCGGCGGGTGCGGCGCAGCAAAATGCAGCCAAGCAGCAACAGCATAGCCCCTGCGTAAGCCACCCAGGCAGAGCGGGATAGGGTGAGCGCCACGGTGAGGGAACCCACAAGAAACAGCGCGCCATAGCCTATGGCGGCCCGCTTGTGCCCCTGCTGCCAGGCGGCGTAGCACAGCAGCGACGCGCAGGCAGTGAACATGTTGGCGCACATGGCCAGGCCGTTGGCGTTGTAGAACACACCATACCAGCCGGGGTAGCCGAAGACCAGGGGCTTGGCCAGGTACGACCAGGCCAGAAAGGGCAGTATGCCAAACACCGCGCCGCGGGCCACGGCGTAGAGCGTGTGCCTGTCATCCCGCGCGGTGAACACTGCAAAGAGGAAGGGGAAGGCCACCAGCAACGCCAAGGATTCTGGTAGCCAATCTTCGTAGAAAAAGCCGGATAGCAGCATCCACCCATGCAGGGTGAACCACAGCGCGGGCATGGCCGAATACCAGCGCACCCGCCTGCGCATATCTGGCGTACGTGCGGCCATGGCCACAATGGCCACAAGCGCCATCCCCAGGGCGATGTATTCCATCCATCGTCCCGGAAACTTGCGCTGCGTGAACAGCGTACAGTAGGCCATCAGCGCGGCGATGGATACCGTCAGCAGCCGGGGATCAAACAGCTCTACAAACACGCCGGAGCAAGCATCGAATAAGCGGAGAAAAAAGCCGGGATTGACGCGGCGCGCGCGGGGTTTATCCATGCGGAAGCCTCCTTTGCTGCGACAAGGGCCGATATCTGCGGACATCTGGGCCGCCCGTTAGAACTTGGCGATAGATATCCTCGTAGGCCGCGGCATTGCGGGCCCAGGTGAGGGTACGGGCATCGGCGCGGCCCTTGGCGCGAATGACCGCCAGACCATCGTCCCCCGCCAGCAGTCTGCGCATCACCGGGATGAGGGATTGGGCATCGGCGGCAGGCACCAAGAACCCGTTCTCTCCATCCCGAATCAGATCGGCGATGCCCTCGCCTACGCTGCCCACTGCGATGCAGCCCGCAGCCATGGCCTCAATGTACACGATGCCGTAACCCTCCGCGTAGCTTGGCATGACGAAGGCGTCGCTTTGCGCCATCAGCGCCAACACTTGCTCGTGCGGCAGGCCGCCGGTGAGCGTCACCCGTCCCGCCATGCCGCGCTGGGCGATCTTGGCCTCTAGCGAGGCCCTGTCCGGCCCTTCGCCAAAGATGGTCAGCGTGGCGTCGGTAAAGTCCGGCGCCAGGGCCAGGAAGGCATCCAGCGTGGTGTGCATGCACTTGCGGGCTTTGAGCGTGCCGCCGGTGAGGATGCGCCGGGGCAGGTTGCGGGTAACCGGGGGAATGAGGGAGAGATCGACACCGTTGGGCACAACGGGCACAACCGTTCCTCGCCAGGGGGAGAGCCGGCCGGCCAGCAAATGGGATACAGCCGTCAACGCGTGCGCGTCCCGGCACAGGCGGCGGTTGCGCGCCCCGGGACGCCGATTCCGGGGAAAGCAGCGCAGCACATCTGTGCCGTGCACGGTCACCACCGCCGGTATGCCCAGCCTGCGGCCCATCAGCAGAGCGGCATGGCCCTCCACGGGCAGCATGTGGGCGTGGATCAGGTCAAACGGTTCCACCCGGTGCTGCCTGCACGCTTCCGGCAGGGCGGCCCAAGCCATGGCGCGGCCCCCCAACGCGCGTACCCCGGCATTGCCCAGGGCGGGGAAACGGGGATAGGCCACGGGGATGCCATCCACCACGGCGCGGCGCGGTGTCGTCTTGGCGATGGCCGCGGCCTGGGGCCGCAGCAGCGCGTAGCCGGGCAGGGAGGGCACGGGGGCGATGACCGATACCCGGTGGCCGGCGGCCGCGAGCGCCTTGGCCTGCTCGTGTACATAGAAGCAGTAGGGGCTGTTATCCGCCAAGCGGTGGATCAGCATCAAGATGCGCATGGGGGCTCCTTTCGGCATCAGGAGAGGATGGCCCGGTACTGGGCGGCCATGGCTTCGGCAGCTTTTTCCCAGGGCATGGAAGCGGCCAGGGCCAGGCACCGGGCGCTACGGGCCGGGTAGTCATCCAGGGCGCGCAGGGCCGCCAGGGCCACGGCGCGGGCATCCGCCGGGTCTATGGCGAAGCCGGCCTGCCCTTCGGGGAACTGGCCGTCAAAGCCCTGGCCGCGGGTGTAGAGCACGGGCAAGCCGCGGCTCATGGCCTCCAGGTACACCAGGCCGAAGGTTTCGGCGCGAGATGGCAGCAAGAACAGGTGGCAATCGTCGTAGAAGGCCTTCAGTGCCTCCATGCCCCGCAACCGCCCGCGCAGTTCAACGCCCCCCATCCGCCCCAGGGATGAGCGGGCCAGGGCACCGGAAAGGGGGCCGTCACCCGCCACACACAGCGTGACCGGCGTGCCCGGCAGCAACCGGGCCAGGGCCTCTGCTGCCTGCGCGGCCCGCAGGGGCTGTTTGACTGCGGTCAGCTTGCCCGCAAAAGCTACGCGCAGGGGTTGACCGGGCTGCCAAGTGCGCGGCGACCCATTCAGCCAGGCCGGATCAATACCGCTGGGCACCACTGCGCTCTTGGCCAGCAGTGCTTCTCGTCGGGCGTCGGGCACGTAGTGCTGCAGCACCTTATCCCGGCAGGTAGAGGAAAGAAAGATGATGCGCGACGCAGCATCCAGCATGCGCAGGCCATGCGCCCGCAGGTGAGGCATACGAGGGAAAAAGTAAGCCGCATCCGTGGCGCGGACGCTGACGGCGTAGGGCAGGCCGCGCTGCCTGTGCAAGCGATAGGCGATGGCGCCATCCGTGAACAGTGTGTGGGCGTGCAGCAACGTATCCGGCTCCAGAGACATGTGGGCGGCCAGATCGGGGGCGGCCCTGCGGGCCTTGGTGTGATACAGCGCCCTATCCCAGGGCCGCACGATCAGGCTGTAATGGGTGGGCACGCCGGGCAGGATGTGCTTGCCCATGCGCGCGGCGTACTTTTCGGGCACATAGACGCGCTGGGCGACCCCCTGCGCGGCCAAGGCCCGAAACAGGTGGGCGAAGGCCAGGCTGTCCCCATAGTTGCAGCAGATGTGCAGCAGGTTCATGGCCGTGCCCCCTTTGCGGCCGAGAGCTTCTGCAGCCAAAGCCGGGGCAATTTGGTCAGCCCGCGCATAGACCCCAGGCCGTAGGCGATGTGGAAGGCGGGAAAGATGACGGGCAGCACCGGCAGAAAG
>JAITTS010000112.1 GCA_031286995.1 Oscillospiraceae bacterium
GGCCGCGGCGGAGCGGCAGATAGACGACATGCGCGCGCAGGTGCGGCAGATGGGCAGCGTCAACGTCAACGCGATCGAAGATTACCGCGTCTGCCGCGCCCGCTACGACGACCTGTGCACCCAGCGGGAGGATTTGGTCAAGGCGCAGAATGACCTGCAGGGCATCATTGAGGGGTTGCTGGTGAAGATGGAAAAGCAGTTCCGCGAGCGTTTTGTCCAGCTGGCGGAGTATTTTTCGCAGACCTTCAGCCGCCTCTTTGGCGGCGGCTACGCGGAACTGAAGCTGACCGATCCCGCGGACGCGCTGGGATGCGATATTGAGATCGTGGCCCAGCCGCCGGGCAAAAAGCTGCAACTGCTCACCTTGCTATCCGGCGGGGAGCGCGCGCTCACTGCCATCGCCATCCTCTTTGCCATGCTGCGGCTCAAGCCCACGCCATTTTGTATTCTGGATGAGATAGAGGCCGCGCTGGATGACGCCAACATCGGTCACTTCGCAGACTTTTTGGCGGAGTTCGCCCGGCAGACCCAGTTTGTGGTGGTCACTCACCGCAAGGGCACCATGGAGCGCTGCGATGCGCTCTACGGCGTGGCCATGGAGGAGAAGGGTGTATCCCGCATGGTCAGCGTGCAGCTGACGGATACTCAGACGGCGTAATCTCCGCCGGCAGAGAGGGGCGCGATCAAGCCATGGAACAGGATCAAGGGAACAAGACGGGCCTGTTTGCCCGGCTAAAGGCGGGGCTTGGCAAATCCCGCGGGGGCCTGGGCGACCGGGTGGATGAGTTGGTGCGCCAGAGCAGCCGCATCGACGATGATTTTTACGAGGAACTGACGGATATCCTCATCCTGGCCGACGTGGGCGCCCAGCCCGCGGCGGATCTGGTGACGGATTTGAAGGCGCGCGTGGCCGCCGAGCGCACGCGGGATGCCGGGCGCGCCCGCGAACTGCTCAAAGAACTGCTGAAGGCGCGCATGGCCGCGCCGCGGCCGCCCCTGCGCTGGCCCATGGTGATGCTGGTGGTGGGCGTAAACGGCGTGGGCAAGACCACCACCATCGGCAAGCTGGCCCTGCGCTTTAAGGATGCCCAGCACACCGTGATGCTGGCCGCGGCGGATACCTTCCGCGCCGCGGCGGCGGATCAGCTGCAGGTATGGGCCCAGCGCGCGGGCGTGCCGCTGGTGCGCCTGGCCGAAGGCACGGATCCGGCGGCGGTGGTGTTCGACGCCCTGCAATCCTTCAAGGGCAAGGGTGCGGATCTGCTGATCGTGGATACCGCGGGCCGCCTGCACAACAAGAAAAACCTGATGGAAGAGCTGGCCAAGATCACCCGCGTCATCGGCCGCGAGTGCCCGGATGCCCAAGTGCGTACGCTGCTGGTGATAGACGCCACCACGGGCCAAAACGGCCTCGCGCAGGCCCGCCAGTTTCAAGAGGTGGCCGATATCACCGGCATCGTGCTCACCAAGCTGGATGGCACGGCCAAGGGCGGCATCGCCGTGGCCATACGCCAGGCGCTGGGCTTACCCGTGCTCTATGT
This sequence comes from Oscillospiraceae bacterium, assembly GCA_031286995.1. GTDB lineage: Bacteria > Bacillota > Clostridia > Christensenellales > Aristaeellaceae > JAITTS01. The sequence goes on from JAITTS010000112.1 coordinate 1,542, forward strand.
GGGCGTGGGCGAGGGCATAGACGATCTGCAGGCTTTTGAGGCCGAGGCTTTTGTGGATGCGATTTTATAGCGCGGGCACGCCGCGTTTTTATTTTATAATAACGAAAGCGCTTTCTAAAATTTTCTTTGACCGCACGCCACCCGTGTGCGATAATGCAGGCAGAAGGTGCGGCGCGCCGCATACTCATTTTGAAAGTGAGGGTCATATAATGAAAAAGTTTGTCTCTGTGCTGTTGGCGGCACTCATGCTCGCAGGCCTCTGCGGCGGGGCGGCTCAGGCCGAAAACATCGCCCTCAAGGTGTGGGGCAGCCAGGATGATCAGGCGCTGATCAAAGAGCTGTGCGAGGCCTTTGCGGCCGGACGCCCGGAAAATGCGTGGGCCTTCACTTACGGCGTGGTGGGTGAAGCGGATGCCAAGGCCCGCTACCTGGAGGATCCGACCGCAGCGGCCGACGTGTTCTCCTACCCGGATGACCAGATCATCGACCTGGTCAATGCCGACGCGCTCTACGAGGTGACCCGCAACCACGACGCCATTGTCGCGGCCAACTCCGCCGGTTCCGTCAACGCGGCGACCTATGGCGGGGTGCTGTATGGGTACCCTATGACAGCGGACAACGGCTACTTTATGTACTACGACAAATCCGTACTGACCGAGGAGGATGTGCAGACGCTGGACGGCATACTGGCCGCGGCGAACAAGGCCGGCAAAAAGGTGTTTATGGATATCTCCAACGGCTGGTATGTGGCCTCCTTCTTCCTGGGCAACGGCTGCACGCTGGCGCTGGATGAGGCCGGCAACCAAATCTGCGACTTCAACAGCCCCAAGGGCTTGGCCGCGGCCGAGGCGATCCGCGCCTTCTGTAACGACCCCGCCTTTCTCACCGGGGATGACACCCTGCTGCAGGGCGGCATCGGCGAGAGCATCTGCGCCGGCATCAGCGGCACGTGGATCGCCGCTGCCGTCAAAGAGCGGTTGGGCGACAACTATGCCGCGTGCAAGCTGCCCACCTTCACCGCCGGGGGCGAGCAGGTGCAGATGGGCTCCTTCCTGGGCTGCAAGATCGTGGGCGTCAACACCCAGACCGCGTACCCGGTGGAGGCCATGGATTTGGCCGAGTACCTGACCGGTGAGGCCGCGCAGATCCGCCGCTTTGAGGTGCGCGGTTACGGCCCCTCCAACATCAACGCGGCCACCTCCTCCGCCGTTTCTGCGGATGCGGCCCTGTCGGCGTTGGCCGCCCAGAGCCAGTACGGTATCAGCCAGCACGTGCTCAACGCGTACTGGACGCCCGCAGAGGCTTTCGGCGCCGAACTGGAAGCCCACTCCACGGCGGATCTGCAAGGGTTGCTGGATCAATTGGTGGCGCAGACTACCGCCAAGTAACCCCCTGCGTTTTCATCATCGGGGCCGCTGCGCTTTGAACCGTCCCCTGTCAAGCGGGGGCGGTTCACATTGGCGGCGGCCCCGGCCTGTTGCAAGAGACCCTCTGGGGGGGTCATGCCGATAGAAGCGGGAGGCGTTGCGGATGGAGAAGGGCAATCCCCTGCGCGAGATCGCGGCGGCGGCCGGCACAAAGGATTGGAGCGTGCGTTTATCCTTTGTGATCATGGGCACAGCCGCGATCCGGTACGGGCAAGTCATCAAGGGCGCGCTGTACCTGGCTGCCCAGGTGCTGTTCGCGCTGTTTTTTGCGCTGTTCGGCTGGCGGTACCTGCGCCACTTTGGCACGCTGGGCGAAACCGCGCAGCTGCGGGTCTGGGATGAGCAGGCGCAGATCTATCAGCGCGTGCCGGGCGACAACTCCATGCTGATTCTGCTCTTCAGCGTGCTGACAGTCGCCGTGACCGTCGCGTTTCTGCTGGTGTGGTACTGCAACCTGAAGGGCGCCCGCCGCGTGGCGCGCTTGGCTGCGCAGGGCAGGCACATCAACACCTTCCGCGAGGATATCAGCACCTTGCTGGATGAGCGGTTCCACATCACGCTGCTGTCGGCGCCCATGCTGACGGTGGCGCTCTTCACCGCGCTGCCCATCGTGTTTATGATCCTCATTGCCTTTACAAACTTTGACGCGAACCACCAGCCGCCGGGCAGGCTGTTCACCTGGACGGGGCTGGCCAACGTTGCGGATGTGTTTTTGGGCAACGAGATCAAGGCGCACACATTCTTTGGCGTGTTGGGCTGGACGCTCGTATGGGCAGTGCTGGCCACGTTTACCAATTACTTGCTGGGCATGCTGCTGGCCATCGCCATCAACCACAAGGCCGTGCGCCTTAAAAAGCTGTGGCGTACCTGCTTTATGATCGCCATCGCCATCCCCCAGTTTGTCAGCCTGTTGCTGATCTCCCGGGCGCTGGAGTCATCCGGGGCCATCAACGTGGCGCTGCAACAACTGGGCTGGATCAGCACGCCCCTGCCCTTTATGACAAACCCGGCGCTGGCGCGCCTGGTGGTGGTGCTCGTCAACATGTGGATCGGCATCCCGTACACGATGATGACCTTCAGCGGTGTGCTGATGAATATTCCGGGCGACCTGTACGAGAGCGCGGAGATAGACGGCGCAGGCCCGGTGCGCAGGTTCTTCACCATCACGCTGCCCTACATGGTGTTTGTCACCACGCCCGCCACCATCACCACCTTTGTGGGCAACATCAACAACTTCAACGTCATCTACCTGCTGACCGCGGGCGGCCCCTTCGCGCTGGATTACTACCAGGCGGGCAAAACGGATCTGTTGGTCACCTGGCTCTACAAGCTGACGGTGAATCAGCAAGACTACGCTCTGGCCTCGACGATCGGCATCTTCATCTTCATGATCGTCTCGGTGTGCTCGCTGTCGGTGTACAACCGCACCGGCGCGGTTCGGAAGGAGGAGATGTTCCAGTGACCAAGCGCAAGGCGGCGCGCAAATTGCGCGCGGCGGTGGGTTTGCACGCGGTGCTGGCGGCGCTGGCCGCTGTCTGGCTGCTGCCTGTGGCGTGGCTGCTGCTCTCCTCCCTGCGGCAAGAGCAGGGGGCGTACACGCCGTACCTGATGCCCAGGGCCTTTACCCTGGGCAACTACGCGCGCCTTTTTACGGATACGTCGCTGTTCAACTTTCCCAGGTGGTTTCTCAACACGCTGTTCGTGGCCCTGTGCAGCTGCCTGATCACCACGGTGCTGACGCTGATGGTGGCCTACGTGTACTCCCGCCTGCGCTTTCGCAGCCGCAAGGCGCTCATGAACGTGTCGCTGGTGTTGGGCATGTTCCCCGGTTTTATGAGCATGATCGCCATCTATCACTTCATGAAGGCCATCGGGCTGGATCAGACGCTGCTGGCGCTCATCCTTGTGTACTCGGGCGGCGCGGCGCTCAACTACTACATCGTCAAGGGCTTCTTCGACACCATCCCCAAATCTCTGGATGAGGCGGCGACCATCGACGGCGCGACGAGGCACGACATTTTCTGGCGCATCATCCTGCCCAGCGCCAAGCCCGTCATCGCCAACACGGCGATCAACGCGTTTATCGCCCCGTGGGTGGATTTTATCTTCGTCTCCGTCATCATGAAGGATAACTACAACAACTACACAGTGGCCAAGGGCCTCTACACCATGGTGGACAAGGCCAACATTTACCACTACTACACGGTCTTCTGCGCCGGCGCGGTGGTGGTGGCCCTGCCTATCGTGCTGCTGTTCATCCGGCTGCAAAAATACTATGTTGCGGGCGTCACCAGTGGCGCCGTGAAAGGATAAGCATGCATTACGCCGCCATCATCCACAGGCCGCGCAGCGCGTACGCCCACGCGCTGGATGAGACCCACTACATCTTCCGCCTGCGCGCCCAGCGGGGCGACCTGGCCAGTTGCACCTTTCATTACGCCGACCGCGCGGCGGCGGAGATGAGCCTGGCCTTTCCCGGCCTGCCCATGCCGCTGGTGCGTAGCGACACTCTGTACGATTGGTTTGAGATCGCGCTGGAGACGCCCTTCGCCCGCATCGCGTACTACTTTGAGCTGAACGACGGCCGGGAGACCTGCCTGTACTACGGGGATTGCTTTGAAAAGGGCACCGGCCAGACCGGCGCGGATTACTTTCAGTTTCCCTACAACCACAGGGCCGACCGCATGGATGTGCCCCCGTGGGTACTGGATGCCGTGGTGTACAATATTTTTCCGGATAGCTTTGCCAGCGGTCACCGCGAGATATCCGGCCGGGCGCAGACAGCGCTGCACGAGGGGCAGCCCTGCGCATCCAGGCTGGGCGGCACGATCAACGGCATACGGGAGAACCTGGATTACATCCGCCGCCTGGGGTGCAACTGCGTGTACCTCAACCCCATCTTTGCCGCCCGCGCCTACCACAAGTACGACCTGATCGACTACTTTCATATTGATCCCTGCCGGGGCACGGATGAGGATTTTCGCGCCCTGGTGCGCGAGGCCCACGCCATGGGCATGCGGGTGATCATTGACGGGGTGTTTAATCACATGGGCGCGGGGCACCCCGCGTTTCAGGATGTACTGGCCAAGGGCAAAGCCTCGCCCTACTTCGGCTGGTTCTACTCGCTGCCCGATGCGGTGCGCTACCCCGCCGAGGGGGAACTGCCGGCGTACGCTTGCTTCGCCTACGTGCCGGATATGCCCAAGACGGATACAGCCAACCCGGATGCCCGCCGGTACTTCTGCGAGGTGGGCAGCTACTGGGTACGCGAGTTTGATGTGGACGGGTGGCGGCTGGATGTAGCCAACGAGCTGGATGACGGCTTTCTGCGCGCGTTCCGCCAGGCGGTGCGGCGCGAAAAGGCGGATGCCCTGCTCATCGCCGAGGCGTGGGAGGAGGCTTCGCACTACCTGGCGGGCGACATGGTGGATTCGGCCATGAACTATGACTTCCGCAGGTTCTGCCGCCAGTTTTTCGCCGAGGAACTGCTGGATGCGGCGGCTTTTGATCTGCGAGTGAGCAACCTGTTGATGCGCTACAAGACCCAGGCGCTGCCAGCGCAGCTGAATCTGCTGGATAGCCACGATGTCAGCCGCTTTCTCTCGCTCTGCGGGGGCGACACGGACAAAATGGAGCTGGCCGTGCTCTTTCAGATGACCTTCATCGGCATGCCCTGCGTGTTCTACGGGGATGAGCGGGGCATGGCCGGCGTGGCGGAGGATGAATACCGCCGGCCCATGCCCTGGGCGGCGGTGGAGACACCCTTGCAAGAGACATACCGCCGCATGATCGCCCTGCGGCGAGAGCACCCGGCGCTCTCCCGCGGGCGCTTTGAGACCGTGGCCGCCCGCGGCAGGCTCTACGCCTACGCCCGCGTGTGGCAGGGCGAGCGCGTCACCGTGTTTTTGAACGCGGGAGATACGGATGCGGATATCTCCGCGCCCGAAGGCGGGGAGATGCGCCTACAAAAAGGGCTGCGCGGCGGCAGGCTGGCGCCCCGGGGCTACGCGGCCTTTGCGGGGCGGGAGACGCGCTGATGGCGATGACGATCTACGACTTGGCGCGCGCGGCGGGCGTATCCATCGCCACCGTATCCAAGGCGCTGAGCGACACCTATGCCGTGGCGGATGACACCAAGCGGCGCATCCGCGCGCTGGCGGAAAGCATGGATTACAGGCCCAACGCCCGGGCCCGCAGTTTTGCCAGGCGGGCGAACGGCACGATTCTCTTCATGACGGATCTGCGCCGCAACGTGGCCTTTGAGAACCCGCACATGTTCGAGATCATCACCGGCGCCGCGAATTACTTGGCAAGAAAGGGCTACACCCTGGCTCTGGGCGGCATAGCCGAGCAGGATGCGCCCGCCGCCATCCACGAAATGATCCTGCGAGAGCAGGCGGACGGCGTAATTCTGCACGCCGGCATTCTCACCAAGCGGCTGGCCGCGCTGCTATCCAAGGCAGAGCTGCCCTGCCTGGTGGCGGGCAAGCCGGGTTTTCCCGCCGACGTGTGCTGGATAGACGTAAACCACGAACTGTCAGGGCAGCTCGCGGTATCGCACCTGCTGGATAGGGGATATACGCGCATCGCCTTCCTCATGGGGCTTGAGGGAGAGGACAACATATCGGAGAGCCGCCTCATCGGCGCGCAGCACGCCCTGCGGGAAGAGGAGCTGCAGATTGAGATCCTGCACGGCCAGAGCACCTACGCGGCGGGCATTGCCCACACGGATGCGTTGCTGGCCCGGCCGGATCCGCCGCAAGCCATCCTCTGCACCAACAACTACCTGGCGTTGGGGTGCCTGCAGCGCATCCGGCAGCAGCACCTGCGCATCCCCGAAGATATCGCCCTGATGACCTTTGACAACTACCCTCTCTCCATGATCGTATCCCCTTCCATCACGGCCGTGGGGCTGGATATGTACGAGATGGGCTGGGAAGCGGCGCGGCTGATGTTGCGCAAGATACGGCAGCCCAGCCTGCGGACGCAATCCTACTGCACGGTGCCTGCGCTGCTGGTGCGCGAATCCACGTAACGGCGCGGGCGCAGGTGTGGACAAATAGCGTCTTTGATGATATAATAAATGC
>JAITTS010000031.1 GCA_031286995.1 Oscillospiraceae bacterium
CTCGGCCTCCTCCAGCACCGCCTGCAGCGCCCTGGGCGTAACGCCCGTGCGCGCCCCATGGATGCGCAGGCCCACATACTGTAAAAAGGTAGAGAAGGCTTGCAGCTTTTCGCCCGCCGGGGCCTCGTGCACGCGGTAGAGGAAGGGCAGGCCTTGCCGCCTGGCATGGCTTGCCACAGTCTCATTGGCCAGCAGCATAAAGTCCTCAATCATGCGCTCGGATACGCCGCGGAAGCGGGGAGAAATATCCACCGGTTCCCCCTGGGCATCCACCGTGACAGCGGTCTCCTGCAGATCAAAATCCAGGCTGCCCTTTTCGTAGCGGCGGCGGCGGATCAGCGCGGATAGGGCCGCCATGCGCTGCAGATCGGGCAATATGTGGGCGTAGCGGGCCACTTGCGCCGCATCACCGGCCAGCAGCAGGTTGACATCCGCATACACCAAGCGCTCGCAAGATCGGATGATGCTGCGCGCCAGCTTGTATGCGCGCACCCCGCCCTGGGCATCCACATCCATCATCAGCGAAAAGGCCAGGCGATCCCGCCCAGGCAGCAGGGAACAACTGCCGTTGGAAAGCGCCTCGGGCAGCATAGGCAACACCATGCCCGGCAGGTAGACAGATGTGGCCCTGGCCGCCGCCTGGGCATCCAGGGCGGTATCCGGCGCCACGTACCAGCTTACATCCGCAATGTGCACACCCAGGCGGGTGAGCTCAGCCGAGACCGGCTCAATGGATACGGCGTCGTCAAAATCCTTGGCGTCCGCAGCATCTATGGTAAAGACACGGGCGCCGCGCAAATCTAGCCTGACGGGTATTTCCGCCTCTATATCCCGGGCTGCGGCTTCCTTGGCCTGATGCAGGCAGGCCTCGTCAAAATCCGGCTGCAAGCCGTATTGCAGGGTGATGGCCAGCATACCGCTGCGCGCCTCGCGCACGTCGCCCAAACGCTGTTGCGCCTGGGCGCGCAGGCCGCCTTCATCATCCCAGCGGGTTACACGGGCCGCCAGCAGTTCGCCGGGGGCTGCGCCCAGCAGATCCCCAAACAGCGGCACACGCTGGGGCAGGCGCATGTCATCGGGCCGCAGATAAGCCTTGCGGCCATCCACCAGCAAAACGCCCACAATGGTCTCGTGCGCGCGGCGCACCACGCGGGCCACCTGGCCCCGGCGCGCGCCCATAGCGTAAACCCACACCGTATCCCCATGCAACGCCCCACACAGCATCCGCAGCGCGCGGCGCTCCCCCGGCTCGCCTTCGGGCAGCAGGTAAGCGTCACCGCGGGCCGTCACCTGTACAGCGCCCATCCATAACCCCAACGCGGCGGGCTGCGCGTAAGCGCCCTGGCGCGTGCGGGCCAGCGCGCCCTGACGCCACAGGGCATCCGCCGCAGCCTCGGCAGCGGCCAAGGGACAATCCAGCGCATGGCTCAGCTCCCCCGGGGTGCAGGGCGGCGCACCCGCCTGCAGGTGTTGCAGGTAGACCAGCACGCGCCCTTCCAGCAGCGCATCCCGCGGCAGGGATACATCCGGCCCCGGGGGTGGCAAAGCCAGCCCCACCTTTTGCTGCCGGTTCTTTTTGCCCGGTTTCACCGTCTGCTTGGGTTTGCCCGGCCGCCTACGGCCGCCCACATTCTTTTTGCTGCGCATGCCCATCCTTTCGCCGCACCGGCAGAATCCTGTTGAATGCCCATCCACGGCGGAACCGCGCAATTTTTAGCACGGATTGCCATACCCCTCTATCTGCGCCGCTTCTGCCTGCACAGCCTGTAGCGCCAAGCGCAAAAAAGCGCGCCGCGTCATGCCCAACTCTTGGCAGGCGCCTATTTGTCGCCGACTGATCTGCGGCGAAAAGGCGTCGTCCTTATCATGCCTCAACACCTGCGCCAATGTGAGGCCGGCCATCTTTCCATCGGGTTGCGCCTGGGCGCAAGCCAGCAGCAAGCGCGCCGCAGGATCCGCCGCGTACAGCGCCTTATCCAGCAGCGAGGCACGGGGCTCACCCGTGTGGGCGTGTGACAGCACCGCGTGGGTGATCTCTTCATCAAAGCCCAGCATGTTCAGCATATCCGCCCCTGCCGCGCCATGGCGCTCCGGGGTTTGCGCGGTCTGATCGCAGTCGATATCGTGCAGCAGGCCCGTAAGCCGCCAGCGCAGCACATGCCGCCCCAGGTGCGCGGCCAGCGCCCCCAGGATGGCTTCTGTCGCGTAGGCATGCGCCCAAGCCGCGGCATCCGTGATGTGCTCGCGCACCAGTTCTTCCGCCTGTATCCGTTCTTCCATGGCGCACCTCCCCATGTCAATACCGCCTGCGTTTAAAAAAAGACCGAAACACATGGCCTCGGTCCTGTCGGTTCGCCTTGGGCATTATCCCCGTGGCAACGCCGCAATAAGCAGCGCCATCACGATGAACACCCCTGCGGAAACCTTGGTGGCCAAGGCCAGCTTGCCCTCAATGGAGCGCGCTTTGTTTTTGCCAAAAAAGGTCTCCGCGCCGCCGGCAATCACGCCCAGCCCTTGTTTTTCACCGGGCTGCAGCAACACGGTGGCGATGAGCACCAGCGAAGCCAGTACCAGAAAAACCTTTGCGATGATGGAAAGAACCTCCATCTTTTCACCCTCCTCTTATCAAGCGCACCCTCGCACCCAAGATGTATCCCAATTAACGCTTTGAGAACTGGGGCGCGCGGCGGGCCGCTTTGAGGCCGTACTTTTTGCGCTCTTTCATGCGAGGATCGCGGGTGAGAAAACCGGCTTTCTTAATGGCGGGGCGAAGTTCGCCATCAACCTTGACCAGCGCGCGGGAAATGCCATGGCGAATGGCCCCCGCTTGGCCGGTCAGCCCGCCGCCGCACACGTTGACCAGCACGTCGAACCGGCCCAGCGTCTGCGTGAGCGTCATGGGTTGGCGTACGGTCATTTTAAGGGTCTCCAGGCCGAAATAATTGTCGATCTCTCGCTTGTTGATGATTACCTTGCCCTCGCCCGGCACCAGGCGAACGCGCGCGATGGCCTTCTTGCGGCGGCCAACCGCCTGATATTGTGCTTGCGCCATGTTCGATATCCTCCTTGCGGATCGTTTACCGCTTTAGCTTGTTACTTAAGGGCCAGCGCCTCGGGCTTTTGGGCTTCGTGCTCGTGAACCGTGCCCGCGTACACGCGCAGCTTCTTGGCCATTTGGCGACCCAGGGGGCCTTTGGGCAACATGCCCACAATGGCGTGCTTGAGCACGAATTCGGGTTTTTCGGCCAGCAGCTTGCGGTAGACGGTCTCCTTCATGCCGCCCGGATAACCGGAGTGGCTGTAATAGATCTTTTGATCCAGCTTTTTGCCGGTCAACACGATTTTATCGGCATTGATGATGACGACATGATCCCCGGTATCCACGTGCGGCGTAAAAATAGGCTTGTGCTTGCCGCGCAGAATAGCCGCCACCTGGCTGGCCACACGCCCAAGCACCTGGCCCTGCACATCTACCAGGTACCACTTGCGCTCAATAGATTCGGCTTTTGCCATAAACGTTTTCACGTAAAGTCCCTCCTAGTTTGAATCCAAGGCACGGTGCGGGCGCGTTGGTCAGGCGCGCGGCGCGTACGCTATAGTCCCGGGGCTAACGGGGCCTATTGACGCAAATGTTATTTTACCGCACATAATCCCCCTGTGTCAAGCCGAAAATGGTTTTTTTCGCCACGCTTTTTGGGCGCGTCTCAGGGCCGTAGCGGCGCGTTACAGGTGGTGCAACGCAGTAGCTTGTCGTAGGGGGACTTGCTGATCTGGCTGTAGGTAAAGGTACCCTTGAGGGGCAGATATTCTTTGGCCACGCTGGAACAGTTCGCGTCGGCGTGATAATACTTGCCGCCGCTCTTGTTGTAATACAGCTTGGTCTTGGGGCCGGGGGTCTTGGTGGGCGCGGGGGTAGGCGCGGGGGTGACGGTCGAGCCATCCGCCCCTTCCTGCGGCGATGGCGTGGCATTATCCACGCGGGTGCCCGTGGAAAGGGAATTGGGATCCACATACCACTGGCCCTCGGCCTGCAACATCAGCGCGCTGTAGCGGTACTGGCGGCGCTCGTTGGCCGATGAGGACACGGTGGCCAGCACCGTAATGGTGCGGGATGTGTCGTTATCCGTGCCCGTCGGCTCGCCTTCAAACTCCCACGAATCCAGTTTTTTGTTGCTAAACTTCCAATATAGATTCTGTTCCGGCCCGTTTTGGGATGCGCTGAGCGTGGCGCGCCAACTGGGCGCAGTCAGATCCACCATGTTGGCTATAATGCTGGACTGCCACGCCTGCATAAACTGCTCCAGCACGGTTTCTGCCGCGCTGAGGGGGCGCTGCTGCGCATCGCCGCCGGTCAAGTTCTGTGTGGCTGCGGGGTTACCCGTCAGATTGAGCCCCGCCAGGGAAGCATCCCCGGATGCGGGGATCGCCTCCCCCTGGGTCAGTGCGCCACCGGAGGCAGACAGGCCCATCCCCACGCTGTTACCGCCTGAAGTGACATAACCTTGATTTTGGTAGTTGATAGGCGGCACCGTGGTCACGGGCGGTGGCTTCACGCCGGATCCGCCGCTGCCCAGGGTGCCGGTGAGCACAAACACCATCACCAACGCGTAAAAGCTGGTCATCACCACGCGGCCGCGCTGCGTGAACCCCTGCCGTAGCCATAGCAGCGTCACCGCGCACAGGCACGTGATGATAAAGAGCCACTGAAAGAGCCCCCAAAACAGCGAAATCAGCCACATGACGGGCAGCACCATAAAGAAAAGCGCCAACAGCACGCGATCCATGCTGTAGCCCGACGGCTGGGATCGGCGGGACACGGGCCGCCGGGTCATATCGCCCTTGGCAGGCGTGAAGTTGTAATAGCCACGGTTGCTTATGTGTCTCACCTGCCTTTCACACGGGGCCGCCACATTGCGTCAGCCAAAGAACAGACGCACCAAACCCTCAAAATGTTGTATACCCACAGCGCAACCGTATCATATCACACGATTGCGTGCATTTAAGTATACCATATATGACGCATTTGTAAACAACATTCACCATATTTCTCGCATTATCCGGCAAAATCACCGCCAAAAAACAGCCCGTGCAGCAGCGCGGCGATATCCTGAGGCAGCGGCATGCGCCGAAAAACCAGCCTCCGCAGCGCCGCTTCGCTCTCTACCCCCAGGGCGTCACCCAGGGCCGGGAAAACCACATGCCGCCAAAACAGCTTGCCGTGCACCCAGGTGCGCAACGCCTGCCGCGCGGGCATAGCCTGGGCATGGGCCTGCAAGGCCTCGTAATGACCGAACACGGTGTCGGCATTGAGCAGCGTCCCCCAGTCATCCAGCGTCTTGCGCACCGCACCGTCATCGGGCAGGCGAAAGCGCAGCAGCGCGCCGTTAAAGCCCATATCTTGCAGGGCATCTTGCAAGGGCTGCACGGCCCGCCACAGGCTGCCGTGGCGCACCGCCTGGGGCCACTGATCCTGCGCTTGCCGCTGTGTCCGCAGCAGCGCCTCCTTTTGCGCCGGATTCTGCGCGCTACGCGCCAGAGCGGTGAAGGCATCCGGGTCTATCAAGTAATTTTCGATACAATAGCGGGGCAACAGGCGCAAATTTGGTGTGCGGGCCTGGGCCTGCGCAATGTCCTCTTCACCCCAGGCATCCCTATCCACCAAACCCGTCCAATCCGGCTGGCGCGCGAGCATGCGCAGCACGCTATCCTTGCCCCCCGCCGCGCCAATGACCCAGCGGGCGTGCGGGTTGGCCCCATCCAAGGGTGGCTTATCCAGCATCCAGGTCAAAAAATCCACATCCCCCGTGCCCTCCACCAGCAGCACGCGCTTGCCCGGTGTGGCCGCCAGCTGACGTCGGATGCCTTGATACGTCTCATCAAAGCCGTTCACGCCTGCGCTCCCTCCAGCGCCAGATTGACGCCCAAACGATCGTATCTGCGCCACACCTCCGGCGCGTGGGATGTGAGGATGATCTGCCCGCCCCCCGGCAGGGCCATGCGCTCCAGCGTGGCCAGCAGGCCCAGCACCTGGGATGGATGCAGGTGCGCCGCGGGTTCATCCACCAGCAGCACGCCGCCAGGGATGAACTGCCGACATACCGCCAGCAGCATCCCCAGCACGCGCTTTTCCCCGGCAGAAAGTTTATCCAGCGCGTGCAGCGCGCCGCTGGCCATGCGCACGGCAGCGCCTTCCTTCGCCACGACCACACATTTGCCAGATAGCAGGGGTTCCAGCAGCGTCAACAGCGCGGCGCACCGTTCCGGGGCCTGCGCCGCTAAATCCTCCATCTCCTGGGCCAGGGCGCCGGGCGGCAGGGTGGGATCCTGCGCGTCATCCAGCAGCAGCGCGTTGGGGATACCCACGCCGCCCTCCCCCGCCCGCCGGGCCAAGGCCCGAACTTGAGGCGCGTCCCATCCTCTGGGTTGCCCGGCTAACCAGCCCACGGCCAGCGCCTGGGGATGCGCGGTAGCGGCCCTGCGCCAAAAGCCCTCATCCCCGGCGCACAGGCACAGCACAGGCCGCTGCGACAGGCCGGTGATGACCAAGGCCGTCTCGACCGGGGGGAGCACGGGTGAAGCCCCGCCCAGCATAGCCCGGGCCGCTGCCCACGCGCCGGCTAGCAACGCCAGCAGCGTGCTCTTGCCCGCCCCGCTGATGCCCGTCAGCAGCACCCTGTCGCTGGCCACGCCGTCCTCCTCGGCAAAGGAAAGCGATACCCATCCATCCCGTGCCAGGGCATCCAGCGGGCAGATTCCCCGGGAGTACCAGTGCGCCATCTTCACGAGCGTCACCCTTTCTGCCTCTATAGTATACCCAAACGCGCCGGCGCGCAACGGGGTTGCGCGGGGCGTATCAGCTAATTTCGGCGGCCTGAGGGTTGCGTGGGGTGCGGCCGCTCTGTATAATATACAGATAGCGGCAGCGCCGCAGGCAGGAGGTTGCCATGTACTTTCAGCAAGATACCGTGATGCGCCTCATTGAGATGCTGGGCGCCGCCTTTCGCCAGATGATGCGGCTGCTGGACGACACCGAGGCGGAAATTGCCTTGGATGACGCCTGGCACCGGCTTTGCGGCCTCAAACGCGCCACCGCCGAAGGCATGTCCGTGGATGCGCTGATCGCGCTACTGCCCCCAGATAGACGGCTGGCCATGGCGGAGTTACTGGCCATGGAGGCCAAACGCTTTGAGCGCCGCTTAGATGCCGATGACCTGCGGGATAAGCTGCACCGGGCGCTGCTGCTGCTGCTCTCCACGGATGATGACACCGTGGCCAAGCTGTGCGCCCATCGCGCCAAAGAGCTTTTTCAGGGTTGCGCGGAAATCGTTACCCCCACGCAGACCACAGCGCTGCTGCATTTTTTCATTCTGGGCGGGGCCTATGCCCTGGGGGAAGATGTGCTGTTTGATCAGCTTCGCAGCCTGGGACGGCCCGCGGATCAAGCCGCGACCCTGCGCGCCGGGCAGGCGTTCTACGAGCGGCTACAGGGGCTGGATGACGACCGGCTGGCCCAAGGTAACCTGCCGCGGGATGAAGTGTTGCAGGGCCAGGCCGCGCTAAAGGATTGGGCTGCAGCCCATCCCCAAGCCCAGGCGTGAGGAGAAGAGACCCATGATCATCCTTTCTGTAGAGGGACTGCGCAAGGCCTTCGGCGCCAACGAGGTGCTGAGGGATATCTATTTGACACTGCAGCAGGGACAGCGCATGGGCCTGGTGGGCGTGAACGGCAGCGGCAAGAGCACGCTGTTTAAGTTGTTGGTGGGGCTGGAAACCCCGGATGCGGGCCACATACATATCGCCCGCGGGCTGAAGGTGGGCTACCTGCCCCAGCAGAATGCGGTGGAAGGCGACCTGAGCGTGTGGGAAGAGATGTCGCTGGTGTTCGCGCCCGTGCGCGAAATGGAGGAAAGGCTGCGCGAGCTGGAACAGCGCATGGCCGACCTGCATCGCGATCCCCAAGCGCTGGATCAGATATCCCGAGAGTACGCGCGCCTGACCGACGCCTTTGAGGATGTCGGCGGCTACGCCTGGCGCGGCAGCATACAGGGCGTGCTGACGGGGCTGGGCTTTCCCCCTGATCAGTGGGAGCGACCGGCGGCACGGCTCAGCGGCGGGGAACGAACCCGCCTGTGCCTGGCGCGGCTGCTGCTGCAAAAGCCCGACCTGCTGCTGTTGGATGAACCCACCAACCACCTGGATTTGGAGGCCATGCAGTGGCTGGAGACCACGCTGGCCGCCTACCGGGGCACGGTGTTGGTGATATCCCACGACCGCTACTTCCTGGATGCGGTGTGCGACTGCATGGCGGAACTGCTGCTGGGCCGCATAGAGCAATACAGCGGCAGCTACACCCGCTATATGGATCAACGGGATGAGCGCTTTGAGAGTCGCATCAAGGCCTACAACCTGCAGCAGAGGGAAATTGAGCGCCAGCAGGCCATCATCACCCGCTTCCGCATGTTCAATCGGGAAAAATCCATCCGCGCCGCCGAGAGCCGCGAAAAGACCCTAGCCCGCATGGAGAAGCTGGAGAAACCTCTGGACGAGCGCGCCATACGCTTCGCCTTTCAAGCCCGCCGCCGCACCGGGGAGGATGTGCTGCGCATCCGGGATCTATCCAAAGCCTTTGAGCGCCGCACGCTCTTTG
Source organism: Oscillospiraceae bacterium (assembly GCA_031286995.1). GTDB lineage: Bacteria > Bacillota > Clostridia > Christensenellales > Aristaeellaceae > JAITTS01. Next base: position 8,648 of record JAITTS010000031.1, read on the forward strand.
CCGGGCTGAGCCTGCACGTGCGCGCGGGCGACCGGGTGGCGGTGATCGGCCCGAACGGCGTGGGCAAATCTACCCTGTTTCGCATCCTGACCCAACAGATTCTACCGGATAGCGGCACCGTTCGCCTGGGCAGTAACGTGGATATGGGCTACTACGACCAACATCAGGCCACGTTGCACCCAGATAAAACCGTGCTTGATGAGGTGTGGGATCGTTTCCCTCGCCTGGATCAGACCGATGTGCGCAACGCTCTGGGCCTGTTTCTCTTTACCGGGGAGGATGTGTTTCAGCCCATCCGTACGCTCAGCGGCGGCGAAAAGGGGCGGGTGGCCTTGACCGAGCTGATGCTGAAAAGGGATAACTTGCTGCTGCTGGATGAACCCACCAATCACTTGGATATGGACTCCTGCGAGGTGCTGGAAGCGGCGTTGGAGGGATTTACCGGTACCATCCTCACCATCTCTCATGATCGCTACTTTATCAACCGCGTGGCCAACCGCGTGCTGGAGATGCGCCCCGATGGCATCGCGGTCTACGAGGGCAACTACGACAGCTACGCGCAGCAGAAGCGCCGGGAAGCCGAGCCCGCAGACGAAGCGCCCCAGCGCACCCGTACCGCGCAGGGCAAGGAGCGCAAGCGGGAACGGCTGAATCAAGAGCAGGCCCGCGCCCAACGGGCCCACGTGACGCAACTGGAGCAGGCTATACAGGCGCTGGAGGCCACCATAGCCGGCCTGGAAGCGCAGATGGCCGACCCCGCCCTGTACGTCAATCCGGCTGCTGCCACAGACACAACCCAGTGTTACCGCCAGGCCACGGCAGATTTGCAGGCACTGTACGAAAACTGGGCAGAGGCCAGTGAAACGCTGGATGAACAGCTATCATAGGCGTCAAACGGGCCGCGGCCTTGACTGTAGCAAAAGGACATGGCAACGACCGACGGCGTAACGTACAGACGGCAAATCCAAACAAATTGGTATGCGTTGCATGGCCGCGGGGGACAGCGCCCCCGCTATCAACACATCTATTTAAGAGATGGGACATAATACATAATAGATGAACGCGAGAGAATCAATGCATCGGTTGCCGACATTGCCGCTTGAACCCTCTGTGCTTCTCATCCACAGCGCTGGCGGCTGACCCGGCGGATGCGCGGCGCGCATTGATCAAATTGGACAAATTCGCTGCCGCATGTGCTTGATCAGGCAGGCTGGCTGCCCTAAAGGCAGAGGTTCCCCCGGCGCTCCAATCAGGCCCGCTGCGCGCACAGTACAAAAAAGCCCGGCACATGGCCGGGCTCAGACTGAAGAAAAAGTCCAATTTCGAGAAATTTCCAATTTGTAACCCCTTGATATTACAAGGTTTTTCCCAGCGAGTTTCCAGAAAAACGGGGTTTTTCTGCAACCTGAGCCCGGCACATGGCCGGGCTAAGGTGGACGAATGACGCTGGTTACGGCTGCGCCGGCAGGGTAAAGAGCTGCAGCGTCTCCGGCGGCAAGGCGCTCATCCCGGCGACCACGCCCAACTGCAAGCCTTGTACCAACTCATCCAGCAGTGCCTGCCGTGCCTGGGCATCCAGGGTCAACAGATTCACCAGTTCATTGCCCGCGATATCCGCGGGTTTGAAGGGGCCGGATACGATCTCTACCTTCGCGCCGCTCACAGGCATACCCGGCAGGGATATCTTCGATTCGCCGCTACCCTTCACATCCCCGCCTTGGATGGCCTGCATCTCACTGGTCACCGTCATCGTCAGGGGGTAGGTCTGATCCGCCACATTCAAAACAGCCTGCAGATCTACCTGCGTGGTCTCTTTATTGTCCGCGATAGCCGCATAGGTCTTGGTCTGCAGCGTCAGGCTCCCCTGAGAATCACCTGTAAGGCCCAGGCTCAAATCCAGCGTACTGGTAACGGCGTTATCAATCACGTCGCCCTCAAACACCTTCAGATTGCCTTCAAAGGCGCCAATGGCCGTATCCACGGTGCCCTTGGCGGTGTACAGTTTGCCCTCATCCTCACTCTTGCGGCTGTAGCTGAACGTACTGGTCTTGAAGGGAAAGAAATCGAACAGGGCGGGCACAACGCCATCCACGCCCACGATGCCGTACGCATCGTAGTACAGGTAGACATCCAGGGCATTCTCATCCCCTGTGGCTCGCTTCTGTAAATGATCCCGAACCAGCAGCGGCAACTGATCCGCAGCGGCGCGCATCATCTCACGGGTTACGCCCTGATCCGCCAACAGATTGGCGAACGCTTGCTGCGCCTCGTCGTCGTCGTAGAATGTATCCGCCAGGCCACGCACCAGCAGCGCAAGTTCCGCCGGGCGGATCTTGACGTGCTGCGCAACATCCGCCGCATCCCGTGTGGCGGTCTCTTCTATTTCCGCGCTGTAGGGGTACAGATCGTCAACCCCCTCGGCGTGCCGCTTGGATGCCCAGCTGCCAAACACGGTGACAAAGTACTCATACGTCTTGGCATAGAGGGTTTGCGCATCCTCATTCTCTTCCCAGCTGACCATCCGGGCGACCTGATCCTCCAGACCGGGCACGCGCTTCAAAAGCTCTTCCCCGGATATGAAGACGGTTTTTTGCGGCAGCGCGGTGCTCCACAGGTAAATACCCGTGGCGTCGAACTTTGCAGAGAAGGATACCGCCTGCACATCCTGCACCGTGATCTCCGCCGTGGCGTAGATGGCGCCCTCGGCCTGAGCGGCACGATAGCGCACACGCACGGTCTCCAGCACCCTGGCGGCAAAATCGACAACGGTTGCCTCGCTGCTGTTCTCGCCAACGCCTACGGGCGCGGCATTGTAGGCGACCGTGACGGTAATCTCTCGCCCCTGATCCCACGCCTGCGCCAGCAGGGCGTCACCCAGCGTACCGGGGATAAAGGGTTCGCCGTTCGCCGTAATGGCCAGAGGATTCTCGGATACCACCACCGTAGGGGCTTCCGTAGCAACGGTGGTCTCGGCGATGACAACGGTGGGCGGATTCTCGGTTGCCGATGCGATTGGCGCTGCCGTAGGCGCCGCCGTCGGCTTGGCCGTGGGCGTAGCTGTCGGGGCCGCCGTAGGTGCCGCCGTCGGTTTGGCCGTGGGCGCGGTTGTCGGGGCCGCCGTAGGTGCCGCCGTCGGTTTGGCCGTGGGCGCGGCTGTCGGGGCCGCCGTGGGAGCCGCCGTCGGTTTCGCTGTGGGCGCGGCTGTCGGGGCTGCCGTGGGGGCCGCCGTCGGCTCGGCTGTGGGTGCGGCTGTCGGGGCCGCCGTGGGAGCCGCCGTCGGTTCGGCTGTGGCCTCCGGCGTGGGGGCCAGGGTGGCGACTGCGGGTGACGCCGCATCCTGCGCGGGCTTGCCGAGTGTGACGATCAAAATGACCGCCACGATCACCACTGCTGCCGCAACGCAGAGCAGCATGATCCTGTTCTTCTTTGCCATGATCACACATCTCTTTCTCTTTGTCGAATGGGGGCGCGCAAGCCGCGCACTATACCTTGCACATTATACAGGATAATGGCGGAATTGGCAACCATCGTACCCGACTATTTACGGTATGCCCGGCAGCATACGCCTGGCATCCTTCGGCAACAGCGCCCACACCCGCCGCAGCGTCTGCGCCAGGCCCTGCCAGGTCCACCCCCGCAGCTGCGTCAGTTCATCCTCCCCCAGGCCTTCCCACACCAAGGGCTGGACACCCGTGGGCAAAACCTGCGGCGGGGCGGTGCGCAATTGCCAAGGCACTTTACCCGTAAAGAAGCCGTTGCTGCCCCGCTTGAGTGTCAGCGCGATCTCCCCCTCCCAAGCCACAGGCGCTTGGGGTGTGGGGCCGCTGCGCAGCGTACCGCTGTGCGCCAGTTCTCCCTGCCAGGCATGCATACCGCCTTCTGCCCAACGGGGATCATCGGTGCGCAGTGAGAAAGCCCAGCTCTGCCTGATCCGCTCGGAGAGCACGCCTTCTTTATCTGTGGCAAAGGTGTTGCTGTGCCGTTCTTTCAGGCTGATGGTCAGGGCATGGCCGCCTAGGCTGCCCTTGATACTGCCGCTACCTTGCTGCTTGCGCCCGCTCTTGCCGGATGCCGTGGTCTCCCGGCTCCAATCCACCGTCAACGCGTCACCCTCGCCGCGGGTCAAGGTGGCCTGGGCCTGCTGGCGATAAGCCTTGCCCACCGCTTGCCGGGTAAACCGGGCGGCCACCTGCCAAGGCGCGCCGGTGCCCGTGGAGATGGCGGTGGAAAAAATCAGGGCCGTCCAGTCCCCTGCCTCATCCCAAGCGCTTTCCAGTGTCGTCTCACCCACGGGCCGCCAGGTTTCCAGGGGCGTGCCCTGGGGCGCTGCACCCAGAGCCTGCAGGGCGGCATACCACAGGGCGAGGGCCTGATCCTCCGTCATGATAACGCGCGGGGGCAGTATGCGCAGCAAGGAGAGCAGATTATCCTGCGCGGGGGCGGTCCCCAGATGATCCCCTTGCGCAAATACCTGCGAAGCCCCCACACCGCCTTGATCTCCAAAGAGCGCGGCCCACAGATTGACCTCCGCGGGCAACTGCACATCCTGCGGCCAGGCGGGGCTGCTCCATCGGGCGCGCTGCCCGTCCGTAACGCGGGTAATGGCAAAAAAGGGCTGGCCCAGCAAATCCAGCGCCAGGCTTAAGCCGTCACCTGTTTGGGTGGCCTGATGGGCAAACTGCACGCGCATCCCACCCAGCAGCGCCAAGAGCGCATCCCGTTGAGGGGAACCGGGGATGGGCAGGGAGCCGGGCTCCAGGGCAAAATCCGCCTCCAAGCGCATACCATCCGTCGCTTGGGCCTGCACGTATTTCCATCCCTCCGCAAGGCGGGTGGGCGCCGCCTCATCCGCCGCCCAGGCCGCGCGCGCCGTCAGTACAAGCGCCAGGGCGCAGAGCACCGCGATCATCTTTCGCACGCGCATGTTCATCTCCCCCTCTTCTTCGGGCGATTTCTCCCACCATTGAAGACGCAGCCCCGACACGGGTTCATCCATGCTTGAACGCAAAAATGGCGCCGGGGTATACCCGGCGCCTCAGTCTGCTAAAAAGGTTCAGGCTACCGAGAAAGGTCAGATGCGGGTGAAGCACAAGCCCGTCCGTGGGGGGCGCATGGCTGAACCCGCAGATGGGCCTTTATCAGCACCTGTGGAAGGGGCTCAGAATTTCAGCGCATTGACCTTGATGCCAGGCCCCATGGTAGCCGAGAGCACCACCGAGCGCAGGTAAATACCTTTGGCCGCCGCGGGTTTTGCCTTGTTGATGGCCTCCATCAGCGTCTGTAGATTTTCTTGCAGTTTTTCGGCGGCGAAACTCTTTTTGCCAATGGGGCAGTGGATGATGGCGGTCTTATCTACGCGATACTCCACCTTACCGGCCTTGATCTCTTCGATGGCGCGGGCCACATCCATGGTGACGGTGCCGCTCTTGGGGTTGGGCATCAGGCCCTTGGGGCCTAGTACGCGACCGATACGGCCCACCACGCCCATCATATCCGGGGTGGCAACCACCACATCAAAGCCAAACCAGTTTTCGGATTGGATGCGGGTGACCAACTCTTCCGCGCCCACAAAATCCGCGCCTGCGGCCTCGGCCTCCTTGGCCTTATCGCCCTTGGCAAACACCAGCACGCGCACTGTGCGGCCCGTGCCATGGGGCAACACCACCGCGCCGCGCACCTGTTGATCCGCATGGCGGGGATCCACACCCAGGCGCACGGAGACCTCAATCGTCTCATCAAACTTGGCCTTGGCGGTCTGTAGGGCCAACTCTACTGCCTCCGCCGGGTCATAGGCCTTGAGGGAATCTACCAGCTTCACACTGTCCTGATATTTTTTGCCGTGTTTCATGTCGTTACCTCCTTGTGGTCCTAGCGGCGCCACAGTCCTCCCACAATGGGTTTAATTGTCGGCTACCAGCACGCCCATGGAACGGGCGGTACCCTTGACCATGCTCATGGCCGCCTCAATGCTGGCGGCGTTCAAATCCGGCATTTTGGTGGTGGCAATCTCGCGCAGCTGCGCCTGGGTTAGCGTGGCCACTTTGTCCTTTTGGGGACGAGCGGAACCGCTCTCAATGCCGCACGCCTTCTTGATGAGCACCGGCACCGGCGGGGTCTTGGTGATGAAGGTGAAGGAACGGTCGGAATAGACCGTGATCACCACGGGGATGATCAGCCCCGCCTGCTTGGCAGTGCGCTCGTTAAACTCTTTACAGAAGCCGGGGATGTTAACGCCGTGCTGACCCAGCGCGGGGCCGATGGGCGGTGCGGGGGTAGCCTTGGCGGCCTCCACCTGTAACTTGATAAAACCGGTTACTTTTTTCGCCATGGATTTTCCCTCCTATTGGTATGTGGTCATGCGGAACAGTGTTCCTCCCACTCCCTGGGCGCTTGCGCGCTGACAGGGCTGTATCGCCCCTTGGGGGCAATGCAACGCCGCGCAAAGCGCGACGGTGATCGCAAGCCGAACCTTTGATTGCCTGATCGCCCGGTTACTTGAGCTTTTCCACCTGAAAAAACTCTACATCGACCGGTGTGCTACGGCCAAACATCTCGACATGTACGCGCAGTTTCTGGGCAGCGACATCCACCTCGTCGATGGTACCGATAAAATCCTCCAATGGGCCGGAAAGGATTTTTACCTGGTCACCTACCTCCATATCCACCTTTACAGAAGAGCCGCCGGCCAGCATGCGCTCCACTTCTTCCTCCGTCAGAGGGATGGGTTTGGATCCCGGCCCCACAAAGCCCGTAACGCCGCGGGTGTTGCGCACCACGTACCAGGTTTCGTCGGTCATAATCATTTTGACCAACACATACCCCGGAAAAATTTTACGCGGCACAATGCGGCGCTTGCCGTTCTTGATTTCCACCACATCCTCCATGGGGACGCGGGTTTCCTGCACCAAGTCCAGCATACCGTTGTTTTCTACAGCTTTTTCCAGGTCGGTCTTTACCTTGTTTTCATAGCCCGAATAGGTATGCACCACATACCATTGGGCCTGCGTCTCTGTCATAGTGCCTCCCTATCCGCCGGACACGCCCGGTCAGGTTCCCATCAACAGCTTGATCAGAGAGGATCCCCCCAGATCCAGCAGGCCTACGATCACCGCCAGCAACACCAAAAACACGATCACAACCACCGAGTAGTTGGTCAACTCTTTGCGGCTGGGCCAGGTGACCTTTTTCAGCTCGGCCACCATATTTTTAAAGGCCAGACCGATACGCACAAAAAAACTTTTCACCTTTTGCGGGAAGGCGGCCTTTTTTTTGTTGTGCGTCTTTTTTTCAGACATTTCGGTTCACATCCTCAGCTTTGAATCGGCAAGCGCTATTGAATAAGGGGTGCTCAGCGGGTTTCTTTGTGGCTTGTGTGCTTTTTGCAAAAGCGGCAATACTTGCTCATCTCAATGCGGTCGGGGTCATTCTTCTTGTTCTTCATGGTGTTGTAGTTGCGCTGCTTGCACTCGCCACAAGCCAGCGTAATCTTTACGCGCATGCCGTGCACCTCCTCTAGTAAAATGAAGCAAAGCCCTTGCGGGCGACATGCCCATATACCTTAACATAAAATGCCCAGGCGTGTCAATCGCTACAAGCGCAGGGCTGGCACAATTTTTTACGGACTGAATCCCCCGGCGGACGACCGGGGGATTCAGCGCCGCCATACAATCACTTATCGGCGAGCACCTTGGTGACGACGCCGGAGCCGACCGTGCGGCCGCCTTCGCGGATCGCGAAGCGCAGCTTCTCTTCTATCGCGATGGGCGTGATCAGCGTGCACTCCATCTGCACGTTGTCCCCAGGCATCACCATCTCCACGCCCTCTTGCAGTTTGATGTTCCCCGTCACATCCGTCGTGCGAAAGTAAAACTGCGGCCGGTATCCGTTGAAGAACGGCGTGTGCCGCCCACCCTCTTCCTTCGTCAGCACGTATACCTCGCCCATGTAGTGCGTGTGCGGGTGTATCGTCCCCGGCTTGGCCAGCACTTGCCCCCGCTCTATCTCGTTGCGCTGCACACCCCGCAGCAGCAAGCCCACGTTATCTCCCGCTTCCGCCTGATCCAGCAGCTTGCGGAACATCTCTACCCCCGTCACCACCACCGGCCGGCTCTTTTCCATCAGCCCCACGATCTCCACCGTGTCCTGCACCTTCACAACGCCGCGCTCCACGCGCCCCGTCGCCACTGTCCCGCGCCCTGTGATTGAGAACACATCCTCCACCGGCATCAGAAACGGCTGATCCGTCGCCCGCTCCGGCGAGGGGATGTACTCATCCACCGCGTTCATTAAATCAAAAATACACGCACACTCCGGCGCGCTCTTCACTTCCTTGCCGCCGTTCATCACGTACTCCAGCGCCTTCAGCGCCGATCCCTTTACGATCGGTATGTCATCCCCAGGAAATTGGTACGCGCTCAATAGCTCCCGTATCTCCATCTCCACCAGCTCCAGCAGCTCCGCGTCGTCCATCATGTCTGTCTTGTTCATAAACACCACAATGTAGTGCACCCCCACCTGCCGCGCCAGCAAAATGTGCTCCCGCGTCTGCGGCATCGGACCATCCGGGCTCGATACCACCAGGATCGCTCCGTCCATCTGCGCCGCGCCCGTGATCATGTTCTTCACGTAGTCCGCGTGCCCGGGGCAATCTACATGCGCGTAGTGCCGCTTCCCCGTCTCATACTCCACGTGCGCCGTGTTGATCGTGATCCCACGCGCCTTCTCTTCCGGCGCCTTGTCTATCTCGTCGTACCGCATCGGCGTCGCCCCGCCTGTCGCCTGGTTCAGCACAAACGTGATCGCCGCTGTCAGCGTCGTCTTACCGTGATCCACGTGCCCGATCGTCCCGATGTTTACGTGCGGCTTCGTCCGCTCAAACTTTTGCTTCGCCATTGGATGTTTCCTCCTTTTAATGCCCGTACAGTTTTTTCGATGGTCATCAGCAGGGCCTGGCCCATGCCGGGGGCAGGGTTTCGGATATGGAGCGGGTGATGGGAATCGAACCCACGTAACCAGCTTGGGAAGCTGGCACTCTGCCATTGAGTTACACCCGCACGCCCGCTTGCCATACGACAGCTATTTTAGCCAAATACGCCAGGTTTGTCAACAAAATTTTCTAGACATGCCTTGCCTTGCCCCCGCCGCGCGCCACCCGCTTGGCCCCGAACAATCCGGTTATCGTGCCCGCCCCGTAAGCCAGGTGCACCACCAGAAAAAACAGGGGCAGACATATCAGCGTGCGGCTCTTTGCGATGGGGGTTCTGCGGGCGGCGGTGGCGGCAAAACCCAGCGCGCACAGGCCGTAAGCGCAGGCCAATACGATAAGGGGCAAGGCAAAGCCCGCCAGCGCGACACCGGTGCAGCCCAACAGCGCCAGCACAAAGGCTGCGGGCGCAAAGTGCCGGGGGGCAAAGGCCAGTGGCTGCACACCCATGGTCAGCCCTACCCAGCGGCCGTTGCCCCACTTTTGGGCCAGTTGGGCGCGCAAGGTGCGCCGGGCCGTGTGCTGCGACACGATGCCCGGCACAAAATAGAAGGTGTACCCTGCCGCGCGCATACGGCAGTGCATGTCGTTATCCTCTGTGCGCCAGAGGCGGGTGTCGTAGAGCCC
>JAITTS010000153.1 GCA_031286995.1 Oscillospiraceae bacterium
TTGGATGCCGTCATTTTGCTGTTGGTCACTTTTGTTTTCTTGGTCACCGTTTATCCGTTCTTTTATATCATCATCTTGTCGCTAAACGACGGGGTGGATGCTCTGCGGGGCGGCATTTATCTGTGGCCGAGGGCGTTTTCGCTCAATAACTATCAGCAATTTTTATCCGACGCAAAATGGATCAACGCCATTTGGGTCTCCGCGGCCAAGACCGCGGCGGGCACCGGCCTAACGGTGCTGTTCACCTCTATGGTGGCCTATGGGTTGTCGGCGCCGGGGCTGATGGGCAAAAAACTGTACAACATCATCCTGCTGGTCTGCATGTATTTTTCTGGCGGGCTCATTCCGTACTATTTGACATTGCGCGCCTATGGCATGCTCAATACCTTCTGGGTACTGATCATACCCACCATGTTCAGCACCTACTACTGTATTCTGGCGGTTTCGTTTTTTCGGGAGATGCCTGTGGAGCTGAATGAATCCGCCAGGCTGGATGGCGCGGGGGAACTGACCATTTTTCTGCGCATCATCCTGCCGCTCTCCAAAGCGCTGCTGGCCACGCTGGCGTTGTTTGCGGCGGTATCCCAGTGGAACAGTTGGAGCGACGTGGCCTTTTTCGCCCCGACCAACAAGGCGCTGAAAACCTTGGCGTCGCTGATGCGCGAGATCATCATCAGAAGCCAGGTGGATGTCTCCAGCCGCCAGGCGATGATGCAATCCGCCAGGCACAGCAAGGTAACCGCGTCCTCGGTGCAGATGGCGGCGATGATCATCGCTGTACTGCCCATTGTGATGGTCTATCCCTTCTTGCAGCGCTATTTTGTGAAGGGCATTATGCTCGGCGCGGTAAAGGGATGACGATATGCGACCATGGGAGCAAAGACCACAGAAAGCGAGGGATACCATGAAACGTTTCATTCGGATGCTGGCCGCGCTGACCCTGGCGATGCTGCTGCCGCTGTGCGCGGTGGCGGAGGATGCCAAACCGCTGTTGGACCCCAATGATCCCCACATCTTCACCATGTTTGCCGATTGGACCTGGCTGGAGTACGACACCTTTGAGGGCGGCATCACCCAAGACTGGATGCGCGAACAAACCGGCATCACCATTGATCTGACCCGCACGGCTGACGCCGAGCAGTTGAACCTTATGATCGCTTCCGGCGATCTGCCGGATCTGATCGCCTGCTCCGCCATTGGCAAGGTCTCCAAACTGTCTGACAGCGATCTGTGCTGGCCGTTTCAGGAGCTGATTGATCAGTATGTGCCTGAATGGCAGATACCGGAAGTTGAGAAGAAGCTGAACGCGTATTTCTCTCAAGACGGGCAGTACTACATGCTCAAAAACGAGTTCAATACGGTTGAACAGTTGGAGAACGCCAAGAATATCGCACCCAGCTTTGAGCTCTTCCACATGCGCCAGGATATTTACGAGGCGCTGGGCTCCCCGCCGCTCAAGAATAAGCAAGATTTCTTTGCGCTGCTTGAGATGGTGAAGCAACAGTATCCCGATATGGTGCCGCTCACCCTCAGCCTGCGCGGCTACCAGGGTGCCATTGCCTCGCTGGTGGGTTATGACGCCTACATGCCCAAGGATGCCGACGGCAACCTGGTGTACATGTTTTCTTCCCCGGGCTGGCGGGATATGATGCTGACACTGAACGAGATGTACCGCGCCGGGTACATCCAGGCCGACAACCTCGCCTTCACCAGCGACGAACAAACCTTTCAGAACCTGTACGCGGGCAAGGCGTTCATGGTCACGCACTATAGCGGCAATGACGAGCAGATTTTTACCGCTAAACTGAAAGCCGCTGTGCCCGAGGGGCGCATTGAACAGGTGCCTCTGCCCGAGGGCTGGAATCTTACCATCCCGGTCTCCGGCTGGGCCAGCATGTTTATCACCAAAAACTGCTCCGATCCGGGGCGCGCCATCAAGATGCTGTACTGGGCGAAGCAGTATGAAAACAGCATCTCACTGTGCAACGGCGTCAAAGGGGTGGATTGGGACTTTGACGAAGCCGGCAACATCATCGCGCTGGAACGCCGCCTGAAGGCCTTCGAGGATGGTACCGCTACAGAGCTGTATAAGCAAATGGCCTACCTGATGAGCGCCGACAACTTCATTGTCATCAACAACGGCTACTATGCCACCGCGACCCCGCAGACCCGCGCCATCTTTGACGAGGCGGTGAAACGCGCCCGCTGGTCCAACGCTGTGGATTTGGCTGCCCCGAAGAGCGGTACCGACGCCAAATTTCAGTACGACGATCTGACCAACCTGGATAGCGAGTACTTTGGCCGGTTGTGCACCGCCGCATCCGAAGAGGAGTTTAACCAAGTCTTCGATGAACTGATGGAGACCGCCAACAAGGCTGGCCTGCAGGAGGTCAATGCTTACATGACCCAGACGTACCGGGATGTTTGCGAGCTGTTGGGCACCAACTAAAGAACCGGTTTCCGGCGGGGCGGCGTGCGTTCTCCGCGCTGCCCCGCCTTTCTTTATGCGTCTATGCGTCAACGCAAAACAAGGCAGGTATGCACCGATGTGGAAGCTGCAAGATCAACCCTGGGCCAATCTTCAAGCGCTTGCGATGGGCCGCAGTGCGCCGCGCGCGCATTTCTATCCTTTCGCGACCGCGGCGCAAGCCCGAACGGGCGACCGTACCGCGTCAGACCGCGTGCACTGCCTGAATGGCGACTGGCAGTTTCGCTGGCTGCCTTCGCCGCTGATGGCGGATCATCGGGTTGTGGAGGAGCCCGCCGACGCGGCGCACGGCTACGCCGCCATTCGGGTGCCGTGCAGCTGGCAGTTTGCCGGTTACGGCAGCATGCTCTACACGGATGAGGCGTTTCCGTTCCCCATTGATCCGCCGCACATTCCCGCCGAAAATGAGACAGGCGTGTACAAACGGAGTTTTTGCGCGCCGGAAGGGCGTTCGTTTCTGCGCTTTGAAGGCGTGGAAAGCGCGTTTGCGCTGTATATCAACGGCGTGCCGGCCGGTTATTCACAGGGCAGCCGGATGCCCTCGGAGTTTGAAATCACCACCTGCCTCCGGCCGGGCCCCAACGATCTGTGCGTGGTGGTGTACCAATACTGCGACGGCAGCTATCTGGAGGATCAGGATATGTGGTGGCTGGGCGGCATCATCCGCGACGTGCTGCTGATTGAGCGCCCTCAAAGCTACTTGGCGGATCTCGTGTGCGAGGCGGATTACGATCCGGCCGCTGGCGAGGGGCTGCTGACTGTGCGCGCGGCGGTAGCCGGTGAGGCGGCGGTGCACCTGGCGCTGGCCGATCCCCAGGGCCGCTCGGTGGCAGAGGCCGCCGTGCCCTCCGGCGGGCGGGTGAGCCTCCGCGTACCGGGCGCGCTGGCCTGGAACGCGGAACAGCCGCATCTGTATCAGCTGTTGGTCACGGTGTGTCAAGGCGAACGCGTGCTGGAGGCGACGCAGCAGCGGCTGGGTTTCCGCCGGGTGGAGATCGCGCAGGGGGTTTTGCTGCTCAACGGGCGGCGGATCATGCTGCGCGGCGTCAACAGGCACGAGTTTGACCCGCACCACGGCAGAGCGGTCAGCGAAGAATTGACCGCCCGGGAACTGCTGCTCGTGAAACGCGCCGGGATGAATGCGGTGCGCACCTCGCATTATCCGAACATCCCCGCCTTTTACGATCTGTGCGACAGGTTAGGTTTGTATGTGATCGACGAGTGCGACTTAGAGACCCACGGCTTTGAGATAGAGGGTGACCCGAACCGACTGGCCGATGATCCGGCTTGGACAGCGGCGTATTTGGAGCGCGCCGAGCGCATGGTGGCGCGCGATCGCAATCATGCCTGCATCGTGATGTGGTCTTTGGGCAACGAATCCAGCTACGGCGAAAACTTCGCCGCGATGTACCGGCTCATCAAGGCCGCTGATCCTGGGCGGCCGGTGCATTACGAACCGGATACCCACTGCGCCAGCGCCGATGTTTCCAGTTCCATGTATACGCCGGTCGGTTCGCTGCACGAGCGTGATGTAGAGCTTGATCCCAGGCGGCCGCACATTCTCTGCGAGTTTGGCCACGCCATGGGCAACGGCCCGGGCAGCCTAGCACAGTACATTGAAACCTGTGAGCACTCCGAGCGCATTCAGGGTTATTTTGTTTGGGAATTGAAGGATCACGGGGTCTACACCCGCCGCAGCGACGGCACGGTCTGCTATCGCTACGGCGGCGACTTCGGCGAGGATTACACCAGCGGCAACTTCTGCATGGATGGGCTGCTGTTTGCCGATGGCACGCCGTCGCCGGGCTATTATGAATACCGGCGCCTCCTTGCGCCGATCCGGATCGACATCGCCGAACCGGATGCGGGGATCATCCGTCTCTCCAACCGCTGGGATTTTGCCGGGCTGGAAGATGCGGAACTGTGCGGTGAGCTGCGGCGCGACGGGCAGCTGATTCGTAGCTGGACGCAGGCACTGCCGGCCATTGCGGCCCGGGAGACGCGCGAGGTAGCGCTGTCCGGCGACGCACCGGCTGGGCTGTTGAGCAATGCGCTGTGGACGCTCACCCTGACTTGCCGCCTAACCCGGCCCACCGTTTGGGCCGAGGCGGGGCATGCACTGGGCAGCGCGCATGGGGTGTTGCGGGCGTACACGCCGCAGGCGCGGCCACCGGCCGGGCCGATGCGGATAGCGTGGGCGCCGGATCGGATCAACCTGTCTTCGGCGCGGTGTTCACTGGCGGTGTCGCTGATCGACGGCAGCCTGCTCAATTACACCGTGGAGGGCGTCCCCCGGCTCACCCGAGGCCCGGCGCTGAATTTTTTTCGGGCGTATCTGGATAACGACCGAAAGCTTTCCGGCGTTTGGCAGGCCCAGCATTTGCACAGCCTGCGCATGACCCTGCACACCGCCGAAGCGACAGAGCTGCCCGATATAACCCGGGTGACGCTGACCGGTACCTTCGCCCCAAACGCCCGCAACTGGCGGGCCCGCGTCGTCATCACCTACGATTTGGATGCATCCGGGCACATCCGGGCCCATTTCGCCGGGCGCTTTGAGGGGGACCGGGGCAGCGCCGTGCCGGTTGAACTGCCGAAGCTGGGCACCAAGTCCTACTTGCCCAAGGCGCTGAACCAGGTGACCTACTGCGGCCTGGGCCCGGGTGAAAGCTATTGTGACAGCAAAACCACCGCCCGCCTGGGCATCTACACGGCGGATGTGGAGAGCCTGCAGGTGCGCTACGAGCGCCCTCAGGATAACGGCAACCGCACGGGTGTGGATTTTGTGGCTGTGACCAATGGCGATGGCGAGGGCCTGGTTCTGGCCTCGCTGACCCCGCGCGACATGAGCATACGCCCCCAGGAGGACAAAGACCTGTGGCACGCCCGGCATGCCTGCGATGTGCCGGATCGGGATTATCATGTGCTGCATTTTGATATGCGCAACAGCGGCCTGGGCAGCGGCAGCTGCGGCCCAAACCATTTGGCACAGCATGCGGTGTTTAGCCGGCCCTTTGATTTTGCTTTTGCAATCGCCCCGGTGGGGCCTGGCGAGGTCATTGGGCAGGCGCGCGCCGCCCTGGATTTTCTGCAAGCGCGGGAGGAGGAAGGACGATGAGCTACAGACAGCGGTTTAGTCCAGAGATCGCCGCGCTCTTGGCCGACGATGCTTGGCTTGTGGCTGAAGAGGGGTACGACCCGGCGCAAAACCTGGCCTACGAAAGCATCTTCGGGCTGGCATCGGGTGCTATGGGCAACCGGGGCAGCCACGAGGAGGGCGGCATCCGCAAGACGCTGCCCGCCAATTATGTGCACGGCGTATTCGATCAGTCCGAGGCGTTCATGCGGGAGCTGTGCAACACCCCGGATTGGACGAAGCTGCGCCTCTGCCATGCGTGCGAGCCGATCAGCCTGGAGGACGGCGAACCGCGGGACTATCTGCGCGTGCTGGATATGCGCCACGGCCTGCTGGCAAAGCGCTATGTGAACCGCGCCGCAGACGGCCGCGAGACCCGTATAGAGAGCCTGAAGTTTCTCAGCCGCGCCCATCCCCGTTGCGGCATGTTCCGGCTCTGCCTCACGCCGTTGAATTATGAGGGCGTGCTGGAATTGGAAAACCTGATTGATGCGGCGGTCACCAATTTTATGGATATGCCGCGCTTCCGGGTGCGTCACCTGGAGACCACCGAGGTTTCGGCGCTGATGCCAGACGGCTGCTATGTGGGCAGCAAGACCCGCGATTTTGGTCTGCCGCTGGGTACCGGGGCGCGTGTCACAGTGCGCGACGCTTGCGGCGCGGATCGGGTCAAGAGCCGCCGCTTTCGCCCGTTTGGGGAATTGGCCTGTGAGTTTCTGGATGCTGACATGACGCGCGGGGACACCCTGACGATTGAAAAGTTTGCCTGCATTTGCACCGGGCGGGATTTTGACGATCCCCGTGCACAGGTAGCGCGCGAATTAGAGGCGCTGGCGCTGCGTGGCTTTGATGCCGAGCTGGCGGCGCATATCGCCCGCTACGACGCGCTGTGGGCGATGGCCGATGTGGAAATCGACGGCGATGATGCGCTGCAGCACGCGCTGCGCTTTAACATCTTTCAGTTGATGTCCACGCCCGCTCAAGATGATCCGCACACCAACATCGGGGCCAAAATGATCCACGGAGAAGAATACGGCGGCCATGCCTTCTGGGATACGGAATTGTTCGTCCTGCCGTTCTTCGATTATGTTTTTCCCGGCGTCGCGCGCAACCTGGTCACCTATCGCTACTTGCTGCTGGATAAAGCGCTGGAGAACGCTGAAAAGAACGGCTATCGGGGCGCGAAGTACCCCTGGGAGTCAGCGGACACCGGCGAGGAAGAGTGCCCGGCGTGGACGGTTTGTCCGGATGGCAGCTGTTATCGCTGCTATGTGGCGGATTATGAGCACCACGTCACAGCCGCTGTGGCCTACGGCGCGCAGCATTACGCGCACATCACCGGCGATGAAGCCTTTATGGATGAGATGGGGCTGGAGATTCTTTTGCAGACCGCGCGCTTTTGGGCTTCCCGCGCGGTATACAAGCCAGAGTACGACCGCTACGAAATTTTGCGGGTGACCGGCCCGGATGAATGGCACGAACCGGTGGATAACACTGCCTACACCAACCACTTGGCCCGGTGGAACATTGATTGCGCGCTGGATCGGCTGGCTCGCTGCCGGCAGGAAAAGCCGGAGGTCTGCGCCCGGCTGTGGGCGGCGCTCGGGCTGACCGAGGCTGAGCTGATGGAGTGGAAGACGTGCGCCAGCAAGCTCTACATCAAAACGCGGCAAGGATTGATCGAACAGTTCGACGGCTATTTTGACCTGCCGGATGCGGTCATTACCGAATGGGACGCCTGCGGCATGCCGCGCATGCCGGCAATATTTCGCGAAAAACGGGGCATGCAGCACTGCATCCTAAAACAAGCCGACGTCGTGATGCTGATGTTCCTGATGCCCTACGTTTATGACATGGAGACGCAGCGCATCAACTATGATTACTACGAACAGCGGACGCTGCACCGATCTTCGCTGTCGCCCAGCATCCATTGTTTGATGGGGTTGCGTGTAGGGGATGCCAAGCGTGCCTACGCCTACTTAGAGCGTTCCGCTTACGTCGATATCCGCAACAACCAGGGGAACACCCGCGAGGGTCTGCACGCCGCTTCCGCCGGCGGCACCTGGCAATGTGTGACATTGGGCTATTGCGGCATGAGCGTCGATGACAGCGGCGAACTGGTCTTCACCCCGCACCTGCCGGCGCGATGGACGCGCGTGCGCTACCGCATCGTTTGGCGAGGCACGCCGCTGCATATCACCGTCACGCCCGGCGATGTCCGGATCCGGGCGAATGGGGCGCTGGTACCTTATCGGGTGAACGGAGAATCCCGGGTCAGTGAGTGGTAACGGGCTAACGCAAACAGAACGCGGGGGTATTGAATATGGCGCATATCTATCACGTTTCCAAAACCGGCTCCGATACAAATGCTGGGGGCAAAGAAAGTCCGTTCTTGACCATTGGCGCGGCGGCAAATATCGCACAGGCCGGGGATACCATCATCGTCCATGCGGGCGAGTACCGCGAATGGGTAAAGCCCCGCCATGGCGGGCGAAGCAATGCCCGCAGGATCACGTATCAGGCGGCGGAGGGTGAGCGCGTGGTCATCAAGGGTTCCGAGCGCATCCGGCACTGGCAGCGTGTTGCAGGCGCCGTATGGCAGGCGACGCTGCCCAACAGCCTCTTTGGGGCGCATAATCCATACCGGGAAACCGTCACCGGCGACTGGCTGGCGTACCCGGTGGGCAGATCCGTGCACCTGGGGGATGTGTACTTGAATGGTTTATCGTTCTACGAGGCCGAGAGTTTAGAGGCGCTGCAAAAGCCGGTGATGCGTACCGAGGTGCTGGATGATTGGACGGAAGAAGTCGTGCCCATTCACAACCCGGAGCAGACAAAATATCTTTGGTTCGCGGAGGTGGGGGCAGAGGAGACGAACATTTATGCGAATTTCAATGGCGCGGATCCTAACCAGGAATTAACGGAGATTAATGTACGCAGGTGCTGCTTCTACCCAGAGGCCACCGGCATTCATTACATTACTGTACGGGGGTTTGAGATGGCCCAGGCCGCCACCCCATGGGCGCCGCCCACCGGTGATCAACCGGGCCTCATCGGGCCTCACTGGAGCAAAGGCTGGATTATTGAGAACAACGTGATTCACGACGCCAAGTGCAGCGCCATCAGCATCGGCAAGGAGGCTTCTACCGGTGACAACCATCGCACATTTCGTAAGGATAAGCCCGGCTACCAGTACCAGCTGGAGTCGGTCTTTGCAGCGCGCCGGATAGGCTGGTCTAAGGAAACCGTTGGGTCTCATATCGTCCGTAATAACACGATTTACGATTGCGGCCAGAATGGTGTGGTGGGGCATTTGGGCTGCGTGTTCAGCGAAATTTATAGAAACCACATCTACCGCATCGGGCTCAAGCGTGAGTTTTATGGGTATGAAATCGCCGGGATCAAGCTGCATGCCGCTATCGACGTGCAGATTCACCACAACCATGTACATGATTGTTCGCTGGGCACCTGGCTGGATTGGCAGGCCCAGGGCGCGCGGGTCAGCAAAAATCTGTATTATCAAAACAAACGGGATCTGTTTATCGAGGTCAGCCATGGGCCTTACTTGGTAGATTATAATATCTTCGCATCCAAGTATGCAATCGATAATCATGCCCAGGGCGGCGCGTATGTGCACAACCTGATTGCCGGCAAAATCGTGCTGAGCAAGATGCTAAACCGTGCGACGCCGTATCACGTGCCGCACAGCACCGATGTGGCCGGATACGCCATGGTGTATGGCGCGGATGACCGGCTGTATCAAAATCTGTTCATCGGGGGCGGCACTTCGGAAACCGTGGGCACATCCGGGTATAATGGGTGCAGCGTTTCGCTGGAAGAATACATTGCGCGCGTTGACAGCAGGCACGCCAAGGCGCCCGGCGACCTTGATTTATTCGAGGCGGAGGAACAACCGGCCTATGTAGGCCAGAATGCCTATGTGGGCGGCGCGAAGGCATTCGACAGAGAGACGGAAAAACTGGATAGGGCGGATTTTGACGCCGCGCTGGAAATTGAACGGAGCAAGGACGGCGTATACTTGTGCTGTACGCTGCCGGAAGCATTTGATACCTTTGTGAGCGAACCAAAGACATCGCAGGCATTGGGCAGGGTACGGATTGTGGATGCCGACTTTGAAAACCCGGATGGCAGTACATTTGTATTGGATTCTGATATACTGGATATACCGGTGGCAGGCAAATCGGTGGCCGGGCCCTGTGGATGCTTAAAAGCCGGGAAAAACCGGGTTAAAATCCGGGGGATGATGAGTTGAATGGGCATGCATGGTGCGCGGCGGGTGTCCCGGGTTTAAACCATCGCCGCCGCAACGCTTGCGTCAGGGGAAGATGACGTATTCGAATGATGCCCGTTCTTTGCGCATTCCTGGGATTTACAGACCGCGTCGTTTCTGCTATGATAGAAGGCGTTGGTCTATGCAAGGGAAAAGGTGAAGTGAGTCATTTGGATTTATTGATAGACATCGTCCGCTTTTTTGTTTCCGTCATCAATGTTTGGATATTCGTATCCTTTTTGTACTACTTTGTTGTGGGCCTTTGGGGTTTTCGCCAGCCCAAGAAGTATGCGGATCAGCCCCCGAAATCCCGCTTTTTGGTCTTTATCCCTGCCTGCAACGAGGAGAACGTGGTGGGCGATGTCATCCGCTCTATCCGGTGCAACGATTATCCGGCGGATCTGGTGGATGTGTACGTCATCGCCGACAACTGCCGCGACAACACCGCGCAAATTGCCATGGCGTGCGGCGCGCAGGTGATAGAGACCAGCAGCGGGCCCGGCGAGCCGGTGGGCAAACCCCACGCCATCAAAAAGGTGCTGGAACAGTATCCGGATTTTTATGAGCGCTACGATCTGCTGGTGATTCTGGATGCGGATAACGTGCTGTGTGAAAATTTTTTGACCGAAATCAACAGCCAATACCTCTCCGAGAATCAGCCCGCCGCCATACAAGGCTACTTAGGCTGCAAGAACAGAAGCGGAGTGGTGGCGTTCTTTTACTACCACTCTTACACGCTGACCAACCGCTTCTTTCAGCTGGCCAAGTATCGCCTGGGCATCAACTGCTCCATCGGCGGCACGGGGCTGGCGTTTTCGCTGCAGGCCCTGCAGCGCAATGGTGGCTGGCAGGCCAACTCGCTCACCGAGGATATGGAGATGCAACTGTTGCTCACCCGCCGGGGCGAGCGCATCCTGTGGAACCATTACGCGCGCACCTATGACGAAAAGCCCACCAGCGCGGCCACGGCCTTTAAGCAACGCACGCGCTGGAGCCAGGGGCACTGGTACGTATCTTTGCACAACGTTGGCCCCCTGCTGCGCGCCTGGTGGGCGGGCAAGATATCCTTTGGCGAGCTGATATCCAGCGTATGCTACATGTTCTCCATGCCCATGTCGCTGCAAATACCGCTGCTGGCTGTGCTGCTGGCGCTCACCGTGGCCATGGATCGGTTTCACTTGCTCTCCTTTTTGGGCTTGGCCCACGTGGGCTGGCCCCAGGCGCTGCTGATGGCGCTGCCCTTTCTGTATTCGCTCTTTGTGCTCTTCTTTGTGGCAGATTGGATAGACAACCGCCAGAGCCCCCGGCTCTCCCTATGCGCGCGCATCCTGTCATCCTACCTGTTGATGTACCCCCTGTGCGCCGCCTCGCAGGTGTTCGGTTTTTTGAAGCATCGCAATCAGCGCATCTGGGTCAAGACCAATCATAAAATCAGCCCGGATCAGGGCGCGGAGAAGACGCTGTGACCTTGCCCTGGTTGGCTACCGCCGCCTTTGGGCTGGAGGGCGTAGTGGCGCGAGAGTTGCGCGCCCTGGGCTTTGCGGATGCCCGGGCCGAGAACGGCGGCGCGCGCTTTACCGCCGCACCGCAGGATGCCCTGCGCGCCAACCTGTGGTTGCGCTGCGCGGATAGGGTGTTGCTGGTGTGCGCCCGTTTCCCTGCCGCCAGCTTTGAGGAGCTGTTTGAGGGGACCCGCGCCCTGCCCTGGGCGGATTGGATACCCAAGGACGGGGCCTTCCCCGTGCGCGCGCACTGTGCCCGGTCGCAGCTGATGAGTGCGCGCGATTGCCAGGCCATTGTTAAAAAAGCCGTGGCCGAGCGGCTCAAGACCGCCTATTGCCTGCAATGGCTACCGGAGACCGGGGCCGCCTACGCTATCGATGTATCGCTGCACGGGGATGTGGTTCAAATCGCGCTGGATGCCAGCGGCGAGGCACTGAACCGGCGTGGCTACCGTACCTGGAACGGGGAAGCCCCCTTACGCGAGACCTTGGCCGCCGCGCTGGTCTCTCTTGCGCCCTGGCGGCCCGGCAAACCCCTGCATGACCCCATGTGCGGTACCGGCACCCTGCTGATAGAGGCCGCCATGCAGGCCGCGAACAGAGCCCCTGGTCTGCGCCGCGCTTTTGCCTGCGAGGCTTGGGCCATGATGCCCGCCTGCGCCGCGGCGGAAGCGCGCGCCCAGGCGCAGACTGCCTACAATCCGCAAGCAATAGCGGGTATATCCGGCAGCGACATCTCCGCCGACGCGCTGGCCCTGGCCGAGCGGCACTTGCGGCAGGCGGGGCTGGAGGGCCTTGTGCGCTTGGAGAAGCGGGATGTGGCGGATCTAAGCCTGCCGGGCCCGCCCGGCGCGTTTTTGACCAACCCGCCCTACGGCGAGCGCTTGGGGAACCGGCAGGGTGCGGAGGCGCTTTACCGCGCGTTGCGCGCGCTGGCGGATAGGCACCCCGGCTGGTGCCTGGGCGTGTTTACCGGGCACCCCGGGTTCGAGCGCTGCTATGGCCGCCGGGCCGACAAAAAGCGGCGGCTTTACAATGGCAGGCTGGAGTGCGAGTGGCTGACGTTTCTCCCCCGTCGGGCATAGGCTATAGGGCAATCCCCTCGCGGGCTGACACCCGCGGAAAGGAGCCTGACCATGGCCTATCAACCCAACCGTCTGCGTACAGACGGGTTATCCCATAGAAAACCCTACGCCCAGGCCACGCTGGATGCCAGCAGTCTGGCCCCCGGCGTAAGTGGACGCGTGCGCTTTTATGCCGCGCCCGGTGGCACGATGGTAGAGGCAGCGCTGACCGGCCTGCCGGCCATGTCCCAACCCACGGCCACACCCCAAGTGGGGCCTTTCGGTTTCCACATTCACGAGGGCACAATCTGCGTGGATCCCACCGGCAGTACGCCCTTTGCCGCAGCAGGCGGGCACTACAACCCCACAAACCAACCCCATCCCCTGCACGCGGGGGATCTGCCGGTCATCTTTCCCAACGACGGACGCGGGTACATGCGTATGTATACCAACCGCTTTACGCCCGCAGATGTGGTGGGCCGCACCGTGGTGCTGCACCAGATGCCGGATGATTTTCGTACCCAACCCGCCGGGGATTCCGGCATGCGCATCGGCTGCGGCGCCATTCGGCGGGCGTAGCGGGGGGCAGCGTCCGCATCTGTCTCCCGCGGAATATCGCTACGGGTGAAGTTTGTGCCTGCCGGACTGGGGCTCTCTTCTGCCCGGTACCTGCGGTAAAGCAGCAAGACAATCCAGTCGCAAAGTATCCCTGTAAAAAGCGCCTGGATTGCTTTGCTGCGCGCGCGAAATACGCTGCTGCCTTGGCAGGCGAAAGCAACCCGCGACAAATATGACCTTTTTTTTCGCCGTCTCCAACGCTTGCTGTATGGGAAGGCGTAGCCAAAGCCGCAACGGAAAGCCGTGCATGGATGGCTGATTGTTTAGATCAGCCAGGGTAGGCCTCGTTGGTGTTGCGAAAAAGAACAAGGGAGACAAACACATCAAAAAACAGAGGGGCGTGTGTGCCGCTCTGTTTTTTGCACTGCGTCAATAGGTGTAGTTTTCAATCTCCACCTTGTCCGTATCCCGGTAAGGGGCCAAGGTCGAGATCATCACGATGGGCTGCGCGCTACTGTTGATACAGTAGTGCGCCTCGCCGGGCTCTATGTGGATAAACTGCCCTTGGGCCAGGTGGTGCACCGTGCCATCCACCACAATGTCTATTTCTCCCTCCAGAATGTAAAAATTCTCTTCCATCTCGTTGTGGTAGTGGGCCTGAAAATCCTCCCCGGCCTCAAAACGCACCAGGGCAAAGTTCATGCGCGGGCCCTTCATCAGGTATTTGGGGCCGCTGGCGCCGAAGCGATACTGCTTATCCTGTTCGTTGACGATGAACATGGGTGTCTTCCTCCTGTCTATCAATGGCCAGCAAATCCGGCCTACAATCCCGGCGCGGCCCACATGTAGCGGGTCAGGCCCGCATCGCTGAGCGCGAGCTGGGCGGCGTAGACCTTGCGCCAGCGCGCGTACAGCGCGGCGTAGATTTCGCGGTGGGAAGGGTTGGGGGTAAACACCTCATCCCAGCGCACCAGGGCCTGGGTGGCCTGGGCCACACCGGGGTAAATGCCCGCGCCGCAGCCCGCCAGTATGGCCGCGCCCAGGGCCGTGGCCTCGCGCACCTTCGGGGTTTTGACGGGCACGCCCAACACATCGGCCAGTATTTGGCACCAGATACGCCCCTTGGATGCGCCCCCGGCGAATATCACCTCTGCCGGGCGATTGCCCGTGGCGCTCTGCACCAGATCCATATGGCCCAAGGTGACCATGGCGGTGTTCTCCATCATGGCGCGGTAGAAGGTGTAACGGTTAAAGCGCTCCGCATCCAGGTCAAAATCCGTAAAGGTGGGGGCCGCGTGTTTCCACTGGATGTAGTTCATCACATCCGAAAAGCCGCACAGCATGCCGTGGCACCCGGCAGGCACCAGGGCCGCGCGCTGATTCATCAGCTCATAAAAGTCGCAGCCTTCGGCCTGGGCCTGCGCTTTCTCTTGCTGGCAAAAGGCATCCCGATACCAGCGCATGGCCAAGCCGGGTTTGAAGGCGATGGCCTCGTACTGCCACACGCCCGGCGCGGCGTGGCAGTTGACGCGCACCCGGCAATCGGGGTCTGTGTGCGCCGCGGCGGTGTTGTACTCATACTGCCAAAAGCTGCCGCCAAAGACGGCGGCTTGGCCGGGGGATACAGCCCCCACGCCCACACAGCCGAGCTGCGCATCACCGCCGCCCATCACCACCGGGGTGCCGGCGGCCAAGCCCGTCTCTGCGGCGGCTTGCGGGGTGACGGCAGCCAACATCGTGCCGCACTCGCGCACGGGAGGGAATATGTCATCCCGTAGCCCGCACAACCGGGCGATATGCGGATCCCACGTGCGGCTGGCCAGGTTGAAGATGCCGGTTGTGCAGCCGTTGCTGGGCTCTGTGGCCAGCACGCCCGTCAGCTTGTGGTTCAGCCAATCATTCAACATGGCCACACGGGCCGTGCGGGCGTATACATCCGGCATGTTGTTTTTCACCCACAGCAGGCGGAGCAGCGCGCCCAGGGCGTAGGTTTGGCCGGATATGTGGTAGAGCTTCTTCTCTAAATCCGCATCCATGCGGATCAGTTGGCTCACCTCGTCGTTGGCCCTGGCATCCACGTTGGCGCAGGCCCAAATTTCACGCTCGTCCGCATCGTAGAGCACAATGCCCTCGCGCATGCAGGTGGTGCTGATGGCAGCCACCCCCGCCGGGTTTTGCCCAGCCTGGGCCAGGGCTTCGCGCACGCAGTCTCGGGCCAAGCCCCAGTTCTTATCCCAATCAAAATTCATGCTGCCGGGGTAGCGGGGATCCTCTGGATGCGTCCACTCCCGCTGGGCGCAGGCCAACTGGTTGCCTGCCAGATCGAACAATACCGCCCGCACGCTGCCGGTACCGGCGTCAATGGCCAGCAGCGCCCTCTCCTTGCTCATGCGCTCATCCCTTTCCGTACTTCAATATCCGCGCCGGGCAGCGCCCGTCACTGGTGCGTGAGCAGCTTGGCGGCGGTGGCCTCATCGGTGATCAGCACATCCAAGTATCCGCCTTGCAGGGCGGCGTGTATGGCGGCCACCTTGGCCTCGCCTGCCGCCGCGCCGATGACGCAGGGCAAGGCCTTGAGGGCATCGAGGGGGATGGCCAGCAGGCGATCCTCCAGCGGGGTCTTGACCAGGCGTCCGTCTTTGTCGATAAAGTGGCTCAAAATATCGCCCACCGCGCCGTGCATGCCCAGGTAGGTGAGGTCGTTCTTGCTGAGGATGCCGTTCTGTACGATGGTGGCCGATTCGTGCATGGCGCCTATGCCCACCACACTTATGCCCGCCAGGGAGCACATGCGCGATATATCCAGCACCGATGCCTCGTTGCGCATAGCTTCCGCTGTCTCGGGCGAGTTGGCCAATAGCGGCGCGGGCATGAGGAAGAGCTTGGCGTTGAACACGTTGGATCGCGCATCCGGCAGGTAGTAGTTGACCCCCCCGGTCAGGGATACACAGGATAGGGGCTGTTCGGCCATGGTGGCCAGGTTGTTGAGGATGCGGTTGGGGGTATCCCCGTAACCGATGTTGATGAAGGCGTTTTCGCCCAGCCTGTCGCTGATGTACAGGGCCGCAGCGTTGGCGATGCTCTCGTTTACAACAGCCCCGGGCGGGGGTGTGGGCACGATAAACGCATCCGACAGGGCGAAGCGGGCGATAACCTGGCGTTCTACCTCCAGCCTGCTGGCCCCGGTCTGCCGCAACTTAAATTGTATGATGCCGGTCTGCCGCGCCTTCTCAAGCAGTTTGACCACGCGCATGCGGCTGATGCCCACCTGCTGGGCGATGGTCTGCTGGGTCATGCTCTCAAAGTAGTAATACCAAGCTACCTTGACCATCAGCGCCTCTTCGTAGAGCACGGGTCTCCCCCTCATCGTTATGGCATCCGACACAAACAAATGATACATAGAAACACATATGATAAGTTTGTCTCAGTATATCATTGGCCCTAGGGGATGTCAATTATCTTTTTGCAAAATGCCCGTGTTCGAAACAATCGCAGGGAGATGCATAGAAGTTTTACACAGTTCATCGGATACACATTGCCCTGTATCCGCCAAAGAACCAAAATAGAGAAAGAAAAATATCGCAATGCACAGGTAAGCGGTTGACAAGTCCGGCAATTTGTCGTACAATGATCCACAACAACAAAAGTAACATTTATAAACATTTGTTGATTGTTTCATCAGTCGTAGCTGGGGGTGAAGGGATGGAGCGGGACGAGCGCGCCGCGTCTGCAGAGGCCCTGGTCTCCCTGCGTGGCATGCGCAAGGCCTTTGGACAGAACATGGTGCTGCGCAGTGTGGATTTGGATCTGGCCCCGGGCCAGGTGTTGGCGCTGATAGGCGGCAACGGCGCGGGCAAATCCACGCTGATGAAGATCATCATGGGCATCTACACCCACGACGCGGGCGAAATGTGGATTGCGGGCGAGCCTATCGCCCAGCACAAGCCTGCCCAGGCCCTGGCCCGGGGCGTGTACCTGGTACCGCAGGAACCCATGCTCTTCCCCAACATGACGGTGGAAGAGAACATCACCATGGGCTTTCAGCACCAAAAGAGAAGCGAACTGCGCGCCCGGTTGCGCGCGTTGCTGGAGCAGATGGGCTGGCGCATGGATGTGGCCCGCAAGGCGGATAGCCTCTCCATCGCGGAACAGCAATTGGTGGAGATTTTGCGCGGGCTGATGCGAAACGCCCGCGTGCTGATACTGGATGAACCGACATCCGCACTGACCTTCAGCGAGGTGCAGTCGCTCTTTCGCACCATTGTGGATCTGAAGCAGCGAGGCATCGGCATCATTTACATCACCCACCGCCTGAACGAAGTGTTTGAGATCGCCACCCACGTGGCCATCATGCGGGACGGCGCCATCACCCTCTATGACGAGGTACATGGCGTCACCCACGATATGCTGGTGAAGGGCCTTTTACCGCCGGATAGCAAGGGCGGCGAGACCGCGCCCGCCCGGCCAGCGCAACAGGCCCCGGTACGGCAAGAACCCTTATTGCAGGCGGAACACCTTTCGGGCTACGGTTTTGAGGATGTCAGTTTCTGCGTATACCCGGGCGAGGTGCTGGGCCTGGCCGGGGTGGTGGGCGCAGGCCGCACAGAGCTTGCCACCACATTGATTGGCCGCGACCGCGCAAGGAGCGGCAGGGTGCTGCTGGATGGAAAGGATATCACCGGGCTTTCCACAAGGGCGGTGATGGATAGGGGCCTGGGCTACGTGGCGGAGGATCGGTTTTTGCACGGTATCTTCCGCATCGCGGATGTGGCGGCCAATACGTCCGCCGGAGCGTTGCCCTGCCTTGGCCGAGTGTTTTTGGATGCGAAAGCCGAGCGCGAGATGGCCGCGGAGTATGTGGATTCCTTCCACACCAAGGTGGTCAGTCTGCGCCAGATGCTGGGCGCGCTCTCCGGCGGCAATCAGCAAAAGGTGATCATCGCCCGGGCGCTCTCCACCGCGCAAAGGCTGTTGATACTGGATGAACCCACCCGCGGCATAGACGCCGGGGCCAGGCGGGATGTGTACGCCATCATCCGCCGCCTGAAGGCGGAAGGCCTGGCCATTTTGCTGATCTCTTCGGATATGGAGGAGATTGTGGAGCTGAGCGACCGGGCCATCACCATGTTCTGCGGGCGGTTAAACCGCACTTTTGCCCGCGGGGAGATAGACCAGGATCGCCTGATGGCTGCGGCCTTTGGCGTGCCGAAGGAGGGTGAGAGGGGTGCCTAAAAGCAATCTGCTGCGGCGCTTTGCCAAATCCCGTGAGTTTACGGCCATCGCCTTCATCGTGCTGCTCTTTCTGGGCGTAGGGCTGTATAAACCCAACTTTTTGTCGCTGCAAAACATCATGCTCTGCCTCAATGGCAGCGTGGTCTACACCGTTGCGGCGCTGGGCATTGCGCTGGTGATCATCTGCGGCGAAATAGACGTATCCGTGGGGGCCACGCTGGGCATGGCCGCAGCCGTCAGCGCCACCATGATACGCGATGGGCAACCCTGGGCGCTGGCCATTGCGGCGGCCTTGGGCGTGGGCGTGCTGGTGGGCTTGGTAAACGGCCTTGGCGTGGCGGTGGTGGGCATCCCATCCATCATCTGTACGCTGGGGGTCAACGGCATTGTGCGTGGGCTCATTTACGTGTATTCAAACGGCAAGTGGATAGAAAACCTGCCCTTCGCCTTTAAGGCGCTGGCACAGGGCGGCGTGGGCGAGCTGACCTACTTTTACCTGTTCGCTTTGGTGGCCATGGCGCTGTTGCACCTGTGTTTGCGGAGAACCCGGCGGGGCCGCTATTTGGCCGCCACCGGCGACAACGTAGGCGGGGCCGTGCTGCTGGGCATACCCGTCGTTGCCACCAAGGTGATCAGTTTTGTGGCCTGCTCCGTGTTCGCGGCCATCGGCGGCCTGCTCTACGTCAGCCGCGTGGGGTTTGTTACCCCCATCGCGGGCAACGGCTACGAGATGAAGGTGATCGCGGCTTGCGTGCTGGGTGGCATCAGCCTGTCGGGCGGCGTAGGCTCTATGCTGGGGGCGGCGGTAGGCGCGGCCATCA
The DNA here is from genome assembly GCA_031286995.1 of Oscillospiraceae bacterium. Classification (GTDB taxonomy): domain Bacteria; phylum Bacillota; class Clostridia; order Christensenellales; family Aristaeellaceae; genus JAITTS01. Next base: position 19,093 of record JAITTS010000153.1, read on the forward strand.
TGGCATCCATCAGCCGGGTGCTGGTGTTTCTGGATTTCCCTACGGATTATGACAACACCATCACTGGCATTTTGCTGATCACCGTCGTGGTGGCGGATGCGCTGCTGCAGCGCCGCGCCGCCGAGCAAGCCCGGCGGCTACGCCTGAACGCCAAGACCGCCGCGCGCATGGGCGGCGGAGAAAAGGGGGGTGAGCGCCTTGCCTAAGCGGCCACGCCTGAAAGAAATATTGCTGCGTTGGGAGGTCGCTCTGCTGGTGCTCTTGGCGCTGGAGATTGTGGTGTTCGGCGGCATCAACCCCAAATTTTTAAGGCCGCGGGTATTGTTTGGCAGCGTCAACGACTTTATGTCCATCTGCGTAGTATCCCTGATGGTCACCTTCGTGCTCGTCACCGGGGGCATGGATATACAGTCCGGCGCCATCATGGGCCTTACCTCTATCGTGGTGGGTGTGGTGTGGAACGACCTGGGCGTCAACATTTGGCTTACGTGCCTGCTGGGCACGATGGTCGGCGCGCTGTGCGGGGCCATCAGCGGCTTCTTTGTGGCCTACACGGGCGTACAATCCATGGTGGTGACGCTGGGCGGCTCCTTCCTTTACTCCGGCTTGGCGCTGGCGGTCACCAAGTTCTCCGCCACGGAAAGCTACAAGGGCATCAGCGGCTTCCCCAAAGACTTTACGCAGTTCGCCAAGGGACGCGTGTTCGATGTAATCCCCAACCAGCTCATCCTCTTTTTGGTACTCATCGTGCTGGCCTACCTGTTGCTGCACCGCACCAAGTACGGCCGCCGGGTATTTCTGTGCGGCATCAACCGCGCCGCGGCGGAGTATTGTGGCATCAACACCCGCCAGGTGGTGATGAGCACGTATATTCTCTCTGGCCTCAGCGCGTCGCTGGCGGGCATACTGCTCACCGCTTACCTGGGCACCGCCAAGACGGATTTAGGCAAAGAGTTGACCCTGCCCATCATCACCGCCGTGGTGCTGGGCGGCACATCCAACCTGGGGGGGAGCGGCGGCGTGCTGGGCACAGCGCTGGCCGCTTTGGTGGTGGGCATTTTGCGCTTTGGCCTATCTATGGCCGGGCTAAATACCCAATATTTAGATATTCCCGTGGGTGCGCTGCTGGTGCTGACCGTCACCGTGCGCTTTGGCTTGATGAACCCCAGGGTATCGGCGTTGCTGCGCCGCGCTCTGGGTAAAAAGACCGCTGCCGAAAGGAGGGGAAGCGCCTAAAGAATGCCCCCGTTCCCTTGTACCCAGCGCGCAGGCAGGGGCTGCGCGGTAAAACAATAAGGAGGTTATCTGTCTATGAAGCGTTTACTCGTGATCGCATTGACCCTGGCGCTGCTGGCCGCTGTGGCCGCGCCCGCCCTATCCGACGACCTGACCATCGTGTTTGTGCCCAAGTTGTCGGGCAACGCCTTCTTCGAATCCGCCAATGACGGCGCGCAGGCCTACGCGGAGAAGATCGGCTTTACCGTCAAGTACGACGGCAATCCCGAGGCATCCGTGGCCAACCAGGTGGCCATCATCAACAACGCCATCAACCAGGGTGTAGATGGCATCTGCGTATCCTCTGTAGATGCCACGGGCCTGGATGACGTGATGCGTGAAGCCAAGGCCGCGGGCCTGGCCGTCACCACCTGGGATTCTGACGTGGCCGGCGATGCCCGCACGGTCATGGTCTCCCAGGGTACGCCCGACCAGCTGGGCACCATGCTGGTGGATATGCTGGCCGAGTCGCTCAAGAACCGGGGCAAGGATCCTGAGAAGGATGCCATCAAGTACGTGTGGCACTATTCCCAGGCCACGGTGGCCGACCAAAACTCTTGGAACGTGGCGGGGGAAGCCTATGTAAAAGAAAAGTACCCCAACTGGGTGAACGTGAAGCCCGATAACTACTACTCTGAACAGGATGCCGAAAAGGCCATATCCATCGGCGAATCCATCCTCTCCGCCTATCCGGATCTGGATGGCATCATCTGCAACGATTCCACCGCTTTGCCCGGCCAGTGCCAGGCGGCCCAAAACCTGGGCAAGACCAAGGCGGATATCAGCATCACCGGCTTCGCCGCACCCAACTCCATCAAGGATTATTGCCGTGCGGGCGTGCTGGAGCGCTGGGGTCTGTGGGATTGCCAGATACAGGGCGCGCTGGGCTGCTACTTGGCTTACTACCTGGCCAGCGGCAACACAATCAAGGTGGGCGACCAGATTGATGTGCCGGATATCGGCACCGTGGAAGTGATGCCCAACACCGTGCTCGACCCGAATGCCTACACCGCCGAGGATTCTGGCGTGGTGTTGCTGCCCGAGCGCGCTGTGTTCACCATCGACAACATGGATAACTATAATTTCTAAAATTCCGGGTATTCGCGGGGGCGGTGCGCCGCCTCTCAACCAGGATGCGGCTGTGGCCCTGCCCGCAGCCGCATCCCATTTACGGAGGGAAAGCACCATGGCAGACAAGGAAGGGCTGAAGATCAGCAAGGATTACGGCGTAGAGATCCCCTTTCAGAACCAGGGCGGGTTCTACGTAAAAGGCAGCGATAACCTGGATTGGGGCATGAAGAAGCACCTGGCCAACATCTTCGATCCCAAGAGCGGCAACACGGTGATGTTCGCCTTTGACCACGGCTACTTTATGGGCTCTACCGCCGGGCTGGAGCGTCTGGATATCGTCATCCCCAAGCTGATCCCCCAGATAGATGTGCTGATGGGCACCCGCGGCGCGCTGCGATCCTGTGTGCCACCCCAGTGCCGCAAAGGCGTGGCGCTGCGGGTTACATCCGGTTCATCCATGCTCAATGAGGATTTGAGCCACGAGGTGGTGGCCGTGGATATGGAGGATGCCATCCGCCTGAACGCGGATTGCTTGGCCATACAGACCTTTATTGGCGCGGATGGCCAGCTCTCAAGCCTCGACAACCTCTCGCGCGCCATCAACGCCGGGCTGCGCTACAGCATCCCCACCCTGGGCGTGGTGGCCGTGGGCAAGGATATGGAGCGCACGGATCGCTTCTTTAAGTTGGCCACCCGCATCGTGGCGGAGTTGGGCGCGCACATCATCAAGACCTACTATTGCGACAATTTTGAAGAGGTGGTGGCCGCCTGTCCCGTACCAATTGTGGTGGCCGGGGGCAAAAAGCTGCCGGAAAAAGAGGCTCTTACCCTGGCTTATCGAGCCATGCAGGGCGGGGCGCGCGGGCTGGATATGGGGCGCAACATCTTCCAGAGCGAGCATGCGGTAGAGATGGCGGCCACCATCCGCAAGGTGGTGCACGATGGGTACACCGATTCGGAGGCCTATCAGTACTATCAGGATTTGATCAACAGCTAAAAAAACATGGGCAAGCACACAAGGGGCTGCCTCGCTATCCTGTTGGCTAGTAGGCAGCCTCTTTATACTGGGGTATGTTCGATAACTGCCCCTATCTCTGTGAGATACCCATACAGATGCTTCTGAATGTATATTCTCTTGACTCGGCTGGATCAATACAGGCCCCGCAGCCATTGCCGCGGGGCCTGGTTGATAACCAGCGCCTATTTCAGATCGAACACCGCCACCACCTGCGCGGTGATCTGCAAGCTGCCGCCCAGTATTTGCGTGCCCGCAACCGCGTCCATGGCCATGGCGCTGTAGGCGCGGGGGGTTACATCCATGCCCGCCCGCTCCTCCACGGTGCGCAGATCGCCTAGCTGGCGACCCGTGGCCTCGGCCATCACCAGGGCCTTGGCCCGGGCATCGGCAATGGCGTTCCACAGCGCGTCGTTGTACAGCTTTTGCCGGCTGGATGTATCAAAGGATATGCCGTAGACCTGATTGGCCCCGGCGGCGGTGGCCGCGTCGATGACCGCGCCGATGCGGTTAAAATCCTGCACCCGCACAGCCACATTGTTGCTCACCTGGTAGCCCGTGGCCTTGGGGGTATCGCCGCTGTAATCGTATACCGGGCTGACGCTGTAGTCGTTGGTGGTGATCAGATCCCGCGCGATGCCGCTGTTCTCCAGCGCCACAATCACAGCCGCCATGGCGGTGTTCACGCTGGCCTGCACATCCTCCAGCACAGGGCCTTGCAGTTGCACGCCCAGCGTGACACTCGCCCGATCGGGCGCGGCCACCAGGGTGGCGTTGCCCGTAACGGTCAGCTGGCCGCGTGCGGCAGTCAACTCGTCCAGGGCGGTCAGTGCCTTGCCGAGCAGGGCGTTGTAATCCGCAGGCGCATCCGCCGCCAGGGCGGCGGGGCAAGCCAGCAACAGCGTCAGCAACAGGCAGGGAATGGTCTTGAATAGTTTGCTCTTCATGGTGTGTGCCTCCTTGTTTTTTTGTCTTGGTCTGTCTTGTTCGCGGGCGGGATCCTTCTGCGCCGCCGCAGGATGTGCCACAGGGCTGCCCCCAACGCCATTGTCAGCACGGCCGCGGAAATCCATGCCCAGGCAAGAGGCGTTCCCTTTTCCTCCGCGGTGGGCGCGGAAGTGGCCCAGGGTCCGGTGTCGGGTAAGGTCTCCAGTGCAGCTTTCAGCACGGCTTCAAATACCGCATCCGGTGCGGTCGAAGCCTCTTCTTTCGCGTTAGCGCCATCCCCGAGGCCGAGCGGCACCGCCGTTTGCCCCTGGAATGGGGCAGTACTCTCATTCATCGCCGAAGAGGCGTCTGCGCCGGTGAGGCTGCCCTGTTGTGGGGGCGGCATGCGATTGCCCCAAACCGATGGATCTGTCGCCGTTGCGGCGGTTGGCGCAGACTGTGGCGCGGCTTGCGCATCCTCAGGCAGCGCGAAATCCGGCGCAGGTTCGTCCATAATCGCCGAATGTAGCCTTTCGGATGGGGCGATGTCTCCGCCCATCGCCGTTGCGGGGGCCGGCGCAGCCTGTGGCGCGGCTTGCGTGCGCTCAGACGGGTTGTGCGTCTCGGATTCCTCTACAGGCGTCAAACGCAAAGCGTAGTTGGATGTGTTCTGGCCCGGACGCGCGCCCATGGGCAGAATCGCCTGCCCCAGCACGATGACCAACGCCACAGCGGCCACCGCCATAGCGGCGGGCCGCGCCACCCATATCCACCGCATCCGGCGTGGCTTTTGCGCAGGCAAGGTTGCCGTCTGCGCGGCGCGGGAAGCTCGCGTGGGGAGCGCCCCTTCCGCAGCCGCCTCTTGCCGTACGGCCTGACGCCAGGCGATCTGTACATCCGTGGGTACGGGCAGAGCCGCACCCGCAGCCTGGGCATCCGTCAGCCACGTGTCCATCGCGGCGCGCCGCATAGCGCAATCCTCGCAGGCGGCCGCATGTTCATCCATCGCCCGCGCGGCTTCCGGGGACAGTGTGCCATCCACCCAGTCGTTGAGAAGGACACGGAAGCGCCGGCATGTCATTGCGCATTCCCCCCTTCCCCTCTTTGGACGCAGCCGCCGCCAAAAAGTTCCCCATCGGCCCGCAAAGCCTTGGCTACGGTTTGCCGCGCGCGGTGGATGCGCGACTTGGCCGTGCCCAGGCTGACACCCAGCGCCTGCGCCACATCCTCATAGGCCAGCCCCTGTACATCCCGCAGGGTGATGGCCGCCCGGGCATCCGGCGGCAGCTGCAAAAGGGCACGGCGCACCCGCGCCTGCCGTTCGCGCGCCTCCAGCGCGGCGTGGGGGCCGGGTGCGGTGGTCGGCGGATCAAAACCCGCGCCAGCCAGCGCATCCAGCGATGCGGCGGGGCGCGCGCCCTTGCGGCGCAGGGCATCCAGGCAAGTATTGGTCATTACCCGGTAAGCCCAGGTGGCAAAGCTGGCCCGGCCCGCAAAGCCCGCCATGCCCCGCCACAGGCGCAGCATGCCATCTTGCATCGCGTCCCTGGCATCCTCCGGGTTGCCTGTTAGGCGCAGGCACAGGGCGTACAGCCGTCCTTCATAGGGGGCCACCAGTGCCTCAAAGGCATCCGCATCACACGGGGCAGGCGAGGGCTCGGCTGCCCGAGGGATTTTCTGTGCGGATTGCATGGCAAGCCTCCCCTCGCTTCGGGCGGGCAGCGCCCGCGCCCTTTTCCTGCGGTGCTTTTGCGAACAGTTTTTGTGCCTGCGGGGACCGAGGCTGTGTACACTGCGATCGCTTCGGCGCGCCGGAATATAAACGCGCCGCAGGAAAATTTTCTTCCCTCGCAGCCGCCGCTCAAGTGCCGCACTACTATGCGGCTACCACCTTGTATCGCAGTCTTTGCAACCCGGCGTGTCATCCGCCGCGGCCACTTCTCTTACCGGAGGGATTGGTTCAAACGCCGCCAATCGAAAAAGCAGAAAGGTGTAAACAAAGTAATATAAACCCATGCCCGCCAACAACGCGCCAAAACCCAGCAGCACCTTGCCCATGCCCTCGCCGCCATAGGCCAGCGCGGCCAGGCACAGGCCCACCAGTATTACGCTGATATCCCGTGCCCGGCGGTGTCCCCGGCCATGCGTCAAGTGCAGCGGCAGGCCGCAATGTGCGCAGGGCAAGCCCTCATCCGCATCCAACGCGCGGATATCCCTGACGCAGGCGCGGGGGTTAAAGTGGGGCCGGTGGGTGTGGCATGAAGCGGATGGCACGGTCAATCGTCCTCCTCGTCCTCGTCATCCTCCGGGGGATAGGGAGCAGGGGCGAGGGGCTGGGGGTCAGACGACGCCGAGGGCACGGTCTGCGCCTTGGGGGCGGGCGCCGCCAAGAGTAACCGGTACAGATCCAAGTACTCTCCGGCGGATCGATCCCAGCTGTAGTCGCCCGACATGCCGCGGGCCATCAGCATGCGCCACACATCGGGTTGCTCGCGATAGTAGCGCACGGCCCGGCGCACGGTGTTGAGCATATCGTGCGCGTTGTAGTTGAAAAAGGTGAAGCCGTTGCCCTCTTGGTTAAACTGGTTGTACGCAAGCACCGTATCGCGCAGGCCGCCGGTCTCGCGCACAACGGGTACGGTGCCGTAGCGCAGAGAGATCATCTGCGAGAGCCCGCAGGGCTCGAACAGCGACGGCATCAGGAACATATCCGCGCCTGCGTAGATGCGGTGAGCCAGCCGGTGATCCATGGCAAAGCGGGCCGCCACACGGCCTGAAAAGGCGTTCTCCGCCCAAG
>JAITTS010000025.1 GCA_031286995.1 Oscillospiraceae bacterium
CAGGGAACGGTTATCAAGAGGCGCCGGAGATCGCTTACGGCGAGTACGTCACCGGCGTGGGCGGCGGCGTGTGCCAGGTATCCACCACCCTATACCAGGCGATTTTGCGATCCAGGCTGAAGGTGGAGAAGCGCGAGTGCCACGCCATCCCTTCTAATTACGCACCCATGGGGCAGGATGCCACGGTATCTGATAACGGGGCGGATTTTATCTTTCGCAATGATACTTCGTACCCCGTCTACATCCGGGCACGCATCACGACGGGCACAGATCGATCCAAGACCAAGCGCTGCGAGATATCCATCTATGGGCGATCCTTGCCGGATGGCATCCGCTACACGCTGGAGAGCCGGCAGTTGCAGGAAATACAGCCCGGCCCGCCGAAGTATGTAGCGGATAAAAAACATGAGTACGTCTATTACACCGATGAGGAAGTGGAGTACCTGAAGGCTCGCACGGGTTACAAGGTAGAAGTGTACCTGGTGGAGCAGAAGGACGGCGTAGAGCAGGATCGCAGGCTGATCACCACGGATGTGTACAACCCTCGCGCTACAGTGATTTACAGGGGTACGGAAAGCCGGGATTAATCCCTGCCCGCATCCGGGTCTGGTGAATAGGGGAAGGAAGCATGAATATTGGATAGACAGAAATCGCCTTACGGCGGTAAAGCGCGCGCGCCGCGCCCCGCGCAGTGGCAGGCAGCGGAAACGGCGCCAAGGGGCAGGCCTGCCGCGGCGCGGCCAGCGGCACGGCCTGCCGCAAAGCCCAGGCCTACAGCCGCTGCGCACGCCCCCGCGAAGGCCACCGCGAAGGCCAGATCTACCGCCGCTGTGCACGCCCCTGCAAAGGCCAGGCCTGCCACCGCTGCGCGCGCTTCCGCGAAGGCCAGACTTGCCGCCAAACCCAGGCGGCCTATCCGTGGCGCGCAACAGCCCCCCCGTCGCCCGGCGTGGCTCACATTTTTGATGATCGCGCTGACCGCGGGGGCGCTGTGTCTGGGCGCATACGGTTTTAATATGTACCGTGTGCTCAATGGCAATGGCAACACCTTTTACGATGGGGTGTACGTGGGCGCGACGCACGTAGGCGGCATGACACGGGAGGATGCTGGGCAACTGCTGCAAGGCATGGAGCAGCAGCAGCTCGCCGCCTGGTCGGTCACCCTGCGTTTTCCATCCGATGAAAAGCGAATTTTGGCCAGTCATCTCAACATTCAATTGGATTTACAAGATCAACTGGAGGCTGCCTGGCTGGTGGGCCGCCAAGGCACACCCATGGAGCGCCAGCGCATCATCAACACCCTCAGGCTTGATCCCTATCATACGCAGGGCGGTATCACCTATGATGGAGCCGCGTTGGAGAGCATTTTGGCTGAAATTCAGCGGGGCATTGCTCGGGATGCCGTAGATGCCACCGTGACGTTCAGGCCCGATGCCGAAGAGAATCCCTTCGCCTTCACCCAAGAGATCTACGGGCGGCGCCTGGATGTGCGCCCGCTGAAGGATACCATTGAGCAGTGCATCTACAGCCTGCAGAGCCAGGTGATAGAGCCGCAGCTGGAGCAAATAGCCCCGGCGGTCACCGTGGCGCAGTTGCAGCAGGGCTCGGGCCTCATCGTCACGGTCAGCACGGATATCAGTGCCAAGAGCGAGCCGGGGCGCAACGAGAATATCCGCCTCGCGCTGGAGAAGCTGAACGGCCTGCGCGTCATGCCAAATGAAAAGGTGTCCTTCAATAAAGTGGTGGGTAAGCGCACGGAGAAGAACGGTTTTCAGGCGGCGCTGGAGTTGGCTTATGGGGACTATGTGTACGGCGTGGGCGGCGGCGTGTGCCAAGTATCCTCCACGCTGTATCAGGCGGTGGTGCGGGCGGGCTTGCGGGTGGAGAACCGGGTGAACCACGCCATTCCATCCAACTATGCGGAAAAAGGGCAGGATGCCACGGTTTCGGATAACGGTCTGGATCTGGTGTTTCGCAACAGCACCGACAACCCTATCTATCTGATTTGCCGCATGACCGGCAGCAAAAACAAGCGCTGTGAGGTATCGGTTTATGGCAAGCCCTTGCCCGAGGGCATCCGCTACGTGCTGGAAAGCGAGCAGTTGGAGGAGTTGCAGCCGGGCCCACCCGAGTACAAGGCCGACAAAAAACACGAGTACGTCAACTACACCAATGAGGAGAGCGAGTACCGCAAGGCCCGCGTGGGCTACAAGGTGGCCACTTACCTGGTGGAGCAGAAGGATGGCATGGAGCAGAATCGTACCTTGGTCAGCACAGATATTTACAAGGCCCAAGCAGCGCTGATCTATCGGGGTACAGTCAGCCGGGATTAGAGCAACTTTTTCAATCGTTGCGCCGGGTTGAAAAAGCGCGCGGCACACAAAAATCATGCCGCGAGCTTTTTGCTCTGTTGAATTATGCTTGGTTTTCGTGAGCCTGCAATTGTTCGTTGAGCAGGTTGATATCCCCGCAGCCCATGGTCAGCACCAAGTCACCCGGCTGCCAGTGGGCGCGCAGATAGGCCTCGGTATCGTCAAAGGTGGGGGTATAGTGCACGCTCTTGCCGGTGGCGGCGATGCGATCCACCAGCATGGTGCTGTGGATATCGCCGGGGTCTTTTTCCCGCGCGGCGTAAATGTCGGTAATCAGCACCTCGTCCGCTGCGTCGCAGCAGTGAATGTAGTCCCCAAACAGGCGCTTAACGCGGGAATAGGTGTGGGGCTGCATCACCGCCCATAGGCGGTTGTGCCGCTGCAGGCGCGCCACGGAAAGCACGTTGGCCATCTCCGCCGGGTTGTGACCGTAATCGTGGTACAGGCGCACGCCCTGCACGATACCTGTCAGCTCAAAGCGGCGATGTACCCCGGCAAAATCGGACAGGGCCTGCCCCGCGCGCGCCATGTCCGCGCCCGCAGCGTAGGCTGCGGCCAGGGCGGCCAGGGCATTGAGCACCTGAAAACCGCCCGGTACCCGCAGAACGACATGGGCTAAGACCCGGCCATCCAGCGCCGCGTCAAAGGTGGGGTAGCCAGCCTCATCGTAGACCAGGTTTACGGGTTGCCAGCGATTGTGGGGCGCAAAACCGTAGGTCACGCCGGGGCAGCGCAGGCCGTGCATCAGGGCCAGCACCCGCTCGTCATCTCCGCAGCCCACGCACAGGCCATCCTGTGGCAAAAGCGCCAAAAATTGGGCAAAGGTCTCCTGTATGTGCTCAATATCCCGGTAATAGTCCAAATGATCCGCATCAATGTTCAGCAACACCGCCATGGTGGGGCGTAGCTGCAAAAAACTGGCGTTAAATTCGCAGGCCTCGGCCAAAAAGGTATCTCCTTGGCCGATGCGCGTGCTGCCGCCTATGGCATCCAGCCGTCCACCGATATGGATGGTGGGGTCGAACCCCGTATCCAGCAGCACCTGGGCCAGCATGGATGTGGTGGTGGTTTTACCATGGGCGCCGCACACCCCGATGGCCCGGCTGTAGCCCTCCATCAGCTGGCCCAGCAGGTAAGCGCGTTCCAGCGTAGGGATACCCAGCGCGTCGCAGGCCGCCCGTTCCGGATTGCTCGGATCAATGGCGGCGGAGTACACCACCAGCGCGGCGCCATCCACATTTTGCGCGCTGTGGCCCACGATCACAGGTATGCCAAGCTCGCGCAGCCTGCGCGTAGCGTAAGAGTCGGTTCTGTCCGATCCCGAGACCTGGTACCCCTTGTGCCGCAGCATATCCGCCAGGCCGGACATAGAACTGCCGCCAATGCCCACCATGTGTACGCGCTGCCCGGTGTAATCCCGAATGTGCGGTATCCGCATGTTTCACCGTCCCTGTCCGTTCTGAAACGAGCCTGTTTTGCTGAAACTGTCCCTATGTATTATACGCCGAAGCGCGCAGGACAATCAACAACAATCCTTCATGCGCCGTAAACTATCCGAACAGCGAGAAAGTCGAACAAAAATTCTGTTAAAGGCGATTTTTGTGCTGGATTTCCGAGCGATTCTGCACTATAATAGAGCAGATATTGGCGAACATTCGGCAAACGGGGGGGACACCATATGGATCGCATCCGGCGCAACGAGCGGCTGGCCACCATGACGCGCATACTCTCGGCCTCACCTAACCGCATCTTTACGCTCAGTCACTTTGGGGATCTGTTCGGCGCGGCCAAGTCTACCCTCAGCGAAGACATTGATATCCTGCGGGATGTGGTGCGGTACTTTCAGCTGGGTCAGCTGGATACCGTGACCGGCGCGGCGGGGGGCGTGCGCTTTCGCCCCACGGTTGCCCGGCGAGATGCGTTGACATTTGTACAGGGGCTGTGCGCCAGGCTTTCCGCGCCGGGACGCGTACTGCCGGGCGGCTTTCTGTATATGGCGGATGTGCTCTCCATGCCGGATTTGGTGGAGAAGATGGGGGATATACTGGCCGGCCAATACTATGCCGCAGAGCCGGATTTTGTGTTGACCATGGAGACCAAGGGCATACCCGTAGCGCTGATGGCAGCCAAAGCGCTGGGGGTTCCTCTGGTCATCGCCAGGCGGGATAGCAAGGTATACGAGGGCCCGGCGGTCAACATCAACTACCTCTCCGGATCGGCGGGACGCATTGAGACCATGTCCCTCTCCCGCCGGGCGGTACGGGAGGGGCAGCGGGCGCTGATCGTGGACGATTTTATGAAGGCGGGCGGCACCGCCAAGGGCATGACCGACATGATGCGGGAATTTGCTGTGACCGTGGTGGGCCTGTGCGTGGTGATGGCCACCCGCGAACCCGAAAAGAAGCGGGTAGAGGGGGTACGGGCGCTGATGGTGATGGAGGATGTGGATGATGCGCATGATTCGGCGCATATCCGCCCCGCCGCCTGGCTAGAGGAAGCAGAGTAGGAGGGTTTATGCAACACGTCGTCGCTTGGATACCGGATGCGCCCCTGGCGGGCGAAATGCTCTGCGGGTTGTCCCTGCCGCAGCATGTGCTGGTAGCGGCCCGATCGGTCTGCGCGGATGCGTTTTTTTCCCCCGGGATCACGGATGTACAGGCTGCCTTGACGGCTTTGCCTCAGGATGCGGATGCCGTGCTGATCTGTCCGGCGGATGTGCCGCTGGTCTGCGAAGCCACTTTTCGCGCGATGCTGGCGGCCCTGAAGGAAGCGGACGCTGTGGCGGTGACTTGCGGGCAGCCCGCGGCGATCATCTGTTGCCGCGCGGATGCCTTGCGCAAGACACTGGCGCAGCCGGATGCGCATGCTTTGCAGCCATGGGATGCGGAGCAGGCCGCAGCGCGGCTGGCTGCCCGGGGCGTGCGCGCCCTGAACCCCGCCACGCCCGATGAGGCCATCCGGGTGACGGATTTCGCCGCGCTCTCTCTCGCTGCTCAGCACATGCGCCAGCGCATCAATGCCGCGCACATGGCCGCGGGCGTGCGCCTGGTGGATCCGGCAGCTACTTACATTGATGCCCAGGTGCGCATAGCGCCGGGCGTCACCATCTACCCCGGTTGCATGCTGGAGGGGAATACGCGTATTGCCGCTGGCTGCACGCTACTGCCCAACTGCCGCCTGCGCGATACCCAGGTGGCCGAGGGTGTGCACATGGAGAGCACTGTGGCGTTGGATGCGCACATAGGCCCGCAGACCACGGTGGGGCCGTTTGCCTACCTGCGGCCTGGCAGCCGCATCGGCGCGCATTGCCGGGTAGGGGACTTTGTGGAGATTAAGAACAGCGTCATCGGCGACGGCACCAAGGTATCGCATCTGACCTATGTGGGGGATAGCGATCTGGGGCGTGATATTAACCTGGGCTGCGGCGTGGTGTTCGTCAATTACGACGGCAAGGCCAAGCACCACTCGGCGGTGGCGGATGGGGCCTTTATCGGCTGCAACGTCAACCTGATCTCACCGGTGCGGGTGGGGAAGGGGGCCTACGTGGCCGCCGGTTCCACCGTCACCGAAGATGTGCCGGATGGGGCGCTGTGCGTTGCCCGCCAGCGCCAAAGTGTGAAAGAGGGTTGGGTGGCGGCTCGCAAGGCCCAGGGCAAGCTATAATTGAGGAGGACCCACGCATGATCCGCGCCATTTGCTTTGATCTGGATGGTACGCTGTTGCCAGTGCACAGCGCGTTTTATGACGAACATTACATCCCCTGTTTGGCCCGTGCGATACCGGGACAGGATCCGCGCCGGGTAGCGCAGGCCGTGCTGGATACCATGCGCGGCATCATGCGCGAAAACCAGCCGGGCGTCACGGTAGAGCGGCGCTTTGCCCAGGGCCTGGCCGAGCGGTTGGGCATGCCCTTTGATCAGCAGGAGACGCACTACATGCGCTATTACATAGAGCAGTTTCCCCGCCTGGCTGAAAAAGTGACCCCCAGGCCCCAAGTGGCGGCGGCGGTGCGGGCTGCGCGAGCCAAGGGCATCCGAACGGTGCTGGCCACCAACCCCGTCATCCCCGGTGTAGCCACGCTGGAGCGCCTGCGCTGGGCGGGCGTGCAGCCGGAGGATTTTGAGTTTATCACCCTCTACGAATCCTGTTGCTACACCAAACCCCATGTTGCTTACTTCATCCACGAAGTGCTTGCGCCCCTGGCTCTGCCCCCGCAAGATGTGCTGATGGTGGGCAATGACCCCAAGGAGGATATCGCCCCGGCCCATACGCTGGGCATGGAGACCTTCTTTTTAAACGTGTATCCGGAGCATTTGGACAGTGTCCCCCCTTGCTGGGATGCGCAGGGAGACTATGATGATATGCTGGCGATGGTAGAGAGGCTGCCGGGGATAAGTTAGCCTTTCGCGGCTATTACGCGGCGTTTCCCCTGCATCGGCGCAGGGGCTACCGGCTGCCGGGCAGCAGCCCGCCTGCCGCCAGCAGAACGGTGATGCCCCAATAGAGCGATTCGGTTTGGGCCGCAAAGCGCAGCCTTTCGCGCAGTGATAGCCTGGGCGGTTGCCAGCATGTATCCTCGCCATTCTCTTGGCGGGTTCTCCCAGAGAAAAAACGCAGAACGCGGCGCTTGAGCGCCAGCAGGCTGACAACGGGCGGAACGCCCGCAACGCAGCATACCCCATTCCTTCCTTTTCTGATACGGCAAAAAGATCAAGACCATGCGTGTAACAGAAACCAATTTGGAAGAGTTGACCACGCTGATGGTCAACCGCAGACCGGAGCACAGCGCAGCAACTCGCGCCTGTTTGATCGTTTGGATATACTCCCGACTCACGAGAGCAAGGCTCCTTTGGCTTGATTTGATCGATGCAGGCGCTTCCAAACCTCAAAATTCCAGGTTTGCAGAAAGGCCTGGGCGGCATGGTAGCCGTTGTCGTATAGGGCCTGGCCTTCTGCGTGGGTAAGGTCAAAATCCGTGGCGTGTATGGTGCGGTTGCCACCCGCTGTGCGCACGGTGGTGGGGATGTGAATGGTGCGGGCCGCGTCGCCCCGCACGTGCTGCAGGTAGTAGCGGTCGTGTCCATCCAGCAGTGTGTTGGCCACGGCCTTGCCGTAATCGCCCAGGCCGCGGATGCGCGCGGGGCCTTGTTGTTCGCCATCCGTAAACTTGAAACCGAAGGTGGGCCAGGGTGGGTTTGCGCTGTCGTCATCCAACAGCCACACGGGGTAACCGCTCAGCAGGCCGCCATCCACAATCAAATGCTCCGCCCCTTGGGCATCGCGCAGACGGCAAGGCTCATAGTAAAAGGGGATGCTCATGCTCATACGCACAGCCAGCGTTACGGAGAACACGTCCGGATCCAGGCCAAAGCGGGCGGCATCCCGGGGCAGCACCAGCATATCCGCTGTGCTCACATCGCAGGCGATGACCTGGCAGCGATAACGATAGCGCACATCCAAACGGGATGTGCGCAAGTCGCCGAAGACCCGCACCCTCTTTTGAGCCAGCAGTTCATCCAGCCAGGCCGCAAAAAAATCGCTTCGGTACAGGCCCAAGCGCGCTGTCAGATGCGCCAAGCTCCCCAGCGGCCCGGATAGGCTTACCGGTCGCTGGGGAAATTTGCGGTAATCTACGCCCCGCAGCGCTTCGCTCATGCCCTGCCCGGTGTAACCCGATGCCACCAAACAGGCCGCGATCGCTCCGGCGGATGTGCCGGCTACATTCTCAAAGGTATAACCGGCCTCCTCCAGTGCTGCGATAGCCCCGGCAAAGCCTATGCCTTTGATGCCGCCCCCCTCAAACACCGCGTCGCACTTCATGCCGCTCCCTCCTTCCCTGTCGCGCTCTCAGTCTATGGCGATGTGGGGGAGAGGGTGCGGTTTTTTAGGTTTTTGGCGTGCTCCGTTCACCCTCTCTGCCGCCCGAAGGTGTTTTTGGGCGGCGAAGTGATGCCCGGCTGCATGGCCCGAGGGCAAAGTGAGGGAGGCCGCTTGCTTCTATTGTACCGGCCTGCCGGCGAAGGGAGCGACCGCGGACGAGGCACAGATTCAAGGGAATCAAGAAGAGAGAGGGGAGGTTCTTTTGTTGCTCGTTTGTGCGTCAAGCGCTACGGCATCTTCGTCTTCGCACTCGCGCACAGTTGCGCAACGCATTTCCGGCGAAGAGGATGACGGTGATGGCCAGAAGCAAAAACAGTTGCATGCGCAACGCCCAGTAAGGGTCGAACGCGCATAGATCATACCTTTTTGTAAGTCCGTCGCCCACTATCTCGTCAATAAAGGATGCGGAAAAAAGATCGCTGCGAAGCACCATCCCCCAATTTGCGGGCAGAAAGATGTTGCGCGGTATGTCTTCGTTTGATCCGAACAGCAGCATCCAAAACGATGGAAGCACGGCAATGACAAGGCTGGTCTCCTCACTGCCAGAGAACATATACGCAGCGACAAAGACGATGGCGGTGATCATTGTTTGCAATATGAATGAGGCAAAGGTTAATAATACAACGCCGATTTCCCCTATATTGTGCGGGGAATCGGGTAAAAACAGGCCCCCTATCCGAACCCCGCTCAAAACGCTGTACAGCCCTGTGCCCACCCACATGATGATGACAGAGAGCAGCGTAAACAGGAGGGATGCGGCTATCCACGCGGAGAGACGCGGGAAAGAGAGCCTTTCTGTGTGATGCCAACAAACGGCCCCGCACATCCGCGATAACCCGATAGCTGGCGCGGCCAGCAACAGCATCCAGATAGCAAGCAGCATTGGGTCTACCGTCGGGGTTCCCCAAGGAAGCCCGCCGAAAACGAACAGCCACATTTCCGGGATGGACGGCATACCGCTCACTTTGGCCCCGCACAAAAAAATAGCGTAAAAAGGAAGGCACAGCGCGATAAGGATGCCGGGTAAAGAGAGGCACGCCCCCAGGGCTTCTCGCATGCTGGCGGCGAAGCCTGTTGAACCAGGGCCTACACGGGTTTGGCAAACGCGCGCCCTTCTGTTCTTTCGTCTGCCTTCCAGCGCAGTCTCCGCGCCGCATAGCAACGCATAGAGCGCGATTGCCACGCAGAGATAAAGCATCTGCCTATACAGCAAATGACTGAGCGGGATTGTGTTGGATACGCCGGGCACCTGTAAGAACGAAGACGACCAGCCGCCGCCAACATAGCGGCCAACATACTCCATCCACAGTGTCAGGGCAAATACGAGCGCCGCAACGGTTGCTTTATGCCGAAATACACGGTAAAGCGCCAGCCCGGTCATGGCCCACGTTGAGGCGGAGATCACCAGCCTGAACAGGCATTCCGCCGTAAAGAGCGGCATCCACGCATCGGCGGCGCGCCAGGCATACGCGTGCTCCATCGCGACGAGCTGCCACGAGGATTCAGAACCCGCGGGGCAAACAAGCGACAAAAAAACGCCATACAGCAGGAACACGAAAACCAGCGGCACAAGCGAACCAACAAGCTGTTTGAACACCCATCGGGGCCGCAAACGCCCCAGCCAACGGGCCTTGCCCGCGTCCGCGCTTTCCGAAAGACCGGCGGCGGCCAATGGCAGGATGGAACAGACGGGCAGCAACAGCCACAGCAGGCCGAGCTCCGTCGAAAGCATCAGCATGTACCCATAGTTCCCGGTGCGAAAGTACGCCATGGTATCCGACCAGAACAACCCCGCATCCATGTGCGGGTACAGCAGAGCCAGAATATACAGAAAAGCGGACGCCAGCATGCAAAACAGACGATGCCATTTTTTCATTATTCCGCTACACCTCAAAGAATTTGCTCACAGAAAGGGGCTATCCACAGAACGGGAAACCCGTTTTGTGGATAGCGCGGGTATGCGGATGAGGCCGCAACGGCCTGAAGCCGCGGGGCGTTACGGAACCGTGTGGAAGAAGATGCGATTCGGGCCGATGATATTGCCGCCGCTGTTGGTTCTGCCGACAGTCTTGTAGGTGCGCCCACCGACGCAGACGCTGCTGGAGAGGTACTCATTGCCGCGCGTGAGATCCGGGGTCATGTTGTGCGCGGCGCAAACGTTGACGCCGGCCACCGCGGTCACGCGGTTCGCATCCTCGCGCGTGTACAAGTAGGCGGCCACCGAAGCACAATTGTCATAGCGAGTATTACCGTCTTTTTCTTTAATCTTCTCACACGCGATGGCGGCCAGGCCCCACCTTTTGACCACGCCGGAAGTTGTCGTCCTCTTGATGTACGTACCGCCAGTACTTGACCATTCTCCGTTCGATTTGGTGTCAACCCGGTTGTTGGATGTGACGCCGCCGTAGCTTTTGTTTTCAGAAAGAGCGAACGCCTCCAAGGGCAACAGCAGGCTCAGCGCAACCGAGGCTAAAAGGATCATCAGAATAAACTTCTTCATCATCGTACTCTCCCTTGCTTGTCTTTTTGGTGCGCGGTACGTGCGGGCTATGCGGCAATCAACGGCAACCCCTCCTTCCTTTGTCACCAAGGAATGATCTCTCCGGTAGCGGCCTCAAACATCCACTCGTTCTTTTCACCTATCGTATAAACCGTGCCGTCCTCTTTGCGTGTATTGTCGAACCCCTCAAATACCAGCCGCCATACGGGATAGGCCTGATGGTAACCGTTGATGAGGTAGCA
>JAITTS010000086.1 GCA_031286995.1 Oscillospiraceae bacterium
CCCGTTCTTACCGGCGTTGCGCTGCTGCCAAGCGCCCAGTATCTCGCGCATGCGGGTTTCCCGGTTGCCGGGCCTGGGCTGCGCCAGCAGCGCGTAGCACACCGGCGCGTGCCGCGCCCTCTCCGGCGCTGTTTGCGCTCTCTCCATCATCTCTGTCACCCCCATGTACCGGCTGCCAGCGCGCCGTCCGGCTTGCCCAGAACCAGCACCCAGGCTAGACGATGCAAATCATCCCCCAAATTCGGGCATTCCATACCTTGGGGCAGCATATCCAATATTTCCGTCAGAGCCGATGCCGTTGTGCCCATATGCCCCGGCCAGCGGCAGCGCCGGGGCGACTGTCACCGGCTCCCCGCACAGGCGCCGGCCCATGCCCAACGCCGGGGCTACCAAGTTTGCGCCCAGCGCAGCGACCCAGTCGCAGTCTCCGCAGAGCGCCCTAGCCGCCGGCGCGCCCGCCGTCTGCAGGCGCGCCATGCAACTGCTGCTTTTGTGCCTGCTTACGATATTCCGCCAACTTGCTATCCGGGGGCAACACGCCTCTGCGGCCTATCAGCCCATAAAAGAGCGCTGCCCCGCTGCCTACCCCCAGGGCATAGGGGATCGCCATCCACCAGTCCCCCACCGGCTGTCCGGCCAGCAGACGCGCCAGTTCCCGCTGCACCTGGGTCAGGTTCGCATCCGCGCGGAACCACAACATGGCCATGGCGCTGCCTACAAACAGCAGCGCAAAGGCCAGCGCGCCCCGCCAAACTGCGGGCTTGGCCGTGACGGGCCGCCGCACCAGCACGCCGAAGGCGGCCCCCAGCAGCACCACCGACTCCGCCGGGCAGCGGCCCTGTATGGTGCGCACAAGGGCCATGGCATCCAGCTTCCATACCCCCACGGCATCCGGCGTATCCACAGCCAAATCCGTCAGCCCCAGGGCAGCATCCGCCAGCACATCCGCAACATCCCCCAAGCGCAGGGGCTGTCTGGGTGGGGCCGTCACCTGATCGCGCATGCGCAAATAAATCACGGTCTCTCCTCCACCTGCCGCGTTCCAAAGGCCCAGCTCGCATCCCGATAGCGCGTGGGCGCCACCCAACGCCGCCCTGCGGATACCAGCAGACCGAGCAGCACCAGCAGCGCCAGCACCATGGTCAGCAGCGCAACCAGCGCCACTTTACCCCGTACATCCTGCACGCCCATTCCCCTCCCACAGCATACCAACAAAAGCAGGCGCTCAAGCAATGCCCTATCGCAAGGAAGTCATAGACAAAGCGCCCGCATCGCACCATACGCCAGCAAACGGCGCAGGGCGCCGGCACCGCGAGAGAGCGTTTATCGGCGGCCCGACTCCTTTGCGGCTAGTATGGGTGCGCGGGCGAGAAGCAACCATGGAAATTGCAGGCGCCAGCCCCAAGGAAAATGGCGGATTTTCAGGCAAAAAGAGAAGCCCGTGGCAACAGGCCCCTCATCCGCCAATCGACCGCTTACGGCGTCGCCAAACACGCCAGCGCATATTGTTTTGCCGCGCACATGGCAGTTGGTATAGGCAGGGCGCGCAGCGCTTCCGCATCCGCCCACAGGCTCTCCGGCAGTTCGAAGGGCGTTTCCGCCGCAAATAAATAGATGCGCATCTGCCAGATGATGTGGGTGAACACATGCCTCGCCTCCCCCAACCGCCGCAATGGGTGCGCCGCAATACCCTGATCCGCCAGGGCGCGGGCCAAGCCCTGGGCATCCGCCGCATCCAGGGCGTTGGGGAATTGCCACATGCCGTGCAGCAGCCTTTCCAGCCGCCGCTGCACCAGCACGCGGCCCGCGCAGCACACCACTGCCACGCCGCGCGCTTCTTGCCTGGGCGCGCGGCCGCGCTGCTTGCGCGGCAGCAGATCGGCATCCCCCGCCTCCAGGGCATCGCAAAAAGCGGCCACCGGGCAAGCGCCGCAATCCGGCGTGCCGGGCAGGCACACCGTGGCCCCCAGTTCCATCATGGCGTTGGTGTAGTCGCTCACCCTATCCCCGGGCACCAGCTCTTCGGCCGCCCGGCGCAATGCCCGCCGCACCGAAGGGATGCCGACATCCTGCCGTATGCCGCGCAGGCGGGCGACCACCCGTTCCACATTGCCGTCCACGGCCGCCGCCCGTCTGCCAAAAGCGATGGCTGCCACAGCCCCGGCGGTGTACGGGCCTATGCCCGGCAAAGCGGCCAACCCCTGCACAGTATCCGGCAGGCATCCGCTGCAATCGCTCATAACCCTGCGCGCCGCAGCCTGCAAGTTGCGCGCGCGGGTATAGTAGCCAAGCCCCTCCCACAGCTTCAAGACATCCTGCTCCGGCGCCTCCGCAAGGGCCGACACTGTCGGAAAGCGCGCCAGAAAGCGCCGGTAGTACCCTGCCGCGGTCTCCGCCCTGGTCTGTTGCAGCATGATCTCGGATACCCAGATGGCGTAGGGATCGCCGGTCTCCCGCCAGGGTAGGGCGCGGTGCCCCGCATCATACCAGGCGAGCAGTTTTTCCGCAAAGCCGTGTCGCGCGTCTTCCACAGAGGTGTCTCCTCTCCCTGCCTTGTGTAAAGATGTATGCAATGATTGTAGCACGCGCGCCCGCCTTCGGCCAGATGGTCTTTTAAAGGAGAAAACGATAGATATTTCTTGCTAGAAGTAGTTTAAGCTCGATATCATCAAATATTTCGAGATATTTAAAATTTTTGCTTGTTTTTCGCACGCATCCCCTCTTGCCACAAATGCCCACAGGCGGTACACTAACATTGCTCGTTTAGCACTCACCTCGTAAGAGTGCTAACAAAATGATTCGCGGCCAGCGGCTGGCGAAAAAAAGTAAGCGTAAAACCAAAAGGAGGCTATCGACATGCAAGTGAAACCCCTCAGCGACCGGGTGGTCATCAAGAACATTGAGGCGGAAGAGACCACCAAGTCCGGCATCGTGCTGCCCGGCGCGGCAAAAGAGAAGCCGCAAATGGCCGAAGTTCTGGCCGTAGGCCCCGGCGGCGTGGTGGATGGCAAGGAAGTGAAGATGCAGGTGAAGGTTGGCCAAAAGGTCATCTACTCGAAGTACGCCGGTACCGAGGTTAAAATTGATGGGGACGAGCTGATCATTGTCCGCCAGAACGACATTCTGGCCGTAGTCGAGTAATCCATTATATTGTCTGAAGGAGGAACACTACCATGGCAAAGCAACTCATCTTTGGCGAGGAAGCCCGCCGCGCGCTGGAAAAAGGCATCAACGTGCTGGCCGATACCGTCAAAATTACCCTAGGGCCCAAAGGCCGCAACGTGGTGCTGGATAAAAAATACGGCGCGCCCCTGATCACCAACGACGGTGTGACCATCGCCAAGGAGATTGAGCTGGAGGATGCTTTTGAGAACATGGGCGCCCAGCTTGTGAAGGAAGTAGCCACCAAGACCAACGACATGGCGGGCGACGGCACCACCACCGCCACGCTGCTGGCCCAAGCCATCGTGCGCGAAGGGCTGAAGAACCTGGCCGCCGGGGCCAACCCCATGGTGCTCAAGCGCGGTATTGAGGCCGCCACCGTATCTGCGGTAGAGGGGCTGAAGGCCCTTTCCAAGCCCATTGAGAACAAGCAGGCCATTGCCCAGGTGGCCGCCATATCCGCCGGAGACGAGGCCATCGGCCAGCTGATCTCCGACGCCATGGAGCGCGTGGGCAACGACGGCGTGATCACGGTGGAAGAATCCAAGACCATGAAAACCGAGCTGGCCGTGGTGGAAGGCATGCAGTTTGATCGCGGCTACGCCTCATCCTACATGGTGACGGATACCGAAAAGATGGAAGCCGTGCTGGATCAGCCCCTGATCCTCATCACGGACAAGAAGCTATCCAACATCCAAGAGATTCTTCCCCTGCTGGAGCAGGTGGTGCAATCCGGCAAGAAGCTGCTGATCATCGCCGAGGATATAGAGGGCGAGGCCCTGACCACGCTGATCCTCAACAAACTGCGCGGCACCTTTAACTGCGTGGCCGTCAAGGCCCCTGGCTTCGGCGACCGCCGTAAGGCCATGCTGGAGGATATCGCCGTGCTGACCGGCGGCCGGGTCATCACCGAGGAAGTGGGGCTGGAGTTGAAGAACGCCACCATCGACATGCTGGGCAACGCCCGCCAGGTCAAGGTGGATAAGGACAACACCACCATCGTGGAGGGCGCGGGCAACGCCAACGAGATCAAAGCCCGCATCAACTCCATACGCGCCCAGATAGATGACACCACCAGCGACTACGACAAGGAGAAACTGCAGGAGCGCCTGGCCAAGCTGGCCGGCGGTGTGGCGGTTATCTCTGTAGGCGCCGCCACCGAGGTGGAGATGAAGGAGCGCAAGCTGCGCATTGAGGACGCGCTCTCTGCCACCCGCGCGGCTGTGGAAGAAGGTATCGTACCCGGCGGCGGCATCGCGTTGCTCTCCGTGCTCAGCGGCGTGGCGACGGAGCTGCCCAAGCATACCGGCGACGCAAAGACCGGCGTACAGATCGTGCTGCGCGCGCTGGAGGAGCCCATCCGCCAGATAGCCGCCAACGCAGGCATTGAGGGCTCCGTGATCGTGGAGACCATCAAGAAGAGCCGCAAGCCCGGCTACGGCTTTGATGCCCTGCGCGGCGAATACGTGGATATGGTATCCCGTGGCATCATTGATCCCACCAAGGTGGCGCGTTACGCCCTGCAAAACGCGGCCTCTGTGGCGGCCATGGTGCTGACCACCGAAGCCCTGGTGGCCGACCTGCCCGAAAAGAATCCTCCGCCCGCGGTGCCCCAGGGCGGTGGCATGGGCGGCATGTACTAAGGCGCGCCCGGCTCACGGAAAAAGAGCGGCGAAATCGTCGCTCTTTTTCGTTTCCGTATTGAAATCATCATTCATTCTAATACAGGGCAAGAGCATTTACTTTTCAGGGAGGAAAGAATATGGTAAAGTAATTCCGGTGATAAAAAATGGATATAAACAAGCTAAAAGAAGAACTGCATA
>JAITTS010000104.1 GCA_031286995.1 Oscillospiraceae bacterium
GGCAAAAAAAGACAACTCTCCGCTCAACTCCAATGTCCTACGTAAAATCGCCCTCGCGGTATTGAAGAAAATCTCAATCAAAAATCTCAGCGTTCGCAGAAAAATGATGAAAGCCGCACCTGATCCTGTCTTCCTTGCGGGGCTGCTCTTTCAAAAGTAAATGCTCTTGCCCTGATACTACATCAAGAACCGATAAGGGCTTGACCAGCCGTGGTATAATAAGATAACATAGGGGTGGCAAAGACCTGACGACTTGGAGGTATGGATGTATAAGGTGCTCTTGGTGACGGATCAACAGGCGCTGCACGATGTGTTTCAAGCCTTTGAGGATTGGGCAAGCCTGGGTTTTGAGCGTCCGTTGGCCGTGCACACCGCCAAAGAAGCCATGCTGCTGCTGGAGAGCGCGCCTGTGGATGCCGTGGCTTACGTACTTCCCAAGGAAGAGGGCCAGGCTTTTTTTGGCTTTCTGGCGCAGATTCCGCACATCGCGGGCATGGAGGCAGCCAATGACCCCGCACGCCTGCGCCGGGTACTGAGCAGGTTGCGCCGCACCCTGCACGAGCGAAACAGCGAGGCTGTGCTGACCGACGTATTGCCCCTGCTGCAAGAAGAATTTTATAACAGTTTGCTGCAAGGCGCGCGCCTGCGCCAGGATGAGTTGCGCGCCCGCGCCGGCGCCCTGCAGCTATCCGTAGATCTGGCCTCGCCCGTATGTGTGGCGCACCTGTTGCTGCCCCAGGGCGAGACCTACCTGCAAGAGGTGTGGCGTTATGGCCGCGACAGGCTGGAGGTCGCCCTGCGCAATGTGTTCGAGCGTGATCTGCTGGCTGTGCGCTACGCGCTGCACGTGTGCAACATTGGCGAAATCAAGCTGCTGGCCTGCCCCAAGGCATCCATAGCGGGCCCGGCGCTGCTGGCCCAGACCCAGGCGCGCATACAGCAGGCCCGCGAGGATATTGACGAGTTTTTGGATATGGAGCTGGTGCTGCAGAGCATCCACCTCTACCGGGATCTGGCTGCCCTCTGCGCCGGGGAAGAAGCTACCTGGCCGGCAGCGGATATTTCCGGCGGCGCTTAAACTTAACACGCTGCCCTGGCCTCTATGCGCCGGGGCTTTTTTGCATACAGGGTTTTGTGCCCCAGAGCAAGCGGAGAGAACACAGCGCGATAGAGTGCGACGGTTTTTTTCCCCGCGAAGCCGAGGGAAGAAGGCGTAGCGGCGCTACGCTGGCTGCGCGGGAACACGAGCGGCGAAGAGCTGCGCAAGCTCTGCGCCACGTTTGAGGGATTTGCGCTAATCCGCAATGCGATTCAACCGGGCCAGGTAGGTTCGTGCCTGCGCCTGTCGCGCTGCGGCGGGGCCGCCGGCTCTGCACAGCGCATCCCACGCGCAGAGCAGGGCCAGCGTTGCCTGCCCATCGTACACTGTGCGCCAGCCCAGCTGTGTCCGTGCGCGCGCGCTCTCTAATTGAACATACGCGGGACCCGAGAGAGGCACGCTCTGCCGCGGCGTCATCCAGTTCTCCGGCGGCGCGCCAAAGTTCCAGGTGTCCCCGGGATGCGCGGGGTAAGCCAGCGCGCGGCCCAGGGCCAGCAGCGCCCCGGCCAGCGGCTCCAGCGCGTGCTGCACGGGTACAGGCGCGCCCGCGCGCCGGGGCGCAGGCGGGGTTTCGCCATCCCATACCAAGGGGCCGCGATGCGCCACCACCACGGGCAGTGAGGGGCCGTAAAACCCCGCGCGGTAGCCCTCCGCCATCAGGCGCGCGCAGGCCGCGGCGCAGCCTGCCGGCCCTATGCCGCCCAACGGCGCGTCCTCCGCGTAGGCCCAGGGCGTGCCGCCTCCCCGGTAGGCGCTGTCATCCAAGCACAGCAGCACCGCCCGCAAGCCCCGGCCGCGGGCTGCCGCCAAGCAGGCGCTCAGGCGATAGAGCAAGGCGCAGAGGGCCTCCGGCGTATCCGCGCCGGGCAGGCCGGGCAGTATCAAGGCGTGGGCCTCGGCCTCCTCTATCGCCGCCTCCAGCAGCGCTGGCGCGGGCAGGCCATCCGGCGCATCCAGGCGCCGCGCCTGCGCGCCAAGGGCAGTCAGCAGCGCATCCAGCCACGGGCTGAGCCCTTGCGCATCCTCCACCAGGCATACCCGTTTCCCCTGCCAAACGTCTTCAAGCAGCTTCCGCATGCCCATCCCTCCCCGCAAAAACTGTGGCAGCATATGCCTGTCCACCGGGCAACTTGCCTGTAAGCGTAAATTTCGTTTTTTCTTTACTGCATCCGCTACATGTATTATAATGTGAAATAATCTGGCGGTTTGCGCCGAAAAATATCGCGAAAGGACGAGGTGACCGCCCATGTCACAGATAAAGTTTTACTATCAGGACGCCGTGCCACTGGAGATGCACAAAGTGCGCATCGTACAAAAGCTGCGTTTGAAGCCCGTGGAAGAGCGCGTGCGCGCCATCGCTGAGGCGGGCAACAACACATTCTTGCTGAAGAATGAGGATGTGTTTCTGGATATGCTGACCGACAGCGGCGTCAATGCCATGAGCGACCAACAGCTGAGCGCCATGATGGTGGCTGACGACAGCTACGCCGGCAGCACCACTTTCACCAAACTGGAGCAAAAAATTGAAGAAATCTTCGGCAAGAAATACTTTTTGCCCACACACCAGGGCCGGGCTTGCGAAAATATATTGGCCCGCGCCTACGTCAAGCCGGGCGATGTGCTGCCCATGAACTATCACTTTACCACCGTTAAGGCCCACATCGGCCTGAATGGCGGCACAGTGGAAGAGCTGTACTACCCCGAAGCTCTGGCCACCACCAGCGACAATCCCTTTAAGGGCAATATGGATCCTGAGCGGCTGCGCGGGCTGATTGCCCAAATAGGCGCGGCCCAAATACCCTTTGTGCGCATGGAGGCTGGCACCAACCTCATCGGCGGTCAGCCGTTCTCCTTGGCCAACCTGAAGGCCGTGTACGCCGTGTGCCAAGCGGCTAACATCCCCCTGGTGCTCGATGCCAGTCTGCTGGCCGACAACCTGTATTTTATCAAAGTGCGCGAGGATGCCTACAGGGATGCCTCCATCCGCACCATCGCCCGCGAAATGGCGGATCACAGCGATATCATCTACTTTTCCGCGCGCAAGCTGGGTCACGCCCGGGGCGGCGGCATCTGCACCAACAGCCAGGATGCCTACATGCGCATGCGTGAGCTTGTGCCCGTGTACGAGGGTTTTCTCACCTACGGCGGCATGTCCGTGCGCGAGATAGAGGCCATCGCCGTGGGGCTGGATGAAACCATGGATTTCAACATGATCAACCAGGGCCCCTCCTTCATCGCTTACATGGCGGATGAGCTACAAAAGCGTGGCGTGCCCATCGTCACCCCGCCCGGCGGCCTAGGCTGCCACATCAACGCCATGGAGTTTGTATCCCACATCCCCCAGCAAGAGTATCCGGCGGGTGCGCTGGCCGCGGCCATTTACATCGCGGGCGGCTTGCGCGGCATGGAGCGCGGTACGCTCTCCGAAGAGCGCCTGCCGGATGGCGGCGAGCACTTCTCGAATATGGAACTGGTGCGCCTGGCCCTGCCCAGGCGGGTATTCACCCTGTCCCAGATCAAGTACGCGGTGGATCGCCTGAGCTGGCTGCACGAAAACCGCCATCTCATCGGCGGCCTCAAGTTTGTGGAGGAGCCCAAGGTGCTGCGCTTCTTCCTGGGTCGCCTGGCTCCGGTATCCGATTGGCAGCAAAAACTGGCCATTCAATTCCGCGCCGATTTTGGCGACAGCCTGTAAGCGCGCCCTCCTCCCGAGCGTTCACGGGCCGGTGAAGAACTGCCAAGCGTGAAAGCAGCCCGCTTTTGCGCCCATCGCGCCGCACACAGATCTCTACAGAGGGGGCAGCGTATGTTTTCGACGTGGGATTGGTGCTTGGCGGCGGCGGTGACGCTGTTGTGCGTGTGGGCGGGCGACCGATGGCTCAGTGCACCCTTTGCCGCGCAAACCGGCAAGCCCCTGCGCCACGGCACGCTGCTCGCTTGCTGCCTGATTGCTGCGGGCACGGCCCTGCGGCTGTTGGCCATGCTGCGCATGGGTGAATCGGCCCTGCTGCCCGAAGAGATTGAGACCGCCGTGCAAGCGCGTTCCCTATGGCTCAGCGGCAAGAGCTTGGAAGGGCACCCCTGGCCCGCTATGCTGCCCGGTCTGAGCGCGGAAGGGAACGGCTCGCTGCTGACCTGGCTCGCCATGCCGCTGTTGGCGCTGACGGGCCTGGCGGGGTTTTCGCAGCGCCTGCCCATGCTGCTGGTACAGGCGCTGGGTCTATACGCCCTGTGGCGCACCCTGCGGGATGCGCTTTCGCCCCGGGCGGCGCTGTGGGCGCTGGGCATCGCCGCCGTATCCCCCTGGGCGCTGCTGCAGAGCGGCTGGGCGCAGAGCTGGGCGCTGTTGCCCCACCTGCTGATGCTGGCCATTTGGCTCTTTACCCGCCCTTGCCGCCGCACCGCCTGCTTGCTGGGCGGGGCGATACTGTTGGCGCTGGCTATGTACACGGGGGATACCGCTTGGTTTGTGGCGCCGCTGTTTGTCACGGCGGCCCTGGCGGTGCTGTGGGCGCGCAAGGCCGTCACCTGGCGGCAGACCCTGGCCGCGCTGGGGGTTTGGGCGCTGGTGGCCGCCCCGGCCCTGGGCGCCTGGACCGCGCAGACTTTTCACCTGCCCGGACACACCGTGCTGGGCATGTATGTGGAGGCGACGGAGAGGTACCCCCACAACAGCGACTGGGTGACCCAGGATGTGAAGTGGGATGACGACTGGCACGGCAATCAGGATTGGTGGCCCAGGGAGCGCGAGTTGCGTGGGCGCGATCCCCATATTGCCCGGCTCTATGAGGATGTGCTTTCCAACCTCTATCGGGGCGTACTGACCGTGGCGATGCAAAACGTGGAGGATCCCGCCAGCGCGGTGGCTG
Source organism: Oscillospiraceae bacterium (assembly GCA_031286995.1). Taxonomy (GTDB): domain Bacteria; phylum Bacillota; class Clostridia; order Christensenellales; family Aristaeellaceae; genus JAITTS01. The sequence continues at coordinate 4,969 of JAITTS010000104.1, forward strand.
TGCTGGATCCGGAGCAGGGCTTTCTGTACCTGTGCTCTCTGCCACTGATGCTCTTGGGTGCGGTGCGTCTGTTATCCCGTCTGCTGGCCAGGCGCAAACGCTCGCCCGCCGCGGGCACACTGTGGGCGCTGTGGGGTTGCCTGGCAGGTGCGGCGCTCTGTTTTTTGCTGCTGCATATGCGCCTTGCCCCGGCCCATTACGGGGTGCTGTTTTACCCTGCTGTGCTGCTGGTAGCGGCCGGCGCCAGCTACATCGCCCGCAGGTTGCGCTTTGCCGGGCTGCCGCTGGCGGCGGTGTACGCGGTGGCGCTGGGCCTGCTTTTGGCGCGCACGCCTGACTTGGGGCCAACCTACCCCGGTCTGTCGGATGCCCTGGCCTACGCGGCGGCCATGGATACCCCCAAGACCGTGGTGACCACCCGGCTTTACCCCAACGACAACCCGGGCAGGGCCGCGGCGCTGCAAGCCATACGGGCCTACGGCCTTGATCCCGCCTATGTGCGCGGTGAGACGCAAACACCCGGCCAGCTGCCCTACGCCGAACGGTTTTCCTACATTTATTTCCCAAGCTACACGCAGGGCTTTGCCTCGGATGCGGCCTACGTGCTCTACGGCAGCGAAGCGGAGCAGGTGGATCCTGCGGGGTTTCGAGAGATCATCACCTTTGGAGAATACGCGGTGCTTCTGCCCCTGGCAGACCCGACGGCAGCGGAGGATGCGCCATGATCGCTTGGAATGAATGGGTCGCATTTTTGGTGCTGGCAGGCCTGCTGGCCCTGGCTTACAACCGGCGCGCCAGGGCATGGGCGAATAGCCTGCGCCCCCTGCGTGCCTTGGGCGGCATCAGCCTGCGCTTTACCCAAGGCTGGCGTTACTGGTTGCTGTTTGCCCTGGCCCTGGGGGTGGGCGTGTTTGTGCGCGTGTGGCGCGTGCCCGAGCTGCCCCGGGGCATCTTTGCCGACGGCGCGCAGTCCGCATCCGTGGCCATCTCTCTGTGGAAGGACGGTGCGGATCGGTACGGCAACACCTATCCGGCGTTTTTGCAGGTGTGGGGAGCGGGGCAGATGAGCGTGCTGTTTCCCTGGATGCAGGCGGCGGCGTTCGCGCTGCTGGGGGTATCCCGCCTGACCATTTTGCTGCCCATGCTGATCGTCAGCCTGATCGCCCTGCCCGTGTGGTGGGATATGGCGCGGCGCATGCTGGGCAAGCGCTTTGCCTTGCTGGCGCTGTGGATGCTGGCCATCTGTCCCTGGCAGATCGTACAGAGCCGTTGGGCCATTGATTGCCATCTCATGTCCCACTTCTTTCTTTTTTCCGTCTACCTGCTGTACATTGGTTTGCGGCGCAGGCCCTTTCTATATCTCTCCATGATCTTTTTCGGCCTGACGATGTACACCTACGCGGTGTCGCTCTACATCGTGCCTGTGTTTCTGCTGGCGGTGTGCACATACCTGCTGCGCGCGCGGCGGCTGCGCCCCTGGGAGGCGCTGGCCTGCGCCGGGGCGTACTTGGCCACGGCGTGGCCCTTCCTTTTGACGATCTTGATCAACGTATTCGGCTGGCAGACGCTGCATATCGGGCCTGTCACACTGCAGCGCTTTGAGAGCATGAACCGGCAAGGCAGTATCCTCTTTTTTGCCGAGGATGTGTGGCGCAAATTTCTAGAGCAACTGATCTCCCTGGTGGATGTCATCTTGCAGCAGCGCCGGGATAGTCGTTTTATGCATGGCGATACGCGCACGCTATACGCCTTCTCTGTGCCCGCGTTGCTGGCGGGCGTGTACCTGCTGTGGCGCGGCCACCGCCCCGCACGGGCGCCATTGCTGCCGTCTGCGCGGCGCGACAGCTATACCCTGCTGTTTTTCTGGCTGTGCGTAGCGGTGCTGCTGGGATTGATAAGCGGCCTGCCCATCTGGCGCATCAACATCCTGTTCTATCCTCTGCTCTTCGGCCTGTGCGTGGCGCTGCAGCGCGCCATTCGATCTGTGCGCGGCTTTGCCCCGCTGGTGGCACTGTTGTACGCCATGGGTTTTATTGCCTTTTTTCAGGGTTACTTTTACGATGAAACCTATATCGGTAGCGTCGGCAGCACGTTTCGGGATGGGTATTACGAGGCTGCCCAGCACATCTATACGATGGATTGCGACCGTTACTACATCTATCTGCTGGAAGAAAACCTGGAGCATACCGAGCATACCGAAGCGATGATTATCACCGCGCACCAAATTACCGGGCGGCAGTGGCGGGGAGAGGCGCCCGTGAACAACCCCTTTGGTGACGGCACGGAATACTATGCGGATCGCTACGTGCTGGAGAACTACAGAGACTTTGACCCCGACCCCATGGAATGCGCCGCCTACCTTGTAGCGCAAAAAAACAAGCGGCTCTTTGATCCACAGGACTATATCTTGCAGGATTTCGGCCTGTACGCCACCGCCTACCCGCGCTATTGGGCCGAAGAATGACGCCGGCTATCAAGTATTTTTTAAGGGGACCATATATTGAAAAAAATTTGCCGCAACAATATAATGAACTTGTCAAAACGATCGGCTTGGATTACACAAAAAGACGAGAGGTGATCTTTATGCGAAAATACGTAGCTCCACTGGTCGTCGTGGCTTTGCTGTGCCTGCCGCTTTCCGCCTCGGCCGGGGCGATTTCCCTCGGCCCTGCGCCGGATTCAGAACCCACCTATGTGCGGCTGGAAGGGACGGTGCAAGAGGTGCGCGGCCTGGCCGACAACCTTAACCCCAACCCCGCCATCGCTATGGATCTGGCGGATGAGAAGCGGGTCGTGCTGGTCATAAAACCCGGCACGTTCTTCTTGGATGGCGTAGACCCCCTACAATTGAAGGCGGGCGATAGCCTGGTGGCCTTTTACGACGCCCGCGTACCCACGGTGCGTATCTTCCCCCCGCAGTACGCGGCGGTGGCCCTGCTGCCCAAGCAGGAAGGCATCGGCCAAGTGAAACTGGATGTGTACGACGAAAACCTGCTCAGCGCCGACGGCCAGCTCTTGCTGCACATCGGCGAGCAGACCCAGGTAGTAAACCTGGATGGAACTCCCTATGAGGGTGAAGTAAAAAATGTGCTGGCCGTGGCCTACTACAGCATTGTGGCCTACTCTATGCCGCCGCAAACTACGCCGGAAAAGCTGGTGGTGCTGCCCGTGGCCGCGCCTGAGGCGGCGGCGCCGGCCACGACCCCGGCGCAATAGCACAACGGATAACGCTCAATCATACACGAACACCCGCAGGGTTATGATGTGCGAGCGCTTGTCGTTGCGGTATCAAATCATTTTATCGAAGAACAGCCCGAAAAAGAGCTGATCCGCCAGCACCAGCAGCCCCAATATGCTCACGTAAAGAGCGAACCCTTTCAGGGATGCGCGCTGCACCAGCGCCAACATCCAGCGTATAGCCAGGTAGCCGCACACGCCCGCCACCGCCACGCCAACCAGCGGGGCCAGCCAACCGCCCTGCAGGGCTGTGCCCTCACCCAGCACATCCTTGGCCTCCAGCACCAAGGAACCCAGTATGACCGGTGCGGACATCATGAAGGAGAATTTGGCCGCTGTGGTCCTGTTGAGGCCGCTCCATAGCCCGCCGGCCAGCGTGGCGCCGGATCGGGATACGCCCGGCAGAATGGCCACGGCTTGCATCGCGCCCATCAGCAGGGCGCGGCGCGTGCTGACCTGCGCCAGATCCGCCCCGCGTGCGGCATGCTTGCCGCGGCCGGCTCGGCGCGGCAGCACATCCGCCGCCAGCAACAGCCCGCCGGTGATCAAAAAGGCGAAACCCAGAAACCACCCGGTAAACAGGGCGTCTATTTGTTTCTCAAACAGCAGGGCAACCGCCACCGCAGGCAGTGTGGCCAGCACCAGCAGCCAGAACACCCGGTTTTTGAAGGGATTGCGCAGCATGACCAGCCAGTCTCGCCAAAAGACAGCCAGCACCGCCACCAGCGTGCCTGCGTGCAGCAGCACGGTCAACAGCATGCCGCCCTGCCGCACGCCCAGCAACCGCTCCGCCAGCAACAGATGCCCGCTGGAACTGATGGGCAAAAACTCCGCCAATCCCTGCACAATCCCCAAGATGACAGCCTGCAAAACGCTCATGCGCAACCCTCCGTAACGATTATCAGCCCACCAGGGCGTTGGTAAAGCGCCAATCCCCATCCATCAGGGCAAACATCGCATCACAACCCGGGGCGATGCGCCCCACCACATCCTGCGCGCCAATGCTGCGGGCCGGGGCCTCCGTCACCATGGGGATGGCCTCTTCCGGCGGTGTGCCCAGGCGGATTACGTTGGTGAGCGCTTGGTGCATCAGCAGCGTAGAGCCCGCCAGTGTGCCGTCTTGCAGCCGCGCCGCGCCTGCCCGCACGGTCACCCGCTGCCCGCCCAGGCTGTAGTCTCCATCCGGCATGCCCGCGGCCATCATGGCGTCGGTGATCAGCAGTACCCCGTAGCCACAGGCTGCGCACCGTTTGGCCGCAATGGCCAGGCGCACGGTATCCGGGTGCAGGTGAATTAAATCCGCAATCACCTGCACGCCCACACGCGCATCCGTCAGCGCCGCGCCGGGCACGCCGGGCATGCGGTGGTGCAGGGGCGACTGGGCGTTGAACAGATGGGTCACCTGGGTCAGCCCCCAATCCGCGGCGGCGTGCAGATGCTCGGCGGTGGCGTCACTGTGCCCGGCGGCCACGCGCACCCCTCTTGCGGCCAGGGCGCGCACCAGTTCCTCGCTGCCGGGCAGTTCCGGCGCGAGGGTGATCAGCCGCGGCACAGCCTCCGCGCCCCTGGTCATCGCCTCATAGGCCGCGAGGCTGGGCTGCTCAAAGTACGCGGGCACTTGCGCCCCGGCATGGCGCGGGCACAGAAAGGGCGCCTCCATGTGCGCGCCCAGCACACGCGCGCCACCAGGCTGGGGCGCGGCCATCACTGCGGCAATGCCCGCCAGCGCGGCGCGCGTATCCGCCGGGCTGGCACTCATGGTGGTGGGCAAAAAGCCGGCTACACCCTGCGCTGCTAGCCCGTCGGCCATGTGGCGCACCGCGGCCTCGCCCTGCATGGTATCCTGCCCGCCAAAGCCGTGTATGTGGATATCCACAAAGCCCGGCAGCAGGTAAAGCCCCTGGGCATCCACGATCCGTTCACCCGGATCCGGGGCCAAATCGCCTAGGGCGGTGACGCGCCCGGCCTGCGTGCGCACCCGCACATCCCGGGTGAGCTTGCCTTGCGTAAAGACAACGGCGTTTTCTATCAGCATGCGGTTCTCTCCTACGGTTTTTTCCCCTGTGCATTATATCGCGTTTTACCGCGCCGCACAACCGCCTTACCACCAGGCAGGGCAATCGCATTAGAGAACAAAAAATGTAAGTTTTGACCAAAATGGAAAACACGAGGGAACGTCGTACATATTCATGGGGTGAAAAGAGCGGATATAGAAACGCTAAAGGGCTACTTTATGAAGAAGTGAAATATCCTCGCCGGGATTATGGGGACAGGCGGCATAAGCTGGTAGACATACTGGTAATAGGCTATGCTGCCTGGTGTGCGGCGGGGAAGGGATTGAAGATATGGAGAAATTTGAAGATGCACGTGAGGAATGACTGCGGACATTCTTGGATTTGCCCAACGGAATTCCGTGCAGCGATACCTTTCGACGAGTGTTTGCGCGGTTAGATAGCAGCGAGTTGTTGAGGTGCTTGCAAGAATGGTTGGCATGCGTTCACCAGTGCAGCAGCGGCGGGGGCTTGGTAAACATCGACGGTAAGAGTATACGGGGAAGTGCAGATTCGAAGCAGGTTCATTCAGCCTGTGTGAATACGGCCTGTAAGAATGTTTTTCCGCGAAAAATTTCAAAAGCATAAATAAAGAAAATATAAAAAATGATAAATCACTCTTCAGAGTTGTAATTGGCCTAAGATTTTGGGCTCATCCTGGCTGAGAATGCGCTTAACCGAGAACGACCCGTTTTCGCAAGTGTACAGAATTGCTCCGCCTTGTTCAATGAAGCGCACACGGCCTTCGCCTAGATTGATGCCCTTAAAAGAAAGACTATCCGAAGCCAAATAGGGCTTGCCGGCAAAGGTTCCTTGGTAGAAGTGGTGGGTATGCCCGCTGAGTAACGCCGCAATTTGCTGTGTTTTTATCATTTCCTCCATCCGCTTGGGATATACGGCGGGAGGCAGGGGAAACTGGCCGGCAAGCAGGTGGTGATGGGTCATGAAAAATACCGGAAGCGGCGGCGCGTCCCGCAGAGCAGTTTCAAGCCAATTGCAGTGCGTCTCGGTGATAGCGCCGTCTGGCGTCATCGGGGCGCTGCTGTCGATGCCCGCAACCAATAGGTCATGACACGGGGCCAGAAAGAAATATCCCTCCAGGGTAGGGGGCAGGTCTAAAAACCCGCGCATAAAGGCGTTCCCCTCATCATGATTGCCCGGCACAGCAAAAAAGGACGCATGCGGGAATATTTGGAACAGCCCCGCCCGCAAGGCGCGATAATCAGCCTCTTCTCCCGAATGGGTCAGGTCGCCAGTGATGAGAACCGCGTCCGGTTCAGTATCCAATTGGCTGCAGAGATTTCTCAGCTGCTCAAGAGGCGGCGTCATCCGCTCGAAAATAGAGGAAAAAATGTCACCCTTGCCTCGAAAATCGCGCAAATAGTGGAGGTCTGAGATGTGCAGCAAGCTCATACGCATCCCGTTTTCCTCGCAAGCAACGCGCAGAATTTTTCCACCGACGTATTGGCGACGAGTTCCTCTGGGAAACTGATCTCTTCCAGCAGTGCCAATGCTTCATCAAAGCGGCCCACGGCGGAGGCAAAATGAGCGTCACTGCCAAGGCTGACCGCAACGCCATGTTTTTCGCAGAGTTTTAGCATGATAGAAATATTTTCGCGGGTGTTCAGCCGGTAATAAGCCGCGCGCAGCGACGAATTGTTCACTTCA
>JAITTS010000119.1 GCA_031286995.1 Oscillospiraceae bacterium
GCAGTTAAGCCCTTCAGCGCCGATGGTACTTGGCTGGAGACGGCCCGGGAGAGTAGGTCGCTGCCGGATACCACAAGACCGGCCTGTGCAGAGGAGGCTGGCGGAGAGCACCAAGCCATTTCATGGCTTGGTGCCTTTTTTCGCACAGATACCTTTGTGCGACTTCGTAGGCACCATGCATCATCCCCTTACACCACGGGCGGAAGCGCTTATGCCCGTAAGCTGCTGCGGGCGGTGGGTTACGCCCCGGCATGCCACAGCAGGCCCTTTCCCCCACGCCATGCGCAAGCGGGCACCATCCTAACGAGGGTATCAAGATTGGCTGGCTGCTTGAGATGATAGAGACGTATGCGCTGGCTTTGCCCCGGCTGCACGGCGGTATGGATACATCATACTGCAATTCGAACGAAAACTTATCTGCTATTTATTATTGACATGCAAGCAAACGTTTGCCATATTTTTTTGTCCCTGGGCAAAGAGAAACTTGCGTTTCCTGCTGGATATTGGTATGATGAAAACACATTCGGCCACTGGCCATCCCCAAGGAGGCAACACATGCAGCAACACAACCGCACCGAGCGCCTACAGGCGTGGAATAATAGATTGCAAAATTTGCCGCGCAAGATACTGATCATCGCCGTTGTGCTGTTGAGCGTGCTGGTGACGCTGCAGTTGCTGCCCTATGTGGGGCCCTTCGTGGTGGCGCTGGTTATGTCCCTGCTGATTGCACCACCGGTGCGCCTGCTGAGCCGCGGCAAGTATCGCCTGCCTCGCAGTGTGGCCACGCTGCTGTGCATGGCCTTGGTTTACGGCTTGCTGATTTTCCTCATCGTGCTGGTCACTGGCCGCGCTTTGGTCGAGATGAAGGAACTGGCCATGGTGCTGCCCGGGCGTGTGGCGCGGTGGGTATCCGGGCTGAACAATACGCTGGATGAGGGCTTTGTTTGGCTGGATACACGGGTGGATATTTTAAGCGAGCAAGAACTGGCTACCCTGCGCGAATATGTATCCCAAATGGGCCGCAGTCTGATCAGCGGCGCGTCGCAGCTGGCCAATGTGGTGGCCAGGGGCGCGCTGAACACAGCTATTTCCGTGCCACAGATATTGCTGTTCATCGTATTGTCCATTGTGGGCACTTTCTATATGGTGACGGATCGCGAGCGTATATTGAGCTACTTAAAGCGCCTGCTGCCCGACAAGATCAATGCGTTGCTGGGCACCATGAAGCAGGGATTATTTCGGGCGGTGCTGGGACAGTTGAAGGCCCAGATATTTTTGACCATCATGATGCTCATAGAACTGCTGGTCGGTTTCTCCATCATGCGCATCCCCTACGCACTGCTGTTGGCTTTTCTCATTTCGTTGCTGGATGCGCTGCCGGTGCTGGGCTCTGGCTTGTTCCTCATCCCCTGGTCATTGGTGGGGTTTGTGACGGGCAATATGTTTATTGGCATTGGCATGTTGTTGCTTTACGGCATCACGGTGGTGATGCGCCAGTTGATAGAGCCCTGCGTAGTGGGGGCGCAGTTGGGCCTGTATCCTTTGGCCACCATGATGAGCATGTATGCCGGATTTGTGCTGTTGGGCTTTTTGGGCATGCTGCTGGGACCGATCACGTTTATGCTCTGCCGGGTGGCGGTATACGCGGTGTGCGGTACGCCCGATGAGCGCTCGCAGGCGGCGGCCGGCATAAAGCCCTTTTTCCCGTTTGCCGGCAAAACGAAAAAGAAATTGCGTCCCTAAAGGCGGGCAGATCAGCCCCTGCCACAGTAAAATTTATGGTATGCGCCGCACATCCCCCACCCCACGCAGCATACGGCGGGCGAGGGCTTTGGTTTTTTGCCGCAAATTCATGCCCTGCCACAGCAGTGCATAGGCCCGTTCGCCATTTATCAATGCGCGGGCGCTTGCGGCGTGGCCGCCGTAGCGCAGTGCGGCCACCGCGTAGCCCACGGGGGTCAGCTTGCCTTTTCGGCCGGATACTTGTTTGGGATTGGCGCTCTCGGCCCGGCGCAGATAGGCGACAGGGGATTCCGAAGGCAGCGGCGGCAGGCCCTGCGCACAGAGCAGCAGCGTGAGGGCCCGGTACCATACCAGCAGCGCCTCATCAGGCGCGCGGCGGGCGCACACCCGGCGGGGATGCGTAGCGGTAGCGCGCCAGGCCAGCACGCCGCTCAGCAGCAGGAGCAACAGCAAAAGCCACGGCCACAGCGCCGGGGGATTTGGGGGCGGTGGCGGAGGTTCCGGCGGCGGGGTGTTATCCTGTTCTGGCGGCGGAGACGGCGTAGGCGCGGGTGTGGGCAGGGTGTCATCCTGTTCATCCGACTCCGGCGTGGGCTGAGGGGACGGCTGGGTCTCCCCTTCCGGCGGAGGGGTGGGCGTGGGCTGCGGTGTAGGCCTGCCGTCGGGCGGCGTGTCGTCGCTGTCGCCAGGGGGTGGCTGCCCATCCCCGTTCTGTAGGTCGTTCGGCCCATCCTCCTGACCAGGGGTGGGGTCGAAGCTCAACCAGCCGAAGCCCGAAAAGTATATTTCCACCCACGCATGCGCCTGCCAGCCTGTGACACTGGCCGTGCCGTTCTCGGGGGTGACCATGTAGCCCTCAATGTAGCGCGCGGGCAGCCCCAGGCTGCGCCCCATCACCGCAAGAGCGGATGCGAAGGATGTGCAGTAACCCTTCCGCTCCTCCAAGAGAAACCACGATACAAAATCCCGGTTGTTCGGAGGCACGTCCTGATCCAGTGCGTAGGGATAAGCCCGGCGCAGGTGCGCGGTGAGGGCTATCGCCTGTTCATAAGGGTCTTGCAGTCCCTCGGTGATGCTGTGCGCCAGGGCTGTCACCCGTGGGTCTACCGCCTGTGGCAACTGGGTGTAGCGCTCGGCCAGGGCCGCGTAAGCAGCATCGTCCTCTTGGATGGCGCTTTGGGCCAGCATCTCCGCGATGCCCGGTGAGTCCGCCGTAAAGGGCGCGCCGGATACGGTGTAGCGATCCCCCGGCGCGACATCGCGGGTGATGAAGACCTCGCTGGTGACATTGAAGTAGGGCACCATATCCGTCCCCGCCCGCAGAGCGGTAAAGCGCTGGGGCAGAAAAAGTGTGCTGGTTCCTGCGGAGGTGAAGGCTACCTCAATATCCGAGCCCGCAAAGAGAGGAGATATCCGGCGCAGAGCCGCAGAGGGGCGCGCCAGATCCCACAGGCTTTCCCGCAGGGCGGCGTAGCGGGGGTCTATATACAGATAGCGGCGACCGGATGCGCTGTCTTGCCAGGATAGGCCGGTGTAGGTATCCTTCACCGTGCCGCGCAGCAGCACGGGCCGATCTGTGCGCACCCGCATAAATTCCCTGTCGTTGGGGTTGGCCGGTCCCCCCAGCTGCTGCGCGCCCATGGGCATAAAGCCCTCGTTTTGCAGCGAGAACACGGTACGTGGCTCGGTAAAGAACAGGTAATCATACAGCGTCTGCCGCAGGGAATCCGCCGCCTTCTCCAGGCTGGGCATAGTCAGAGGCTGGCTGGGCAGCAGCAGGTATGCCACCAGCACTGCCAGGGCGGCCATGGGCAACACACGGCCCATGGAAGCCCCGGATCCGGATGAGAGCGCGTACATCACACACAGGGCCAGCAGCGCGGGCAGGCACAGGGGCAGCAGAGACCGATCCCCGTGGAACCACACGCTCAGCAGCACCGCCAGCGTCAGGGATGTGGCGATGTGAAAGCCTACACTGCGGCGGGATAGCCAGAAGCCCACCGCTGTCAGCCCCATGCACAGCGTAGCGGTGGCCGCGGCGCTGTAAATCTGCAGGCCCACCGGGCGGCCTTGGGCAAGCTGCACCAATGCCGCGGGTAGTGCCGTCAGCGCAATCCAGTGCAGCGCCGCCCAGCCTGTCACCGCTAACAAAAGGATCGCCGTGGCCGCCCGCCCCCACCAGCGCGGCAGCCGGGCCGCGCTCAACGCCGCAGCCGCGCCCAGACACCACCACACCACCTGGGGGGCCGGGGTGATCAGGCCCAGGGCGGCATGCACAGGCAGGGCCAGGCCGCTGCCCAGCAACAGCGCGATCAGGCCGTTGCCCGCAGGCCCGGCCAGAGTCACCACAAACCGGGACAAAGCGCCGGCACTCTCCACCGAAGCGCGAGGTTGCTTTTTCACGGCGATGCCTCCATGGGGTTAATACAGGGCCGGTTCCGGTACAACCAGGGATAAAGTCTCCACCTCTATGTCGTGTTTCTCCAGGCTGACCAGCAAGGTCTCTATCTGCTGGTCAATGGGCTGACGATGCGCCAGGTACAACCGGGTGCGCGGGCCCATGCGGCGGATGCGCAGCAGCATATCTGCGATCGTCGCATCCATGCGGCTGGTGATCACCACCGTGCCGCCAGTGCGGCGCAGGCGGCGGGTCTCCAGCAGCAGCACACGTTCAAAGCGATCCGTTCCGTCAAAGGGCACCTGGGCCAGGGCGTCGAGTACAAAGGGCAGTTCTGCCGCGCTGTCGCAGGCCACATCACACGCCTGGGCGGATAACAGCGGCATGCGCACCGGGTTGCCCTGGGCCAGCTGTGCGGCGGCCACGGATGCGGCGGTCTCGCACAGGGCATCTCGCAGGGTGTAGGCGTCTTCGGGGTCTTGGGCAGGCGGCGCGCAGTCCATCAGGATCAGCGCGTCGGGCCGGGCGGGTTCCTCAAAGCGGCGCACCATGATCTCACGCTTGCGCATGGATAGCTTCCAGTGCACGCGTTTAAGTTCGTCACCTTCTTGATAGGCGCGCACGTCCGCCGGCGAACTGGCGTCATCCGTCGCCCGCGCCATGGCGTCATTGCCGGAATCCCCGGGGGCGAATTGCAAGGGACGCACCTGGAACGTGCCCGGTACCACGGTGACGGATAGGGCATTCAATCCGGTCTGCCTGCGTAAGGTAAACAGCCCGAATACATCGCGCACCTCACAGCAAACCACGCCTACCGGAAACACGCCCACGTGCGGGCAATAGAAGGGCGCATCGGTCTGCACCGGGCGCCCGGGGCGCACCAATACGCGCAGAAATAAAATTTTGTCCGCATCTGGCACCCAAAAACTCACGAGCACGGGGGCCACAGGCAAAAGCCCCCGGTGCCCCAGGGTGAAGCGTAAAGAGATATCCTGATCGCGCGCCACCCGGTCTATCCCAAGGGCATGGCTGACGCGCAGCGTGGCCCAGGCCCACAGCGCGCTGGCCCAGGCCAGGGCTGCCATCAGCGCCAGCACCAAGAATAGCAGCCAGTACAGCTGCCCTCCCGTGGATAGGGCCGCCAGCAGGCAGCACCCCGTCATGCCCAGAAAAACAGCGGTGTGTCCCTTCACGGCAGTTTAACCGGCACCGCCACACCATCCAGTACATTGCGCAATACCCGGGGCGTGGTCAGGCCCTTCATGCGCGCATCCGGGCTGAGCAGCATGCGGTGCGCCAGCACCGGCTCCGCCAGGCTTTGCACATCCTCGGGCAATATAAAGTCGCGGCCGGCCAGCAGCGCGTTGGCCTGAGATGCCCTCACCAGGGCGATGCCCGCCCGGGGAGATGCGCCCAACTGCAGCGCGCTGTGCTTGCGCGTGGCCGCGCAGATGTTGGCTACATAAGATCGCACCTCTTTGGAGCAGTACACCCGCTGCACCGCCTCTTGCAGATCCACCACATCCTGTGCGCCGCAAACAGGTTCCAGCGCAGCCAGGGGCGCGGTGGGGCTGGCGTAGCGCTCCAATATATCCATCTCGTCCTCCACCGAAGGATAACCGATGGAAATGCGCATAAAGAAACGATCCAGCTGCGCTTCCGGCAAGGGGTAGGTGCCCACAAATTCCACCGGGTTCTGTGTGGCCAGCACCATGAAGGGCTGGGGCATGGGGTAGGTGACGCCGTCCACGGTCACCTGCTTTTCTTCCATCGCTTCCAGCAGGGCGGATTGCGTCTTGGGTGATGTGCGGTTGATCTCGTCCGCCAGTACGATCTGGCTCATCACCGCCCCGGATCGAAACTCCATCTCCCCGGTCTTAAAGTTGACCAGGGTAAAGCCCGTCACATCCGCCGGGGTCACATCCGGCGTAAACTGTATGCGCTTAAAACTGCACGCCAGAGATTTGGCCAGCGCCCCGCACAGGGTGGTCTTGCCCACGCCGGGTACATCCTCTATCAGCACATGGCCGCCGCAGAGCATGGCGATCAGCGCCAGCTCCACCGCCTCTTGCTTGCCTACGATCACCTTGGCGATATTTTGCTGCAGGGCACGGATGACGCGCCTGGGTTGCTGCATCGGGCGACCTCCTTACCGAATAGAGTCCAACAGCGGCATTATACTGGAAAACCGGGGCATTGACAAGCTGTTGCGCAAAGGCAGCCCCAATGATATGATAGGATTATAACCTGCTTAAACCATTATAAGACGAACAGGCGCAATAAAACCGTGCAGGGAGGATGGCCGTGGATGAGGTGTTGGCCCTGTTAATTTCAGGGGATCGGGTATCCGGCCAGCGCATCAGCGCAGCACTGGGCATAAGCCGTGCAGCGGTGTGGAAGCGCGTGCAGCGCCTGCGCGCCCTGGGCCTGGATATCCGCGGCGAGGGCCGGGGAGGGTACAGGCTCTGCGGCACGCCTGAGGCGCTGCAGCCCGCCGTGCTGGCCGCTTATGGCGTGGGCGGCCGACAGGTGTGCTGCCTACCCAGTGTGGATTCTACAAACGCCAGGGCAAAAGCCTTGGCGCAGGGGGGTGCGCCCCATGGCGCCTTGGTGGTGGCGGATGAACAGACCTGCGGCCGGGGCCGCAGAGGGCACGGCTGGCACTCGCCACCCGGTCTTGGCATCTGGTGCTCTGTGATCCTGCGGCCTCAGGTGCAAACCGAAGCTGCGCCGGGTCTGACCCTGGTGACGGCCCTGGCCGTGGCCGACGGCCTGCGATCCTCCTGCGGTCTGGATACGGCCATTAAGTGGCCTAACGACCTGCGCGTGGGCGAACGCAAACTGTGCGGTATCTTGCTGGAACTATCTGCGGATATGGAGGGCGTACAGTGGGTGGTGGCGGGCATTGGTGTGAACGTAGGCCACCGCCGCGCGGATTTTCCGCCGGACTTGGGTGAAAGCGCCACTTCCCTGGCGATGGAGCTGGGCGCGCCCCCACCGCGCGCCGGTGTACTGGCGGCCATACTGGCTGCGCTGGATATCCGCTACGCACAATGGGCGACGGATGGCCTGGCCGCCTTGATGCCCGATTATACAGCCCGCAGCGCCACGTTGGGCCAGCGCGTGCGCGTGTGCGCCGGGCAGGGGGCGTGGGATGGCCTGGCCTTGGGGGTGGATGGTACAGGCGCGCTGTTGGTGCGGGATGACGGAGGAACCGAGCGCCGCGTACTGGCGGCGGAAGTATCTATCAGGAGGTCTGCGCATGGCTGATTTATTCCCCGGCAGTCTGACGGATGTGGCGGGTCTCACCCTGGGTCACGCCCAGCATTTTTCCGCCTGTACCGGCGTGACGGCCATACTGTGCGTGCCGGGCACAGTGGGCGGCGTGGATGTGCGCGGCGCGGCGCCCGGCACGCGCGAGACGGATTTGCTGGCGCCCGGCAACCTGGTGCAGGGGCCTCACGCCGTGCTGCTGTGCGGCGGCAGCGCCTTTGGCCTGGCGGCGGCGGATGGGGCCATGCGCTGGCTGCGGGAGCGCGGCGTGGGCGTGGATGTGGGCGTGGGCGTGGTGCCCATCGTGCCCGCCGCGGTGTTGTTTGATCTGGCCTGCGGCAGGGCGGATGTCTGGCCGGATGCGGCCATGGGCTACGCGGCCTGCGCGGCGGCGGGCAAGGCTGTCGCTCAGGGGCGGGTGGGGGCGGGCGCCGGGGCGACTGTGGGCAAGCTGATCCCCGGCGCGACGCCCGCGCCGGGCGGCGTGGGCACCGCTTGTCTGCAGGTGGGGCCTTACACCGTGGGGGCAGTGGTGGCAGTGAATGCCGCCGGGGATGTGTACCACCCCCACACTGGCGCTTGGCTGGCCGGCGGCACACTGGGCGGCGCGCCCGTGCCCGCGCAGGATGCCCTGTGCCGCGGGGGTGCGTTCGTCGCGAATTTCGGCCAAAACACCACCATCGGCCTGGTGGCCACGGATGCGGCGCTCACCAAAGCCCAGGCCGCGCGCCTGGCCACTGTGGGGCACGACGGCATTGCCCGGTGCGTGCGCCCGGCGCACACCCAGGTGGATGGGGACACGCTCTTTGCCGTCGCCACCTGCCAAACACCGGGGGAAGCGCCCTTGGTGGCCCTGTGCGCAGCTGCGGCGGAGGTTGTGGCCCGGGCCATCGTCAATGCCGTCACAGCGGGGGCAAAGCCATGATTTTGGGCGTGGGCATAGACCTGGTGGGTGTGGCCCGCATGCGGGATATGCTGGCGCAAGGCTTTGCCGATCGCTTTTTTACCTCGGCGGAACAAGCGCATGTGCGGGCCGGGGCGAACAGCGCTGAACGGGCCGCGGGCATTTTCGCGGCCAAGGAGGCCATGCTCAAGGCCTTGGGCACAGGCATCGCGGGCATTGGCCTGCTTGCGGTATCCGTCGCCCACGATGCGCTGGGCGCGCCCGTGGCGCTCTTGCAAGGCGAAGCCGCTCAACGGCTGGCGGCCTTGGGCGGGGGCGCAATGCGCCTATCCATCACCCACAGCGAGGGCGTAGCCGTGGCCGTAGCAATTGCGGAAGGTACGGATGCTGCTGCGTGGAAAACGGAGGCGGAGCCGTGAGAGACGCGCGCGTGTTGGATGCACAGATCGTGGCCGCCCTATTGCCACTCCGCCCGGTGAACGCGCACAAGGGAGACTTTGGCCGTGTGCTGATTGTGGCGGGCAGCCGGGGCATGGCGGGCGCAGCGGCCCTGTGCGCCATGGCGGCGCTGCGGGGCGGCGCAGGGCTGGTGACCGTCGCCTGCCCCGAAGACGCGCTGCCCGTGGTGCAGCACCTCGCTCCCTGTGCCACCGCGATACCCTTGCCCCAACAGGGCCGTTGCGCGTCGCCCCATGCCGGGCCACTGCTGCTGCGGGCCGCCCGCTCGGCGGATACGCTGGCCCTGGGGCCGGGCCTGGGTGATACGCCGTGGCTTTGGGAAGTGCTGTCGCCGCTGTTTTGCCTGGACCTGCCCACGGTGGTGGATGCGGATGCGCTGAACGCCATGGCCAAGCTGCGCCCCTTGCCCAGGCTGCACGGCGGCTGCGTGCTCACCCCGCATCCCGGCGAGGCCGCGAGGCTGTTGGGCATATCCGCTGCGGCGGTCAATGCCGACAGAGAGGGCAGCGCCCTGGCCTTGCACCGGCATACCGGCGCGTCGGTACTGCTGAAAGGCGCGCATACGCTGATCACCGATGGCGCGGATATCACCCGCAACCCCACCGGCTGTGAGGGCATGGCCACCGGGGGCAGCGGCGACGTGCTTGCCGGGCTGGTGGCCGGCCTGGCCGCCCAAGGCATGCCCCCTTACCAGGCAGCCTGCGTTGGGGCCTTTTTGCACGGGCTGGCGGGCCAGCGCGCCCAGGCCGCGTGGGGAAGCCGTGGTATGACGGCATGGGAGATTGCGGAAGGATTGGCGGAAAGCATAGCGAGTATATCCGCGCCATAGAATAGGCCATGGAGGAAACAACCATGGCAAAGCGCAAAATTTTAATATCCGTGCCTGAGACGCTGCTGGGCCGGGCGGATTCCGCCGCCAGCGCGGATGGCTTATCCCGCAGCGCCTTGGTATGCCAAGCGCTGTGCCAATACTTGGAGAAACGGCATATGCTGGAGAGCAGAGAACGCATGAGGAGGGGATACGAAGAAATGGCCGGGATCAACCGTGCTTGGGCCCAGGCGGGTGTGCGCGCGGATTTGCGGATCCTGGATGCCTACGAAGCCATGCTTTCGGAGAGTGAGGAAGATGATTAAGCGCGGCGAAGTATATTTCGCTGATTTGAACCCCGTGGTAGGCTCGGAGCAGGGCGGCGTGCGCCCGGTGCTGGTGGTGCAGAACGATGTGGGCAACAAGTACAGCCCCACGGTGATCGTGCTGGCCATCACATCACGCATCGACAAGGCAAAGCTGCCCACCCACGTGGAGGTATCCACCGGTGCCAGCGGCCTAAGGCGCGATTCCGTCATTCTGGGCGAGCAGGTGCGCACGCTGGAAAAAAAGCGCCTGCGCGACAGGCTGGGCCAGTTGAGCGAGCCCCTGATGACCCAGGTGGATGAAGCCATGCGCGTGTCCTTGGGCTTTACACGCGCTATATAGATACAAAGCCTTTACACGGGACGGCAAACGGTTATAATAAAGGAGAGGCTGACGCTTCTCCTTTTTGCGTGGGGCGGCGGCGAAACATTGCGGTAAGGGGGATGCCCGTGCACAGCGCCAAAATGCGGGAAAAGGGGCTGGCCTACGTTCAACTGCTGTTGGGGGTGACGCTTGGGGCACTATCCTTCGATTGGTTTTTTTTGCCTCACAACATCGCCCCGGGCGGAGTTACCGGCGTAGCCGCGCTCATCAACCACCTGCTGGGGCTGCCCGTAGGCCTGGTAGCTATCGTGCTCAACGCGCCGCTGTTCTTGGCCGGGTATCGCTCCGTGGGCCGGGTGTTCGCCTTCCGCTCACTGGTGGCCATGCTGATCATGTCCGGTTTGATAGATATTATCCCACAGGTATCTCTCACGGGGGATGTGTTGCTGGCCGCCGCCTACGGCGGACTGCTGCTGGGCATTGGCCTGGGGCTGGTGCTGCGCGCCGGCGCCACCACCGGCGGCACGGATCTGCTGGCCAAGCTGGTGCATACCCACTGGTCTCCCGTTTCCGTGGGGGGCGTGCTGCTGGGCATCGACTGCCTGGTGGTAGCCGCCGCCGCGCTGGTGTTCGATGCCCAGGCCGCCCTGTACGCCATCATCGCCCTGGCCGTATCCAGCAAGGTGCTGGATATGGTCTTGGAGGGCGGGAACCGGGCCAAACAGTTTCTCGTCATCAGCGATCATGGGCCCGAGATCGCCCGCCGGATCAACGAACAGTTGCAGCGCGGCGTCACCCTGCTGCCCGCCATCGGGGCCTACAGCGGAGAGGCCCGGCATATGGTCTTCTGCGTGGTGAGCAATGTGGAGGTAGCCCGGCTGAAAGCCCTGATCGCCGCGGTGGACCCGAAGGCTTTCGTCACCGTGTCGAATATCCACGAGGCCATGGGCGAGGGCTTTCAAGGCCTGGTTAAGTAGGCCATGGGCAAGAGAGAGCGTGCCCCGGCCCGGCCCGCCGCGCCGGAACGCCTGGCAAAGGTATCTGTGCGCGCCATGGTAGAGCGCCTCATCCGGGGGGAAGATTTGCTGCCGGGCGGCGGTAGCCTGCGCGCTATGACAGAAGGGACCCAGGCCCACCGGGCCAGACAGCGCGCCGCCCAGGAAAGCCACCCCGGCTACGCGGCTGAGGTTACCCTGGCCACCCGTGTGGCGGGCGATGGGCTGACGCTGGAGGTATCGGGCCGGGCGGATGGCTTGTTTGAACGGGCCGGGCAATGGGTGGTGGAGGAGATCAAGCTCTCGGATACCCCCCCACCCCCTGTGGCGCCCTGGCCCGCGCACCTGGCCCAGGCCGCCTGCTACGGGCACATGCTCTGCGCGGATAGAGGGCTGGATGGAGCCGTGCTGCGCGTACTGTACGTGGATGCGCAGGGCGCGCAGACAGCCTGCTTTGAGAACGCGCAGACCGCCACAGAGCTGGCCGGCACTTTTCATGCCCTGGCCCGGGCCTACCTGGCCTACGCCCAAGCGCTGCTGGCCTGGCGGCAGGCGCGGGATGCGGGCCTCGCCGCCCTGGCCTTTCCCTACCCGGATTACCGGCCCGGCCAGCGCGCCTTCGCGGCCAATGTGTACGTGGCCATACGGGATGGCAGACGACTGCTGGCCCAGGCGCCTACGGGCATCGGCAAAACCGTAGCCGCGCTCTTCCCCGCCCTAAAGGCCTTGGGCGCGGGGTTGACCGGCCAGGTCTACTACCTCACCGCGCGCACCACGGGCCGCGCCGTGGCCCTGGCTGCGCTGGATCGCCTGTGCCGGGATGGGCTGCCTCTGCGCGTGCTGGAGATTGTAGCCAAAGAAAAGTGCTGCCCCCGGCCCGGCGGCGTACAGTGCGACCCGGCGGCGTGCAGCCGGGCAAAGGGCTTTTTTTTGCGGCTGGATGCGGGCCTGGCGGAGTTGGCTGCCCGCCCCCGCTGGGCTGCCCCTGTCATACGGGATGCCGCCGACGCCCACGCGCTGTGCCCCTTTGAGTTCAGCCTGTGCCTGTGCGAGACCGCGGATGTAGTGGTGTGCGACTACAACTACGCGCTGGATCCTGCCGTGCGCTTGCAGCGCGTATTTCAGCAGCGACATGATGTAACATTGCTGGTGGATGAGGCGCACCATTTGGCGGACCGCGCCAGGGATATGCTCAGCGCGGGGCTGGATACCGCGGTGCTGGGCCATGCCAGGCGGGCCTGGCATGCGGCCCACAAGGGCAAGGAGGCTGTGCACCGGGCCGCATCCGGGCTGATGCAGGCGCTACGCGATGCCGCCGGCCCGGGCGACAGGGAAGAAGCGCTCGCCCGCCCCCCGGACATACACGTCCACGCGGAGCGCTTTGCCCAAGCCGCCGGAGAGGCGCTGGATAGCGGGCTGGCCGCAGGGCCGGAGGGACGGTCGCTGCTGGATGCGTTGCTGATGGCCCGGCAGTACCTGGCCCGCTTACAGGATTTTGACGGCCGCTACGTGGCCCTGCTCGCCCGCCGCGGACGGGAGGTCGCGCTGACCCTGCGCTGCCTGGATCCCGCGCCTTATTTGCGGGATGTGACGCGCAGGCTGCGGGGCGTGGCGCTGTTTTCCGCCACGCTGGCGCCCTTGCCCGGTTACGCGGCGTTGCTGGGGCTGGATGCGGATGCGGATGGCTTGCTGGCCCTGCCTTCGCCCTTTTCGCCGGAGCGCCTGCGCGTGCTGTGCAGGCCCATATCCACCCGCTGGCAGCACCGGGCGGAGACCGCCGGGGCTGTGGCCCAGGCCGTGGCCGCCATGGTGCGGGCCACGGCGGGCAATTACTTGTGCCTCTTCCCTTCTTACGCATACCTGGCGGATATACACGCCCTGTTGGGGCCCCTGCTGCCCGGCGTTACCCTGCAAGCCCAGCAGCCCGATATGGATGAAGCGGGGCGCGCGGCCTTTTTGGCCGCCTTTCAGCCGATGCCAAATGGTACGCTGCTGGGCCTGGCCGTGCTGGGCGGGCCCTTCGCCGAGGGCGTGGATCTGCCCGGCGACAGGCTCTGTGGCGTGGCGGCGGTGGGCATAGGCCTGCCCCAGGTCTGCGCGGAACGCGAGGCCCTGCGCGCCTACTACGGCCAAAACGCGGCGGATGGCTTTGCCATGGCCTATCGCATCCCCGGGTTAACGCGGGTGACCCAGGCTGTGGGCCGCGTGATCCGCAGCCCGCAGGATCGCGGCGTGGCCCTGCTGATAGACGACAGGTTCTCGCAGGCCGCGGTGCAGGCCTTGCTGCCCTCCGGCTGGCTGCCTCTGCAAACGGCGGATAGCGCGGCGCAGGTACAAGAGCGGTTTGCCCAATTTTGGGGCGAAGAGGCGGCGGGCTCCTAGAACGCACAGCAGCGGCGCTGAATCTTTGAAGCGCCCCCCTACCCCATGCCATTTACCAAGAACTTTTTAATCATTCGCCCCGCCTAATATTGTAAATTCTCTGTGAACAATCCGAAGCCCGCCGAGGAGTGGCCAAAACAATCATCTTGCGATACAATAAGGGCATGAAGAAGACAAAAATAATAGAGGGACGCAGGTGCCCGAAATGCGGGAAAGTCGAAAACCAAGCCAATAAAGGATTCAACAAGTCCGGCACACAAAAGGTGTTTTGCAAGGAGTGCGGAGCACACTATACGATTGACCCGAAAAGGCGTGAATACCCGGAAGAAACCCAAGAACTCGCGCTAAAAATATACTACTCCGGAGTTTCCGG
>JAITTS010000129.1 GCA_031286995.1 Oscillospiraceae bacterium
ACCCCCTGGCGGATAAATGGAGAAGCTTGGGCTGGTGTGTTTACGAGGTGAACGGGCACGATGTTGTACAGATAGCTGAGGCCTTGGATAAAGCGGATGATGAGACCCAGCGGCCCGTAGCGCTGATTGCCAACACGGTAAAGGGCAAGGGTGTCTCTTTTGCCGAAAATGTAGCGGGCTTTCACAATGGCGCACTGACGCCAGAGCAGTATCAAACCGCTACTACGGAGCTAAACGCTGTTATTGACGAGCTGAAATTGGAGATAGGCATATGAGAAACAAGCAGAGTCAACGCCAAGCATACGGGGAGGAACTTGTGGCCCTTGGGGCGGAGAATCAAAGAGTGGTCGTGCTGGAAGCGGACTTGGGCAATTCCACCATGTCACGATTGTTTGGGGACGCCTATCCGGAACGGTATTTTGACATGGGCATAGCCGAGCAGAATATGCTTTCCACTGCCGGCGGTCTTGCGGCGGCTGGTAAGATAGCTTTTTGTAGTTCCTTTGCGGTTTTTTCCACCGGTCGCCCCTATGATCAAATCCGTCAGAGCATTTGCATCGGCAAATTAAACGTCAAAATATGCGGCTCTTCCGCCGGTTTGTCCGATTTTGGCGACGGCGCGTCCCATCAGTCTGTAGAAGACTTAGCGCTTATGAGCGCGTTGCCCAACATGACGGTGTTCACGCCTTGCGACGCGAACGAAACCAGGCAGGCTGTGCGGGCGGCGGCGGCGATCGACGGGCCGGTTTATCTGCGCATCATGCGAAATCTTATGCCTGATTTTATCCCCGCAGACAGCAAGCTCTTACCCGGGGAATTCCGCGTCTTGCGCAGTGGCTGCGATGTTGCCATATTTGCGCACGGAACCATGGTGGAACGCGCCATGGACGCCGCCTCGATCTTGGAAAAAGCGTGCATTTCGGCACAAGTGATCAATGTCTCCACGCTAAAACCCTTTGACAGCGCGGCCGCTGAAAGCATCGCTTCAAGCGTCAAAGCAGTTATTGCGGCCGAAGAACACAGCTATCACGGTGGTTTAAGCGCTGCTCTGGCCCTGGCGCTTAGAAAAAGCGCAACACCGATGGACTACGTGGCCATTGAAGATGTGTTCGGCCAGTCCGCCCACAGCGCGGAGCAGCTGCTCTGTCACTACGGGCTCACAGCCGAGGCAATCGCGGATAAAGCAAGAAAGCTTTTGGTTTGACATACAACGAACGCACCACAATTTTTTTGAGCGAAAGGAAGCGGTGTACATGAAAATTGGTTTCGTCGGTCTTGGTATCATGGGGAAGCCTATGGCAAAAAATCTGATCAAAAGCGGCCATGAGTTGTTGGTTTACGATTTGCTCGAAAAGCATGTTCAGGATGTCGTAAAAGCCGGCGCAAAGGCGGCGTCAGTGACTGAAATCGGTTTGGAGTGCCCCATTATGATCACGATGCTACCGAACTCACCTCACGTAAAGCGTGTTGTTTGTGGCCGTGGCGGTCTTTTGGAGAGCGCGAAGCAGGGCGCGATTTTAATCGATATGTCTTCCATCGCGCCCAGCGCCTCGCAGGAAATTGAAAAGCAATGCGCCGAAAAGGGCGTGCTGATGCTTGACGCGCCCGTCTCCGGTGGAGAACCAAAGGCCGTCGACGGAACGGTTGCGATTATGGTGGGGGGCGACGCCGCCGTATTCGAGCGGGTAAAGGATGACATTCTGCTTAAAATGGGCGCTTCCGCCGTACACTGCGGCCCCATAGGCGCGGGCAACACGACCAAGCTTGCCAACCAGATTATCGTTGCGTGCAACATCGCCGCCTGCGCGGAAGCCTTTACCTTGGTGGCAAAGGCCGGTCTGGATCCCAACATTGTATTGAATGCGATTAAGGGCGGCCTTGCCGGTTCCACAGTGATGAACGCTAAAGTACCCATGATGATCGCCAATCATTTTGTACCTGGTTTCAAAATCGACCTGCACATCAAGGATCTGGATAACTCCCTCTCCGCCGGGCATGAACTCGGTTCCCCCATGCCCCTTACAGCGCAGGTTATGGAGATGATGCAAACTCTCCGCGCTGATGGGTGCGGGCAGGATGATCACAGCAGCCTTGCCAATTATTACGCCAAGGTTTCCGGCAAGAGAATCGGCCACGCCGGGTAAAGGGGTATGATGCAATGATCAACTTCACCTATCACAGCCCAACAAAAGTTATTTTTGGCCGTCAAACGGAAGAAACCGTTGGAGACGAGATTGTAAAATTTGGCGGGCAAAAAGTGCTCATACATTATGGTGGGCAAAGCGCACAGAAGAGCGGCCTGTTGGATAGAATACGCGGGTCTCTAAAAAATGCCGGGTTGCGCTATGTAGAGCTTGGCGGCGTACAGCCGAATCCGCGGCTGGCGCTGGTGCGGGAAGGCATTGCGTTGTCCCGCAGAGAGGGCGTTGATTTTTTTCTGGCTGTCGGTGGAGGCAGCGTAATCGACTCGGCAAAAGCCATTGCCTATGGCGTTTCGCATGACTTTGACGTGTGGGATCTTTTTTGTGGAAAGCGCGCGGCATCAAAATGCGCGCCCATTGGCGTGGTGCTCACGATCGCTGCATCTGGAAGCGAAACCAGCTATTCGTCCGTTATTACGGATGGCGACACAAAGCTTAAAAGGTCTTATAACGATGACATCGCCAGACCGAAATTTGCGGTTATGAATCCCGAGCTTACATTTACTTTGCCACCTTACCAGACCGCCTGCGGCATTGTGGATATACTGATGCACACCATGGAGCGGTATTTTACAAATATCCGCCATGCGGAACTGACTGATCGCATTGCCGAAGGGCTCATGGTAACCGTGCTGGAAAATGGCCGCCGCGTTATGAAGCGCCCCGAAGACTACGACGCGCGGGCAGAGCTGATGTGGGCCGGCAGCTTATCCCACAACGGGTTAACGGGAACCGGGCGCACAGGCGATTTCGCTGCCCACCAGATAGAGCACGAACTGAGTGGCATGTTTGAGGTTGCCCATGGCGCTGGCCTCGCAGCCCTCTGGGGAAGCTGGGCGCGCTATGTCTGCCGGCATGATGCCGCACGTTTCGCGCGCTTTGCCGTTGAGGTAATGGGCTGCAAAATGAACTACCATGACCCGGAGCAGACAGCGATGGAGGGCATTGAGGCGCTGGAGCGGTATTTTACGGATATCGGAATGCCCATATCGATTCCCCAACTCGGCATCGGTGAAATCAGCGATGCGCAAATCGAAGAGATGGCGGAAAAGTGCACCTTTTACGGCAAGCGCACAGTAGGGCAGTTTGTTAAGCTTGAAAAGACCGGCATTATGGAGATATACAAGCTTGCTGCCGGCAAGCCGATCGGGTGATCCGGCGTGCCGTGAAAAAAATCTACAGTTCGGAATAAGAGGAAATAGCTATGCAAACTGTTTTTAACTGGGGCGTAATAGGCCCGGGCCAGATTGCCCACAAGTTCGCAGCCGCTGTTGCCGCTGTAGACAATGCGCGGATTATTTCCGTGGGCGGCAGGAATCCGGAAAGGGTAGGCGCCTTTGCTGATCGTTACGGTGTTAAAAAAAGGTATGACTCCTACGCACAGGTTGCCTGTGACGACGATGTTGACGCCGTGTATGTCGCCACAACACACCCATGCCACCTGGAAAACATCCTGGATTGCCTCAGAAACAAAAAGCCGGTGCTGTGTGAAAAGCCGCTTGCGATGAACCACCGCCAAGCGGAAAAGGCCATTGCCTGCGCCCGGGAGAATAATGTGTTCTTGATGGAGGCCATGTGGACCCGGTTTTTACCAATCTATGAGAATGTCGGGCAATGGATAGCCGAGGGTACTCTGGGTGAAATACACTTGTTGCAAGCGGATTTTGGCTTTGCTAATCACAATTGGGGCCCCGATGAGCGGCATATAAGCCTGGCGCAAGGTGGGGGCGCGCTCTTGGATTTGGGGATATATAACATCATGCTCGCTTTTTCCATATTCGGCTGTACGCCCGCTTCGGTGGAGAGCATATGCCACAAAGGTCAAACAGGCGTGGATATGAAAAACGTATTGCTGCTGGATTACCCGGATGACCGCTTAGCCGTGCTTACCTCCGCTTTTGACGCCCGCACATCTCAGCAGGCGGTTATCTGTGGCACGGAAGGCTATATAGTCATACCTGAGTATTGGAAGGCGTCAAAGGCTTTCCTGCACATGGGCGGGCAACTGACGCAGACAGCGACGCGTCCCTTTATACAAAACGGTTATGAATATGAGATAATGGAAGTGATGAATTGCGTGCGCGCTGGCAAGCGCGAGAGTGAAAGAGCCCCGCTTTCGCACACGCTTGCCGCGGCAAAGATGATGACGGAATTGCGGATGAAATGGGGGGTCATGTTCCCCGGCGAGGAGGAGTTATCGTGAAATATGGCAAAGAGGCGTTTACCGAAAAGCCGATAAGCAAGCTGGTGCTTGGAACCGTTGGCCTTAAGGAAGACAGGGCGAGCGCACACATGGCGCATTTAGACAATGCGTTTGAATTAGGCTACAACACGTTTGACACGGCGCGGGGCTACGGCAGCGAACCGGTTTTAGGGCAATGGATGCGTAGCCGCGAAGTTCGTGATCAAGTTGTCATTATTTCAAAGGGTGGTAGCCCGAGAAATGGGGCCATGCGTGTCAACAGAAGAGAACTGACTGATGACCTCACCCGCTCTTTGGAGGCCCTTGGGGTGGATTTTATCGATTTATACTTGTTGCACCACGACGATCCAAATGTTCCCGTTGAAGAGATCATAGATATCTTTGATGATTTTTGGAAGCAGGGGTATATACGCGCGTATGGGGCATCCAACTGCACGGCAGGGAGAATATCCGAGGCCAACGCATACGCAGCGAAGGTGGGCAAGCGGGGCTTTGTGGCTTCGAGCCCCGACTACAGCCTGGCCGTTGAGGTCGAACAACCTTGGCTGGACGGCTGCGTTAGCATCAGCGGACCAAAGGAGAAAGCGCAGAGAGCGTACTATATCAGTTCGGGGATACCGGTCATTCCCTATTCCAGCCTTGCGGGCGGTCTGTTTTCTGGGCGCATGTCACGCCAGTTGTTTAAGAATAATCCGGAAGCGTTCAGCATTCATTGCCGCCGCGGCTACTGCTTTGACGAAAATTTTACCCGTTTGGAGAGGGCCGAGGAGCTGGCCGCACGCCATCAAGCCAGCATCCCGCAAATCGCTCTTGCCTTCTTATTACACGCCGGCTTCAGCGTTTATCCGATTACAGGCGCAGCTAACCGCGACGAGTTGCAAAACAACCTAGGGGTTTTTGATGTGTCTCTGAGCAAAAATGAGTGCGATTATTTAGACCTACTCACGGATGAGCTGTGAAAAATGCCGGCGAACTTAAGGAGGCGGATGGGTGAAACCTGTTATAGCCATATCCATGGGGGATCCCTCGGGCATAGGCCCTGAGATTGCAGTCAAAGCGCTATGCGACCATCAATGGGCCGGCGCTTGTATACCGGTTGTTGTAGGTGATTACGCCCCCATTGCGGATGCCGTGCGTTTTACTGGGCGAGAGATTTCAATAAACCTTGTAGAAACCCCCCGGCAGGCGATAAATGTAGATAAATGCATAAATTTAGTTGCCATGAATCTTGTTGGGGATGGGCAATGGCAATATGGCCGGGTACAGGCCAACTGTGGCAGCGCGTCTGTGGCTTATGTGCGCAAGGCGGCCGAGTTTGCGATGGCAGGGGCTGCAGACGCTGTGACCACAGGCCCCATCAATAAGGAAGCCTTCAATTTGGCCGGAGAACATTTTTCTGGCCATACCGAAATTTTAGCCGACCAAACCGGCGCTAGGGATTATGCAATGCTGTTGCTTGGCGGCGCGCTTCGGGTCATTCATGTCACAACACATGTCTCTATGCGCGGCGCTTGCGATCGCATAACAGAGGATCGTGTGTTCAAGGTCATCCGTCTGGCGGATGAGTCGATGAAACTGCTTGGCATACCTTCCCCGAGAATCGCGGTCGCCGGATTAAACCCCCATAGCTCCGAGAACGGGCTTTTCGGTTACGAAGAGACGCAATCCATCCTACCCGCCATACGGGCCGCCCGCGCAGCGGGCATCGACGCCGATGGCCCGGTTCCGCCGGATACCGTGTTTGTCAAGGCCAGGGATGGCCTTTATGATGTGGTTGTGGCGATGTATCACGATCAGGGGCACATTCCCATTAAGCTGCTTGGCTTTCGGATGGATCCTCAAACTGGGCGCTACACTGATATGAGCGGGGTAAACTGCACTGTCGGCCTGCCCATAATACGCAGTTCCGTTGACCATGGTACGGCTTTTGATAAAACGGGAAAAGGGATGGCCAACGAAGGCAGCCTTGTGGATGCCATACGCGTTGCTGTAACGATGGTGCATAATAAGCAAGTTTCAAAAATTTATTAGATTATATTAATTTTTAATACATCATATTTTCGCGCCATTTTAGTTCAAACAAGATATCAATCAAAGATTAAGATGTTTTCAACTGTGCGCGTTGATTCGTCTCAATCAATATGCAGAAAAAGAGCGCGCTGTTTTGCTCAAATTGTGAACATACAGGGCATCCCGCTGCCGGTAAAGCGCCGCGGGCTATTGAAACCCATCCCAATACCCCGCCTTGCGGGGGTATGCATCCGGTGGCACGGGTTTATAAGCCCGCTGCTTGGCGCTTCTATCCGTCACCACATCGCAGAGCTGCCACTGGTCGTCCAGCCACACCAAGTTCCAGGCATGCTCGCGCCCGGTGCGGGGGTTGATGCCGTACACGTGCTGGCAAGGCACGCCGACAGCCCGGCACGCCACGGCGATAAAGGCTGCGTAATCCACACAGATGCCCTTGCCACCCGCCTGAAGGAACAGATTGGGATCGGGTATCTTGCTATACTGTATACCCCTGGCGTAGGCCGCATCGTACCCCGCGTGGCCGTAGAGCCAGGAACGTATGCGCAAGAATTTTTCTTTGTCCGTGGCCGCGCCTTCGCATAGCTTGCGGGCGTGCGCCGCCAGCTTGGGGTTGGTGACCACCTCGGTGTGCAGACCGCTCAAAAGCGCCAAGGCCTGATCCGAGGGAGGGTGCACGTAACCGATGCCCTCGGCGTAGACCGTGCGCAGGGGCAGATCCATTAACCCCACCTCATCTACGGATACGGTGTAGTCGCCGGGGCCTAGGGTCAACAGCATCGCGTGCCACTGGCCGTCGTTTGGCAGCAACAGCTGGTGCGTCTTTTCGCCCGTGGTGATGACCAGCATCAGATGACCGTTGCCCCTGGCGGCGGCGTGTAGGTAGCCAAGGGGGGCGCAGCTGGTATCCACAGCGTAGGCGGGCCACTGATCCGGCGCGGGGGCGATGACATCTCGCACCAGCGCATAGCCCACGTAACCGCGGGGAAACTGCAGGCAGTAGTAATCCAACTCGTTCGCATACTGATCGGGCATATCCTGTATGGGCACCAGGTCGCCCCTGGCCAGGGCGTCTATCTGCTTGCCGCGCGGCGCGTCATAAATTTTTACGCTGCGCTTGTTCATCATGGCATAACGCGTGGTCGGATCTACCTGGGTGAAGGCCGGTGGCTGCGCCGGTGTGCGCATTTGCTCGTAGGGCAGGGGCGGCGGCGGGGCAGGTGTGGTCGTGGCCGCCGAAGCGCCGCTGGGCAGCAGAACCAGGATGGCCAGCAGGCAGGCCAGGGCGCGGCGGCTGGGCATGGGGGCCTCCTTTCGCGGGGCAAACCGCCCGAGGATCATCTGGGCTTTACGGCATCCTGCCCCAAATGCTCGGTCAGCGCCAACAGCAACGGCGGCTCGGGCCGCACCCACAGGCGGCGGGGGGCCTGCAGGGTGACGGCCTCATCCGTGATGTAGAAGAGCACGGGCACGCTGCCGGGGCTTTGCTTTAACAGCGGCGACACATCGGCAATGGCCTGCCTGCCAGGCAGTTTAAGGTAGAGCCGTGCGGGGGGTGGCGGGGCATCCTCTCGCGTTGGCTGGTCGCTGCCAAGCCGCGGGGCGCTGCCCAAGGGGGCAGCGCTCTCCAGCAACAGCTTGGGGGTCTCTTCCTCGCGCAGGGATAACCTGCCGCGCAGCATCAGCAGCGCATCCACATCCAGCAGGCTCATATATCGCTCGTACACGCGGGGGAACACCAGCACCTCAATTTGGCCGGTCAAATCCTCCAGGGTGCAGAAGGCCATGATGCCGCCGGACTTGGTGGTCTTGGTGTGGTACTCCACCAGGATGCCGCCCATGCGCACGTTCATGCCGTCGTACAGGGTAATGCCTTCCGGGGTCTTGGCCGCATCATCCAGGGCGGCGGCCTGGATGGGGGCATCCTCCAGCAATGCGCGGTACTCATCCAGCGGATGACCGGCAATGTAGACGCCGGTCACTTCCCGCTCCATGGCCAAGAGCGCGCGCAGGGGCAGGGGGGGGGTATCGGGCAGGGGAGGGGGGGCCGCATCCTCCATGCCCGTCTCAAACAAGCTGGTCTGGCCGCGCACATTGCGGCGGCGGCTTTGGCCCGCGCCATCCAGGGCACGCTCGTACACGGCCAGCATTTGCCCGCGACCGGCGCCGGTCACATCCAGCGCCCCGGCCTTGATCAGGCTCTCCACCACGCGCTTGTTCACCTGATCGGTATCAATGCGGGCGCAAAAATCGTATATGGATGCAAAGGCTCCAGCCTCCTGCCGGGCGGTGATGATGGCGTCTATGGCGGCGTGGCCGCAGTTTTTTACCGCGCCCAGGCCAAAGCGTATGCCCTGCGCGCCCTGGGCATCCGTGCCCACGCTGAAGCGCCGTTGGGATGTGTTGACATCCGGCGGCAGCACGGGGATGCCGTGCTTGCGGCAGTATTGAATGTAGGCAGCGATCTTGCCGGTGCTGCCGGTGACGCTGTTCATCAGCGCGGCCATAAACTCCACGGGGTGGTGGCGTTTCAGCCAGCCGGTCTGCACGGCCAGCATGGCGTATGCCGCGGCGTGAGACTTGTTGAAGGCGTAGGACGCGAAGGCGGCCATTTCGTCAAAGATATGCGCGGCCACATCCTCGGGCACGCCGTTGCGCACAGCGCCGGGTACAGTGATCTGCCCGTTCTCCGTCAGGCCGTGGATGAAGCATTCTCGCTCCTGCGCCATCACGTCCTTCTTTTTTTTTGCCATGGCACGCCGCACCAGGTCGCTGCGCCCCAGAGAGTAGCCCGCCAGATCGCGCACGATCTGCATCACCTGCTCTTGGTAGACCATGCAGCCGTAGGTGACCGAGAGGATGGGCTCCAGCAGGGGGTGCAGGCAGCGCACCTTGGAGGGGTTCTGCTTGCACTCAATGTAGCGGGGGATGGATTCCATAGGCCCCGGGCGGTAGAGCGAAATGGCGGCGATGATATCTTCAAAGTTTTGGGGCCGCATGTTGGTCAAAAAGGCGCGCATGCCGCCGCTTTCAAGCTGAAACACGCCATCCGTATCCCCCTGAGATATCATCTCATACACGGCCGGGTCATCCAGGGGAATATCCTCCGGGCGCATGCCGGGCAAGCGACCGGCCAGCAGATCCAGCGTGTCGCGAATGACGGTGAGCGTGCGCAGACCCAAAAAATCCATCTTCAGCAGGCCCAACTTCTCCACAATGCCCATGGGGTACTGGGTGGTGACCACGTCGTCGTTCTTCTGCACGGGCACGTAGTCGGTGACGGGCCGGGCGGTGATCAGTACCCCTGCGGCGTGGGTGGATGCGTGGCGGGGCATGCCCTCCAGGGCCATGGCGGTATCCAGCAGCTTGGCGATGCGCGGATCGGTCTGGCGGCTGTTGCGCAGATCCGGGCTTATTTGCAGGGCTTTTTCCAGCGTCATATCCAGCGCGAAGGGGATGGCCTTGGCAACCGCATCCACATCCGCGTAGGGGTAGCCCATGGCTCGCCCCACATCGCGCACCACGGCACGGGCGGCCATGGTGCCAAAGGTGATGATTTGGGCTACGTGATCCTCGCCGTAGCGGCGGGCCACGTAGTCTATTACCTCTTGCCGCCGTTCGTAGCAAAAATCAATATCCAGATCGGGCATGGAGATGCGCTCGGGGTTTAAAAACCGCTCAAAGAGCAGGTTGTAGGCCAGGGGATCAAGGGCCGTGATATCCAGCGTGTAGGCCACGATAGAGCCCGTTCCGCTGCCGCGCCCCGGCCCCACCATGATGCCGTGATCTTTGGCGTACTTGATAAAATCCCACGTGATGAGGAAGTAATCCACATACCCCATGGATGCGATGGTGGCAAGCTCGTAGGTCAGGCGTTCGCGCGCCTGGGGGGTGATGGGGCTGTAGCGTTTGGCCATCCCCTGCTCGCACAGGCGGGTCAACATGCCCAGGGGCGTTTCGCCGTCGGGCACCGGGTACTTGGGCAGGTGGATGGACTTAAAATCAAAATCCACCCGGCAGCGCTTGGCGATTTCTACGGTGCGGGTCACCGCATCCGGCCACTGGGGGAACATATCCGCCATCTCCTGGGGGGATTTGACGTAGAGCTCTGTGGTCTCCATGCGCAGGCGATTCTCGTCATCCAGCGTCTTGCCGGTTTGGATGCACATCAGCACCTCTTGCGCCTGGGCATCCTCACGGCGCAAGTAGTGGGCGTCATTGGTGGCTACCAGGGGGATGCCGGTATCTTGCGACAGGCGCACGAGCTCGGGCAGCACCCGGCGCTCATCCGCCAGGCCGTGATCCATGATCTCTATAAAGTAGTTATCCGGCCCGAAGATGTCGCGCATGCGCAGGGCAAAGCGCCGGGCCTCGTCGTAGCGGCCATCCAGCAGCAGCTTGGGCACATCCCCGGATAGGCAGGCCGAGCAGGCGATCAGCCCTTCGTGATATTCCCGCAGCAGAGCCAGCGCGATGCGGGGGCGGTAGTAAAAGCCCCGCGTCCAGCCCAGGGATACCAGCTTGGTCAGGTTTTGGTAGCCGCGCTGGTTTTCGCACAGCAGGATGAGGTGACTGTACTCCCGCGCGGCGCTGTGCTTCTCATCCATATCCTCACAGGTGTACACTTCGCAGCCGATCACCGGGTGAATGCCGCGCTTTTTGGCCTCGGTGTAAAAAGGCACGACGCCGTACATCACGCCGTGATCCGTCACGGCGCAATAACGCATGCCAAGCGCCTTCACCCTGTCCAAAAGGGGTTCGATGCGGTTGGCGCCGTCGAGCAAGCTGTACTCGGTGTGCAGATGCAGGTGAGCAAAATCTGGCATGGGCGCAAAAAACCTCCGGCCGCGCGGGCATTTGGCGGGCCTGTCCCGATGCTGGGGGGCCTTTGGATAGTATACCGCATTTGGGCCGGAAAGGCCACGTTCTCTTTGCGGCAAACAGTGCCGGCGCGCTAGCGTATGCTCTG
>JAITTS010000090.1 GCA_031286995.1 Oscillospiraceae bacterium
GCTTTTAGCTTTTCGATAAAGCCATCAATATCGTCTGTTTCAAAGTACAATTCTATTGCGTTGTTTGAAAAAATGATTTCCGCTTTTGGTTTATGGATAAAATTTACCCAAGTATCAAGTGTTTGAAGGAAAACACCATCTGTCAATTCAACATTTGCGCCTGCATCCATTACAACGTCTAAATCCAGCACAGACTTGTAAAACACTTTGGATTTTATAATATCCTTTACAGCAATCAAAGTGCCTTTATATTTCATTCCCGATACCTTCTTTTGCTTTTTACGCTTAAATATGATGACAAATTCCAATTTGTCCGTGCCTTTCACCGTTGCCTTGCGTGGTACAGACGTTTTTAGGCGGTGAAAGAATGGCCTTGCGCGAGCAATCGGCTATCCCGAAACCGCCCTGCCGCCAACAGGTGGCGCAAACCCCGGCAGAACCCTGTGTTCGCCTTTTTATTATTGTAAATCAACAATCCTTTATCTGATTGAAAAACGCCTTTAATTCAGTTTTGCAGGATGAATCCAGCTCTTTCATCTCAACACCCTGCAAGGCGGCTTCCAGATGATACAGGATTACCACGCAAGTCGATGGATATTGTGCCTTGAGCCGGAACACGGCTTGCTTGCTACCTACTTCCCGCAGAGATTCCGCAGAGTATATTCCAACAGACTTCAACTTTTTTTCCATTGTCTTGCCGAGATTCAACGATGTTATTTCAGCCATCTTATGCCATCAACTCCTTTGTCTTGATTCACGGCAGTAGATCACCGCCGCCGCTGGCGTCTCCGAAGGCCAGCCACTGCGTCAGCGCGGGGAAGGGGGAAGGATCCGCCGGGTTGCGCGTCAATCCATCAAGCCGCACCCAGGCAGTGCGCACGGGGTGGGGCAGAGGGATGTGCTGGGTCTGATCCGTGGGCGACGGGGAGAGCTGCGCCGCGTGGGCGCTGCCATCCGCAAAGGTAAAGCGCGCGCTGATCCAGTGGTTGTCATGTGGAAAATCGGCCCGGAGGATCAGCGCCATGACGGATAGGCACACCTCGCGCCCGAAGTACAGGGTCATCACAGCGTCATCGCGCTCGCCGATGCCCCAGGATGTGTAGGGCCAGGGGCCGTGTCCATGGTTCTCCAATATGCCGTCAATGGCGTTCCGGGCGAAGAACTGGGCCTCGCCCCGGGTCTCCACATTGGCGCGCACGTGGGGAAACAGGCCGTCGTTGCCGTTGGAATCATAGGGATTGTACGCCAGGTTGCGAAAGGCCTGCGCTTCTTGCGGCAGCAGCGCGCGGGCACAGAGCAGGTGGCGATCCCCCGCGAAAGCGCCGGGCGGGTAGATGCAGCGTATGGCCTCGTCGGGCACGGGGTAGTCGAAGCGCCCGCCGGGCAGGTAGACCTGCGCCCCGCCGACGGCGTGATCGAGTTGCAGCCACAGGTGCGCGGGGCCTTCTACCCGCAGCACGTCGCCCGGCGCGTAGGGCGCGTGGTAGAGTAGCGAGGCGCCGCCCGCGCCTTTTTGCGTGGCCTTGATGGCGCCATCCGCGCCCAGCACGGAGAGGATGATGTCACTTTGCATACCAAACACCGATCGCTTTCCCGCACAGGCGCGCCATGGCCTCGGCGAAGAAGTAATCGCCGTAGACGATGTTTTCGTGCCGCCCCGCGTTGTCATTGTGGTAGGCCGCCGTACATTTTTGCAAAACGCCGGGGTTCGCCTCGTCCCAATCCGCGCACAGCGCATCCAGCGCGCGCAGCAGGGTGTGCGCCGCCCGGGCGTACAGGCCCCGTTCCGCCTCGGGTACGTGCCCGGCCAGTTCCAGCAGGCCGCAGGCCGCGCACGCGGCGGCGATGTTATCCACCCGGTCTTCGCCATCCGGCTGGCGAAAGTCGCAATCCGTCAGGCCATCCGGGCGGATGTTGGCGATAAAATAGTGCGCCACGCGCTTTGCGGTATCCAGGTACCGGGTGTCGCCGGTGGCCCGGTAGCAAAGGGCAAAACCGTACAGCGCCCACGCCTGCCCCCGCGACCAGCTGGAGCCCACGCCGCATCCCTGGCCCGCGGGGGCATTCAGCGCCTCGCCGGTGTGCGGATCGAACACCACGATGTGGTTGCAGGATCCATCCGGGCGCACAAAATGGCGCATGGTGGTTTCGGCCTGTGCCCCGGCGATGGCAGCATAGCGCGGATCGCCCGTGTGCCCGGCGGCGAAGTAGAGCAGGGATAGGTTCATCATGGTATCCACAATGGCCCATCCCGCCTTGCCCTCACCGTTCCAGGCGCGGATGAAGCCCGCGGGGTTGTAACGCCCGGCCAGCGCATCCGCAGCGCGCAGGGTGATCTGCAGCGCGCGCGCGTCGCCGGTCAGCCGGTATTCCGCGCCGAAGGAGAGCAGGTACATAAACCCCACGTCGTGGTGCAGGCCGGTAAAGCGCAGCAGCTCTTCGTAGAGCAACGCCTGGACGCGCCGGGCCTCGTCGGCGAACAGCGGATCGCCGGATGCGGCGTACAGCTGCCACATGAGCGCGGGCCAAAAGCCGCCCGTCCACCAACTGTTGCCCTCCATGGGCGCGCCCATCCATTGCCCGTCCGGCCCGCTTTTGTAGGGGATGATCCCCGCGCGCGCGGCCAGGGGCGCGGATCGGGTGAATTTCGCCGCCATGCGGGCGAGGGTGTCACCGGCCCAGTGTTGCATACGCGTGCGCCTCCCCGGGCAGGTTCGCCCATTGATTTTCTCCATCAGTCACTGCGCCGAGCACGGCGCACACCAGCAGCGATTCCCCCGCGGGCAGTTCGGCGCGCAGCGTGGGCAGCAGCGTGCGGGGATAGAGCAGGTTGGTGTTGGGCTCCGGCTGCACAATCTCCGCTCCGCCGTAGCCGCGCAGGGCCACCGCGCCGGATGCGCCCCATGGCGCCAACACCGCGGCTCGATCCGCCGCCAGCACACGCTGCGCGTCGCCCTCCGCCGGATCCAGCCGGATGGCGTAGCCGCCCTCCGCCGCGAAGAGCGGCCTGGGGGTGTGGATGCGGTGCGCGCGCAGGTGCCAGTCTCCCAGGGGCACGATCTCGGTCTGTACGATCACATCCGCAAAGGGCCGCCAGGTGCATGTCACCCGGTCGGGCAGTATGCCGAAGGCATCGCGCCCGTAGCGGCCGTGCCAGGTCAGGCCGTCGTCGCTGAGGGCCAGCATGCTGTCGAAGGCCCCACGGGCGAGCACCTTGACGCTTTTGGGCACGCTGAAGGCGAAGGCTGTGGAGTAGGCGAACTTTTCATACTTGGCGTCGTCATGGGCATGACCCGCGGCGTGGTTGCCCGCGCAAAAGGCCTGCACGTGCAGGTTGCGCCTGTCGCGCACGATTAGCATGCGTCCCGGTTCGTCGCACAGCCGCTGGGGCGGGGTGCAGGGGGTCTCCGGGGCTTGCCAAAAGGGGTGATCATCCGGCAAGGCCAGGGGCAGAAAAATTTTTAGCGCCCAATAGGGGGAACCCGGCGCGTTGTAGCCTTCGGCCATCAGCAGGTTGGGGTAACCGTAGCCGATGGTCAGCACGCCGTCGCGCGTAAAGATGGGCTTGGCCAGCCAGGCGCGCATGTGGCGCAGCACCAGGCCCTTCAGCTGGCCGTAGCCCAGGCCCGGCGGCGTTACGCCCGCAAAGGCCATGGCTGAGAACAGCGAGCCCTGAGCAAAGCGGTAGGTCAGGCTGCGCCCGTAGGGCAGGGCCTCGCCGTCGCGGTTGAACCAGGCGGCGAAGCGAGGCGCGATCTCGGCGGCCCTCTCCCGAAAGCTTGCGGCGCGGGCCGTATCACTGTCGCCCACAACGCGGGCGTATATCAGCCCGTAGTAGTGATAGGCCCAGTGGGTGTAGTATTCGCGCTGATCCGGGTAGTCGTAGTACCAGCCACCGCCCACGTAGTGCTCCTCAATCAGGGCAAAGTCTTCCGCCAGACGGGCTTCATCCTGCGGCAGGCCCAGGCAACGGAAGGCGGTGTTGACCAGCACGCGAAAGAAGCGCCAGTTGTTCACCGGCATGTCGTATCGGTTGATCTGGCCCAGCCAGGCCGCGATGTTCGCGCGTACGGGCGTGGGGTGGCAATGGTAGAAATCATCCGGCGCGATCATCAACGCCAGGGCAATGGCTGCCATCTCCACCATGCGCTGGTCAAAATCGCCGATGTCGCCCCAATACTCCGGGTGGGCGGGATCGGTGCCGTGGGCCAGACCTGCGCGCCACTGCGCGATCAGCGGCCTGGCGGCGGCGCACTTGGCTGCAGCCAGCGGGGCCAGAGCCCACAGCGCGCGGGAATAGGCCTCCATCTCCGCCACGGCCTGGGGGTAGACCGCGCCGGTTTCGCCCAGGCGAAGGCGCGCGCAGCCGGGGCTGAGCAGCGAGGACAGAGGGGCCAGGATATCCAGTGCGGCCCGCTCAAAATCCGCGCGGGTGAGGAGAGGGTTCTGCTGTGCGGGGTTGCTCATGTGGCGTTTCCTTTCCATCTGAATTTCAGAGCTCTGAATTTTAGAGCCTGTCCGGCGGATCAATCCTGCTGAAGGCAAAAGCCCGGGCGTGGTATGCCGCCGCCTTCGCGCACAGGGTCAGCCGGTAGACGCTGCCGGGGAAGTTTGCGGCCATGCGCGTGTCGGTGACGGGCATCTCTTCCCAATCCGCTGCCAAGGCAGGGTCAAAACCCAAGCGCAGCGGCCCCGCGGCGATGCAGCCCGCGCCCGCCGCCTTGGGCTTATGGCGCAGCATAAAGACCCAGCACACGGGCAGCTGTGCGGTCAAGGCAATCTCGTCGTGCAGTGCCAGCGCGCCGCCCTCAAAGCCGAAGGTGCGCAGAAGGCGCGAGACGCCCGCCCCAGCGGGGTAGGCCCCGGCGATATCCATGACCGCGCTGTCATCCCAAAAACGCAGATCGCGCGCGGCGTGGATCCGGCCCGCCGCCTGCTCGTATGGGCCTATCAGCGGCAGGTTGTGGTTGCGGCTACGGGTGTTGGGCAGCGCGTAGCGATCCGGCCCAAAGGTTTGCGCGGTGTAGACCATGTTGCCCAGGTCGATGATGGCCGGTTCGCCGTCTATGTAGAGCAAAAAGCTGCCCACGTCGTTGTGGTTGTGGTTTTCACCGTTGTGGCCGCCCTTGATGGCCGCATACAGCCCGCCCCGCTGCCGCGCCCACACCTGCAGATGGGGCAGCGTAGCCCCGCAGGATGGGGCAGGGGCCTCGCCGCCAGGTGGCACATGCGCGAACAGCAGGTTCATAACCCGCGAAATTTCCGGCGTGCCCCGTGGCAGGGGATCCAGGGTATCCGCCGCGATGCGCGCGCCCAAGGCGGCCAGGGCCGGGTTATCCGTGCGCAGGCCGTAGCGATGCACGCGTTCCCCATCCAGCATGGGGCGCGCGTCACAATCCGCAAAATTCCAATAGTAAGGCCCGGCGATGTGCGCGTGGAGAGGGAAGGCACCGATGCGCCGGATCAGGGGTTCTTCGTAAAAACAGACCCGGCC
The DNA here is from genome assembly GCA_031286995.1 of Oscillospiraceae bacterium. GTDB lineage: Bacteria > Bacillota > Clostridia > Christensenellales > Aristaeellaceae > JAITTS01. Next base: position 5,495 of record JAITTS010000090.1, read on the forward strand.
CGCGGTGGCGGTGTACAGAAGCTCCAAACAATCCAGCAGCGAGGCGCCGGCCACATTCCAGTACGCCGCGCCCTCGTCGCAGCCGCCATCCTCGGGCATCACGGCCAGGTAGGCATCCAGCATGCGCATGCCACGGGCCAGGCCATCCGCCAGGCGGCGGTCGTCATCTGCCCAAATCAGCAGCGCGGCCATCACGTTGGAGAGAATCCAGGGCGTCCAGTTGTTCACATCGCGGCGGATCATGCCCATCCACCAAAAGTCGTCGTGATAGAAGAAAGGGGTCAGCACCCGGCGCTCCACTTCCATCCGCACCCGGCGGCGGATGATGGGGGTGGCGGCATCCAGCGCCTCATCCAGCAAGTGGCAGGCCCAGGAGAGCAGCGCGGCGGTCTGGGCGGCAAACAGGTCGATGTAAGGGTTCTGCGCATCCGGAAGGGGGCACTCCCGCGCGGGGCGCGCGCCGGGATGGTCGCTGCCGTTGTGGGCGCTGATGCCCCAAAAACTCTCCTCGCAGAGGCACCAAATGCCGTCGATCACGTCATCCAGGCAGGCATCGCGCGCCTCGGCGGGTTGTGGCAGGCAGGCGGCCAGTGCGTTGGCCAGCAGTCTGTGCCGCCGGGCAAAGTACGCGTCCTCATAGGCTCTGCGGTCACCGGTGCGGCAAAAGGCTAAAAACTGTGTGGCGCTAAGCGTGGGGTAGGGGCCTGCGCGCAGGGTGCGCGCCGCAGCCAGTACGCGCTGATGGTAAGCCGGCGCTATGGTCTGCCAAGCGGCCCGGTCTGCCGCGCTGGCAAAGGGCAGGCGCGCTGCCTTGGGGGCGAGCAGGGGGAGCAGGTCGCGCCCTTCCAGATATTCCGCAAACATACGCTTGACGCTCTTTTCGTTTTATTATCCTTTGAGCCCGGTGGTGGCAATGCCTTCGATAAAGTAGCGCTGCATCACCAAGAACAGGATGGTCACCGGTATCAGCGAGCACAGCGCCGCGGCCATGATGAGGTGGTAGTCGCTCGTAAAGGACTGAATGAAGCGCTGCAGGCCCACCTGGATGGTCTTGTTGGCGTCGCGCGTCAGGTAAATCAGCGGGCCCATGTAGTCGTTCCAGGTGTTGACGAAGGTAAAGATGAACAGCGTAGCCACGGCGGGCATGGCCAGGGGTAACACGATGCGCGCCCAAATGCCGTACTCGCTCAGGCCGTCGATGCGCGCGGCCTCGCACAGCTCGTTGGGGATGGTTAAATAGAATTGGCGCATCAGAAACACGCCAAACGCCGAAAAGGATTGCAGCACCACCAGCGCCCAGATGGTGTCGTACAGGCCGATATTGCGCATCATGATGAATTGGGGCAGCATGTACACCTGCCAGGGCACCGCGATGGTGCCGATGTAGCACAAAAACAGCGCGTCCCGTCCGCGGAATTGCATTTTGGCAAAGGCGTACGCCGCAAAAGAGGATGTAAGTATCTGCATGGCCGTCACCGCCGCAGCCACGGCCACAGTGTTTTGAAAATACGTGCCCAAGGGTATCTTGCGCCAAATCTCCACATAGTTGCCCCAGTGCGCGGTCTCGGGGATCCACCGCATGGGGTAGCGAAATACCTCTTGATCCAGCTTCAGCGAGGAGGAGAGCATCCACACGAAGGGGATGAGCGTTACGCAGGCCAGCAAAAACAGCGCGGCGTAGAGCGCGGCCTTGCCCAGTATCCCAAACGCCCGCCCGTTGGCCCGCCTGGCCACGGTTTGTACAGACATGGTCTTCCCCTCCCCTTTACATGTAGTTGACCCATTTTTTTTCAGCCCGGAACTGTATAACCGTCACCGTCAGCACAATGGCAAAGAGCACCATGGCCACAGCACTGGCGACGCCGTACTTGGGGGATACAAAGCTCATGTCGTAGATGTAGTTGACCAGCATCTTGGTGGCCCGGCCCGGGCCGCCCTCGGTCATGATGGCCACCATGTCGTATATCTTAAAGCAGTTGATCACCATCATCACGGATACGAAGAAGGTGGTGGGCGTGAGCATGGGGAAGGTGACCTTCCAGAATTTTTGCCAGCCGTTCGCGCCATCCATCGTGGCGGCCTCGTACAGCTCTGCGGGTACCCCTTGCAGGCCCGCCAGGTACATCACCATGTAGTAGCCCGCGTTGCGCCACATGCTGACCAGGATGATCGACCAGATGGCCAGGTTTTTATCCTGCGTCCAGCTCGCGTTTACCGAAATGCCTACCACGGCCAGGGCCTGGTTGATGAGGCCGGTCTTCATCATCATGAACCGCCAGCACATGCAGATGGCCACGATGGAGGAGACGTAGGGAAAGAAGAATACCGCCCGCAGCGCCTTGGCGCCCCGCCCCGCCCGGTTGAGGGCCAGGGCCAGGGCCAGGGCCAGGGCAATGGTCAGCGGCACGGTAAAAAATGTGTAGTACACTGTGTTGCGCAGGGTGATGCCCAAATCTGTCTTGGCAAAATTGAAGTTTTTGAAGATGGTGGCGAAGTTGCCAAACCCGGCGAAGGTGATGCGGGACATGCTGCCGCCATTCCAGGTCAAAAAAGCCAGCGCCACCGAAAAGAGCACGGGGATCAAAGTAAAACAAAAGAAGCCTAAAAAATTGGGCGCAAGAAAAGAGTATGCTATCCACGTGTTGCGCCTGGTCAATTTACCGGGTTTGCGCTTGGCGGCGGGGCTTGCGGTCATGCTGCTCACTCCTAATGGAATGTTTGTTTTACTGCGGCTCGCGGCTCAGAAAAATACTTCATAAAAAAAGAGGAGGACGGGCGTGCGCCCGCCCCCCTTCGCCGCGCGCTGGGGGTTATTCCCCCAGCACCTCTGCGGCGCGCTCGTTCATGTTGGCGATGCCCTCATCCACCGTGACGGCGCGAGACATGATGTTGTTGGTCTCTTCATCCACGATGGTGCGGATTTCGCTGGCGTGCGGATCCACGGGCACTTCCAGGTACACGGCGGTGGGCAGCAGGGCGGCCTTGCTGCCGGCGTCGCCAGGGAAGCCCTTCACGGCCGCTACAACCTCGGCCACATCCTCGCTGACATAGGCGGGGATGGTGCCCACGGATGCGTGGGCCTTGGCCCCCTCCGCGCCCGAGCGCCAGGAGATGAACTCCCACGCCAAATCCTTCTGGGCGGAGTTGACGTTGATGGCCGCGCCGGTGGGCGAGCCGAAGGTGGAACCGACAGGCACGCCCTCTGCGTGGGGGATGGTGGCCAGGCCGAATTCGTTAAACTTTACCTCGCCCTTATCCCTGTCTGCGATCAGGGTGGAGATGAGCCAGGTGCCCATGGGCAGCATGGCGATATCCCCGGCTTCAAAGCCACCGCGATAGTTCAGGCCGGATGCCTTCAGATCGTTGTAGGTGCGGCAGACGCCCTCGTCTTCCAGCTTTTGCGCCAGGTCGTAGAAGTACTTCAGGTCGCTGTACTCGCCGTCTATCAGCGTATTCACACCGTCGCACACGGCCCAGTTGGCCACGGCGGAGCGCCAGGTGTGGTAGTGGGTGCCGTACACCTTATCTACGCCCTCGGTGCCGGATGTCATCTTGCGGGCCAAATCCGCGTACTGATCCCACGTCATGTCGTTGGTGGGGTAGGCGACGCCCGCCTTGTCAAACAGGTCTTTGTTGTAGTAGAGCAGCCAGAAGTCGTTGCGGAAGGGCAGGGCATAGTAGCTGCCCGCGGCGTCGGTGTAGCACTTATCCATGCCCGCGTACTTATCCGTGGCAAAACCCGAAGCCTGTATGTAGGCATCCAGGTTCTCCATGGCGCCCATCTCCAGCAGGGCGGGCATGTTGGCCACTTCCTTCACGTCAAACACATCGACCGTGTCGCCGGCGGTCAGCATGGCCGTCAGCTTGACGATGTATTCCGTGCCCGCAGGCAAATCCACATACTCAATGGTGATGTCGGGGTGCGAAGCCTCAAAGGCCGCCTTGGTGGCATCCAGGTAGGCGGTGGTGGTGGCATCCCAAGTGGCTACGCGCAGCACCTTTTTTTCTGTCGCCTGCGCCACGGAGAACAGCGAGCACACCAGTACCGCGCAGAGCAACATAGCCAGCCATTTTTTCATGATAGAATCCTCCCTTGTTTTGTTGATTGCAACGCGCGCGTCCGTCTGAGAAAATGAAAGCGCTTACAGTTTTTTTCGCGCCCATTTGCTTGCGGGCCTTTCCATCGCGCCGCGTTCCTTAATTAAATTATACAATTGAATGGGGGGGGGTTGTCAATAGTGAATAAAAATTTTTTTATGGTTTTGGTTTTTTTAAGAAATGAAATGTTGGCGAAGAAAGGTTGTAAGCGCTTACAATATCGTGTACAATGTGTAAAAAAGCATGCAGCCCGTTTGAAAGAAGGTATGTGCGGTGGCGCAGAGGGCAAAGACCATCTACGATGTGGCGCAGGCGGCGGGGGTATCCATCGCCACGGTATCGCGCGCGCTTTGCGCGAGCCCGCAGGTCAGCAAAAAGACGGCGGCGCGGGTGCAGGCCGTAGCCGCGGCCCTGGGCTACCGGCCCAACCCCATCGCGCGCGGCCTGGGCAGCGGGCATTCGGATGTGATCGCCGTCATCGTGCCCGAGATCACGCATCCCTACTACGCGGAGTTATACAGCGCCGCGGATGCGGAGGCGCGCCGAAACGGCCTGACCACCATGCTCTACTGTCTGGCGGCGGACGAGGTGGCTGTCGCCCGCTTCGGCGAGCACATGACCGCCTACCGCTTTATGGGCGCGCTGTTTGTGGGCGGCGTGGCCGAAGCCACGGATGAAGCCTTGGCCGGGATGCTGACCGGCCTGGCAGAGCGCATGCCTGTGGTGGCCATCTGCCCGCCGCTGCCGGGGCTTCAATGCATTTGTCTGTATAACGACTTGACCAGCAGCACCCGCCAGGCGGTGCGCCACCTGCACACCTTGGGGCACCGGCGAATCGCTTTTTTGGGTGGCACCAGCGTGGTGCGCACATCCGGCGCGCGGGGTATGGGTTTTTTAGAAGAGTTGCGCACCCTGGATCTGCCCTGCGATGATATCTATCAACACGAGGCGGGTTACACGCCGGAAGCCGGCCAGGTGGCGCTGATGAAGCTGCTCTCCGCCACGCCGCGCGCCCAGTGGCCCACCGCCATGGTGGCCATCAACGATCTGGTGGCTCTGGGCGCGCTACGCCAGCTTCGCCGCATGGGTCTGCGCGTGCCGGAGGATATGGCCGTGGTGGGCTGCGACAATCAGTTTTTTTCGCCCTACACCGATCCACCCCTGACCACGGTGGATCTGCACCCGGCCGAGCACGCCCGCAGCGCCATACAAGAGCTGCTGGGCGCCAGGGTGACGCCCGTGGCCCCCTTTACGCTGATGCGCGAGGCCACGCTGATCGTGCGAGAATCCTGCGGGGTACAGCTGGGGTACAGAAGGTTTGCGTAGCGCGCCAAAGTTTGATTTGCCCGTTGTGCTTGCGCCGCCCAAGCTGTATACTGTCATCATTAAACCGTAACGTTTCGCGATTGCGCCGCCATGGCCTCTTGGCGGCGGGCTGAGGCCTGGCCTCGCGCCATGCGAAAGGGGGCGCCGGATACGGCGGCGACCATCAAGGATATATCCCGGTGCACGGGCCTGGGCCTGGCCACCATATCCAAGTACCTCAACGGCGGCAACGTGCGGCCCAAGAACAAGCTGGCCATAGACCAGGCCATTGCGGATCTGCACTACACCGCCAACGAGATCGCCCGCGGTCTCAAGACCCGCAGATCGCGTACCGTGGGCATTGTCATTCCCGAGCTGAGCAACGTGTTCATCACCACCGTTATCACCGCCATGGAGGATGTGTTGCGCAGGCGCGGTTACGCCATCTTGGTGTGCGATTGCCGCATGGATGCGGATTTGGAGCGCCAGGCCGTGCGCTTCTTGGTCAACAAGGGCGTGGATGGCCTGATCAGCATGCCGGTGGATCAGACGGGGGATCATCTGCAGCCCGCGTGGGAGAAGCGCCTGCCCGTGGTGGTTATCGACCGGATGATCAGCAAGCACGCGGACCGGGTGGATGCGGTAATGGTGGACAATGTGCGCGCCACGCAATCGGCAGCCGAGCACCTGCTCTCCCGCGGGCACCGGGCCATCGGCATCATCGTGGGGGCCAGGGATATCTTTACCTCTGAACAGCGGCTGCTGGGCTGCCGCCAGGCTATGCAGGCCCGGGGCCTGACCCTGCCCGCCGCGCGCATACGCTACGGCGGCTACACGGTACAGGGCGGCTACGAGCGCATGAAGCGACTGCTGGCCGCGGGCGACCTGACCGGCGTGCTGGTCACCAACTACGACATGACCCTGGGGGCCATGATCGCCATCAACGAGATGGGGGTCAAGATGCCGCAGGATATCTCCTTTATCGGCTTTGATAATTTACAGCTCTCCAAAGTGGTGCGCCCACGCCTGACCATTGTGGATCAGCCCGTGCAGCAGATCGGCATGCAGGCCGCCACCCTGGTGCTCGCCCGCCTGGAGGAGGACGCCGGGGCTCCCGCCCGCCAAGTGACGCTGCAGGCGGATTTGCAGCTGGGCGAATCCGTGGCGGATATCCGCTGACGAGGGTTGACATTTTCCGCGGATTGCGGTACTTTGTTGAAAAAAAGAGAAACGTTACGCTTTTGGGGAGGTGCGTTTTATGCCGCTCGTCTCACCCGGGGAATGGCTGCGCAAGGCCCAGCGCCTGGGCTTTGCCCTGGGGGCCTTCAATGTGGAGAACATGGAGATGGCCCAGGCTGTGGTGGCTGCGGCGAATGCGCTGCACGCGCCGGTGATGGTGCAGACCACATCCGGCACCCTGGGTTTTGCCCCGCCCGAGGTGTTCGCCGGGCTGGTTTCACGCCTGGCGCAGGCCGCCGCCGTACCCGTCGCTTTGCACCTGGATCACGGCAACGGTCTGGATCTGGCCCGGCGCGCCATCGCCGCGGGCTATACATCGGTGATGATTGACGGCAGCACCCTGCCTTACGAAGAGAATGCGGCCCTCACCCGCAGTGTGGTGCGTATCGCCGGGGATGTGCCTGTGGAGGCGGAGTTGGGCACTGTTGGCGGCAAGGAGGATGCCCACAGCGCCGAAGTACGGTACACAGACCCTGATCAGGCGGCGGATTTTGCCCGGCGCACCGGCATATCTTCCTTCGCGGTGGCCATCGGCACAGCTCACGGTTTTTACAAGGGCGAGCCCAAGCTGGATCTGGATCGCCTGGCGGCGATACGCGCCCGGGTATCCGTGCCGCTGGTGCTGCACGGCACATCCGGCGTACCCGAGGATCAGGTGCGCGCGTGCATCGCCAGAGGCATCTGCAAGGTCAACTACGCCACGGAGCTGCGCGCCGCCTTCACCGGAGCCGTGCGCGAAGCCCTGGCGGAAAAACCGGATGCCATCGACCCCAAGCATTACCTCAAAGCGGGCCGCGCGGCGGTGCAGGCCCTGGTGGAGCACCGCATACGCCTCTGCGGGGCGGAAGGAAGGGCATAGCGCATGGCCTATCTGTTGGGCATTGATATCGGCACCTCGGCCTGCAAGCTGGCGCTCTTTGATGAGGGCGGCGGCCTGCTGGTTCAGACCAGCCGCGAATATCCGGTCTATTACCCCCAGCCAGGCTGGGCGGAGCAGGATGCGCAGGCGTGGTGGGCGGCGGTGTGCGCCGCTTGCCAGGCGCTGCTGGCCCGGGCCGGCATACGCCCGGCGGATATCGCGGGCGTGGGCATAGACGGGCAAAGTTGGTCCGCCATCGCCGTCGATAAGCAGGGCGCGGTGCTCACCCGTACGCCCATCTGGACGGACACCCGCGCCAGGGCCATCTGTGAGGATTGGCAGCGAAATGTGGGGGAGGATGCGGTGTTCGCCCTGTGCGGCAATCCGCTGCAGCCCACCTACACCCTGCCCAAGATTGTCTGGTACAGGCACTGCCTGCCGGATGTGTACCGGCGCGCTTACAAAATGCTGCAATCCAACGGCTTTATCGCCTACAGGCTGACCGGCGCGCTTTCGCACGATCTATCCCAGGGTTACGGCCTGCACTGTTTTGATATGCGCAAGGGCCGGTGGGATGCGGATATGTGCCGCGCCTTGGGGGCAGACCCCGCCCTGCTGCCCGATCTCTTCCCCAGCCACGCCGTGGTGGGGCATGTCACCCCGCAGGCCGCGGCGCTCACAGGGCTGGCCGCGGGCACGCCTGTGGTAGCGGGCGGGCTGGATGCCGCCTGCGGGGCGTTGGGCGCGGGCGTGGTTCGCGCAGGCGAGACCCAGGAGCAGGGCGGCCAGGCAGGGGGCATGAGCATCTGCATGGATACCTGCGTGGCGGATCGCCGCCTCATCCTGGGCATGCACGTGGCGCCCGGCCTGTGGCTGCTGCAAGGGGGCTCTGTGGGCGGCGGCGTGCTGCGCTGGCTGCGTGAGCAGGTGTGCCCGGAGCTATCCTTTGCGCAAATGAGCGACCTGGCGGCCACTGTGCCGCCTGGCAGCGACGGCCTGGTGTGCCTGCCCTACATGGCGGGGGAGCGATCGCCCATTTGGGATCCGCGCGCCAAGGGCGTGTTTTTTGGGCTGGATTACACCAAGACCCGCGCCCACCTGATCCGCGCCTGCATGGAGAGCGTGGCCTATGCCCTGCGCCACAACCTGGAGGTCGCGCGGGAGGCCGGCGCGATCCCGGTCACGCTGCGGGCCATGGGCGGCGCGGCCAACAGCCGGGTGTGGACGCAGATCAAGGCCGACATCACAGGCAAGCGCATCGTTGTGCCGGCATCCGATACCGCCACCACCTGGG
>JAITTS010000165.1 GCA_031286995.1 Oscillospiraceae bacterium
CTGTACGATGGCGATGATGAGCTTCATGCGCAAATCCCTCCTTTGGCCTATACTCCTTGATCTCTGCATCTATTATACAGGTTTTTGGCGTGCAAGGCAAGGTGTGAAAAAGGTCTTGACAGCACAAGCACCCTGGCGTACTATAAAGCTGTATTATTGTGTTAATACAAATGCTCACCGAGAGGAGGGAAGTTGCTTGGCATGGGAATTGCTGCCGGATAGACCCTTTTACACGCAGCTTTTAGAGCACCTGCAAGTACGCATCATGACCGGTGTGTATGCGGCGGGCCAACGGCTTCCCTCTGTGCGCGACCTGGCGGAGGAGGCATCCGTCAACGTCAATACCATGCAGCGCGCCCTGACGGAGCTTGAGCAAGCGGGTTTGGTGAACACCCAACGCACCGCCGGGCGGTTTATTACGGGTGACCAAGGGCGCATCGACGCTCTGCGCACAGATCTGGCCGCCCTGCAAGCGCGCGGATACCTGCAAGGCATGGCGCGCCTGGGTTTTGCGCCGCAGGAAGCCCTGGCCTTTTTGGCCCGGCAAGCGCACCAGAACGAAGGCGCAAAATAACAAAAAGGAGACACCTCTATGGCTGCAACATTGGAATGCAAGGGGCTGACCAAGCGCTTTGGCCGCAAGCTGGCCTTGGGCACCGCAGGCCCGGATGGCAAGGCAGTTGGCATTGACCTAACCGTGGAGGCCGGGCGCATCGTGGGCCTGCTGGGCCCCAACGGCAGCGGCAAGACTACGCTGATCAAGCTGGCCACGGGTCTCATCACCCCCACGGCCGGCGAGATACGCATAGGCGGATACGCGCCAGGCGTGCAAAGCAAGCGGCTGATATCTTACCTGCCGGAACGAACCTACCTGAGCGACTGGATGCGCGTGCGCGATTTAATCGCCTTTTTTCGGGACTTTTACGAAGACTTTAACGAACACAAGGCACTGGATATGCTGGAGAGACTGCGCATCAACCCCCAGGATAAGATCAAACCCCTTTCGAAGGGTACGAAGGAGAAGGTGCAGCTGATCGTGGTGATGAGCCGCGAGGCCAAGCTGTACCTGCTGGATGAGCCCATTGGCGGGGTGGATCCGGCGGCGCGCGAGTTTATACTCAGTACAATCCTTTCTAATTATAATGAAGACGCCACCATCCTCATCTCCACCCATCTGATCGCGGATGTGGAGCGCGTGCTGGATGAGGTGATCTTTATCAGCGAAGGCGGCATCCTGCGCACAGCCCAGGTGGATGCTCTGCGCGAGGCCGAAGGCAAATCCGTAGATGCGCTGTTTCGGGAGGTGTTTAAATGTTAGGCAAGCTGCTTCGCAATGAATTGAAGGCCACGGGCCGCCTGTTTCTCATCCTCTATGCGCTGTTGGCGCTGATGACCGGTTTTTACAAAGTGAGCCGTCTGCTGCCCACCCGCTTTGTGGTGACCCAGAGCATCATGGTCGCCGTCAGTACCGCGCTGTATGTGGTCATTGTGGTGGGCGTTGTGGCGATGAGTTTTGTGATCATGGTGCAGCGCTTCTACAAAAACCTGCTGGGCGATGAGGGCTACCTGATGCACACCCTGCCCGTGACCGCGGGACAGCACATACTGGCCAAGCTAATGGTATCGCTGCTGTGGAACGTGCTCAGTTTCGCGCTGGTGCTGCTCTCTGTGGCGCTGCTGGCCGCAAACCCCGCAGATTGGGGCCGCCAGTGGGCGTACATCGTCTCCCTGATAGAGCCCCTAGCGCAGGAGGCGGGCTTTAACTACGCCACGCTGCTGCTTTACGCGGCCATCTGGCTGTTCGTGGTGGCGGTGGATAAGACATTGCTGTGTTACGCTTCCCTATCCCTGGGCCAATGGAAGGCCAGCAAGAACAAGCTGGGAGCGGCCATTGGCTTTGCCGCGCTGCTCTACATGTTAGAGCAAGTTGTGCCCCTGCTGATACTGCGGGTAGTGGAATACGCACGCCCGGGCTGGATTATACAGGCCCAGGCCCCTGCCCAGGGCATTGTGCGCTTTATGTTCTGGTGGTCGGTATGTGCCAGTGCGGTGTGCGCTGCGGTGTATGCGTGCGTATCGAACCGGGCGCTGAAAAAGCACCTGAATCTTGCGTAGCGGTGCGGCTTAGGTCAGGCGCGCGAAGCGCCGCAACGCCACGCGCAAAATCGTTGTCAGTATGATGGCAATGGCGCAGTAGGTGACCGTTTCCACAAAGTTGTCGGGAAACAGGGGTACCAGCCCGAAAAACCGGGGAACCGGCGGCAGTACGGCGATCATCAAGCCCGCCAGAATGATCAGTGCGAAGACGCCTTTGCGCCACAGCGTCATGGGCCGGGAGACCAGAAAGAGCGTCCACAGGTGCACGCATACGCCGACAACAATCCCGATGGTAGGGATTTCGGAATACAGCAACTCGAAGGGTAAGCCTACGAACATCCGAACATCACTCACCATCATGAAAAGACACGTAAAAATGGCCACCGCGCCGGGTATGGCATTCAGCAAAGTTTTTTAATAAAATCGCCTTTCACAATTTCATAATTGGCTTCCAGCGCTAAAAAAAAGCTGGGGAGTCCGATGCCCAAAAAATCCAGCAGTTGCATCTCAAGGGGTTTAAACGGATAAGGAAACGCCACGATAGCGTAGATCAGCGACAGCAAAAAAGACCAGATTGTCTTGACTAAAAACAGGCTTGCCACCCGACTGACGTTGTTGATGACCCGTCGCCCCTGATCGACAACCTGGGGCAGCACCGCAAAGTTAGAATCCAGCAGCACAAACTGTGCCACAGACTGTGTTGCCTCGCTGCCCGTGGCCATGGCGATGCCGCAATCCGACTGCTTCAGCGCCAGGATGTCGTTAACGCCGTCACCGGTCATGGCGACGACGTGGCCGTCATCCTGCAGCGCTTTGACGATTTTCTTTTTTTGCCCGGGTGTGACGCGCCCGAATATGCGGGCATTCCGCACGGCTTGCCGCAGCGTCGTCTCTTCGAGGGGCAGCTACCGCGCATCCACGCACGCGCCTGTCAGCCCCACGCTTTCGCAAATACGCGCGACCGTAGCGAGGTGGTCGCCGGAAATCACGCGAACCTCCACGCCCTGGGCCTTAAAATAATTCAAAACATTGCCGGCATCCGGGCGAACCTGATCCGTCATCAGCAGCACCGCAAGTACCCGCCGGTCTTCCGGCAAGGTCTCCGGCGCTGTCTGCGCCGGGCTTTGCAGCAGGGCCAGCGTTCGCGCGCCCTTCTCCGCTGCCTCTCGGCAAAAAAGAAGGGCCTCATCCGCCTGATAGGGCAACACCACATCCGGCGCGCCCAGGATGAACGTGCCATGCCCCTCAAACGATACGGCTTGCCACTTGGTTTGTGAGGAAAAAGGCATCTTGCTGACCGCCCGCCAATCCGGCGCGTTGGGGAAGGCCGCGCCGATCGCCCGCACGGTCGCGTTCTGCTCTTGATCCGCGGCAGCTACGGCGGCCAGTGCCCGGCTCACCTCGTCCCGGTTCAGGCTGTAATACACGGTTTCCGTCAACTGCAGCGTGCCTTCGGTAAGCGTGCCTGTTTTATCCAGGCACAGCACGTCCACCCGGGCCAGGCTTTCAATGGCCGAAAGCTCCTACGTCAGCACCCTTTGCCGCGCCAAGTGGATCACGCCCACCGTTAAAGCCACGCTGGTCAGCAGCACCAGCCCCTGAGGCACCATGCCGATGACCCCGGTAAGGGCCCTGAGCAGCGCCTGCTGCCAGTCAATAAGATACTGCTGTTGCACTGTCGTCAGCTGCCGGATGAACAAAAACGGCCCCACCACAACCAACATCAGCGTAGCCGCCTTGATGATGCTGTTGATTTGCCGCTGCAGCTTGGATTTTTGAATTTTTACGGTCTTTGCCTCGGCGCTGAGCTGGTTGATGTACACATCGCGCCCGACGGCGCAAGCCTGCGCCTGAGCCTGCCCCAGCAGCACGAGACTGCCGCCGAACACCTTATCTCCCTTTTGCTTGATCACAGGGTCGGCTTCGCCGGTGAGCATGGATTCATCCACCTCAATAAATCCTTCGCCGACGATGACCGCATCCACCGGGATCTGCGCGCCCTTCTTCAGAATGCACAGGTCATTCAGCACAATCTGTCCTTTATCCACCGCTTGCTCGGCGCCGTCGCGCAGAACGCGCGCCTGGGTTTTGCCCAGCAGAGACATGCTCTCTATCGTTTTCTTGGCCCGCAGTTCCTGATAGATGCCTACGCATGTGTTACCAAGGATGGCAAAGAAGAACAGCGCATTTCGAAAATGCCCGGTAAGCGCCACAAGGCTCACCAGGCATACATTGAGCATGTTATAAAAGGTGGCGGTGTTGCTTTTGATGATTTCACCGGTGGATTTGGATGTGGTCTCTTTATAAGTATTGATCTTGCCCTGCGCGATTTGCGCTTGGACTTCCGCGTTTGAAAGGCCGGTATGTAGGTTTGCTGCGCTCATGTAACTCTCCCTTTTAGGTTATCAATTGTAACAGACGTTTCATGAGACAGAAACCATGCGCTAAAATGTAAATTGGATCAAAGTTTGTCACGAGGCGGGGCGTTGCCACAAAAAAAACCAGCCATAGGGCCGGTTAAGAAACATCTCCCCGCGCCGCCAGAGCGCCCAGCAAATCCAGCAGCTTATCCCTGCCTGTGCCATCCTGCGACGACCAGGGGATGACCTGCCAGGGCTGCACCTGCAGCGCCCGGCAGATGATTGCCACCTGGCGGGCGTAGGCGGCGCGGCTTATCTTATCCGCTTTGGTGGCCAGCACCGTGTAAGGGGCCTGCGTGTCGCGCAGAAAGGCGTGCATCTGCCTATCCTCCGCCGTGGGCTCGTGACGGATATCCACCAGGTGCAGCACGTGGCGCAGGGTCTCGGATGCGGCAAAGTAGCCCTCTATCATCTCGCCCCAGCGCTGCTTTTCAGCCTTGCTGACCTGGGCGAAGCCATAGCCGGGCAAATCGATCAGGTGCAGATCATCGTTGATTAAAAACACGTTGATCAACCGTGTCTTGCCCGGCGTGCCGCTGATTTTTGCCAGTTTGTTGCGGCGGCAGAGGCAGTTGATCATGGATGATTTGCCCACGTTGCTCTTGCCCGCCACAGCAACCTCCGGCAGACCCTGGTCGGGGTAGGCCCCGTAGGTCGCCATGGATGTGATGAAGGCCGCGCGCTTAACCTCCATGCAGAGCCTCGGGCGGACGGGTGAGGGCAATGTGCAGCACCTCGTCGATGCTCGTAACGGGCAACACCTGCAGGCGCTGGCGCACGTTGTCGGGCACCTCTTCCAAATCCTTTACGTTTTCTTGGGGGATGAGCACGGTATCCACCCCCGCGCGGTGGGCGGCCAGCAGTTTTTCCTTCACCCCGCCGATGGGCAACACGCGCCCCAGCAGGGTGATCTCCCCCGTCATGGCCACGTTTTGCTTGACCGGGATGCCTGTGAGCGCGCTGGTGAGCGCGCAGGTGAGCGTCACCCCGGCCGAAGGGCCGTCCTTGGGCACGGCGCCCTCGGGCACGTGGATGTGAATATCCATCTTTTCGTAGAAATCCGGCGCGATGCCCAGGCCATCCGCATGGGCGCGCACCCAGCTCTTGGCCGCCCTGGCGGATTCCTTCATCACATCGCCCAGCTGGCCGGTCAACTCCAGCACGCCGGTGCCGGGCATCACGCTGGTCTCGATTTGCAGCGTATCGCCGCCAAAGGCGGTGTAGGCCAGGCCGTTCACCACACCCACCTCCGGTTTTTTGCCCGCTCTATCAAAGCGATAGCGTGGCGCGCCCAAATCCTTCTCCGCCTGGTCATGCGTGAGGGTGGTCTCCTCCCACCCTTCGTCCAGCATGCGCACGGCGGCCTTGCGCACCAGCTTGCCGATGGTGCGCTCTAGCTGGCGCACCCCGGCCTCTCTGGTATAGCCGGTGATCAGCGCGCGCATCAACTTATCCGGCACGCGCACGGTGTGCGGGGCCAGGCCGTGCTCTTTGATCTGCTTGGGCAGCAGATGCCGCTTGGCGATTTGCAGTTTCTCTTCCTCCGTATACCCCGAAAGCTGAATCACCTCCATGCGATCCAACAGCGCGCGCGGGATGGTATCTGCGGTGTTGGCGGTGGTGAGGAACAGCACGCGGGATAGATCGTAGGGTAACTCCAGGTAGTGATCGCGAAAGGCAAAGTTCTGTTCCCCATCCAGCACCTCCAGCATGGCGGATGCAGGATCGCCCCGAAAGTCGTTGCCCATCTTATCGATCTCGTCAAACAGAAAAACCGGGTTCTCCGTGCCGCCCTGCTTGATGGCGGAGATGATGCGGCCAGGGATGGCCCCGATGTAGGTGCGCCTGTGGCCGCGTATTTCGGCCTCATCGCGCACGCCGCCCAGGGACATCTGCACAAACTTGCGCCCCAGGGAGCGCGCCACGGAGCGGGCGATGGATGTTTTGCCTACACCCGGCGGGCCTACCAGGCACAGGATAGGACCCTTCATGTCGTTCTTGATGCGGCGAACCGCCAGGTATTCTACAATGCGATCCTTCACCTGGCGCATACCGAAGTGATCTTGATCCAGCACGCGGCGAGCGCGGCGCAGATCCAGATTATCCGGGGTTCGCTTGCCCCAGGGCAGATCCAGCACCCACTCAATGTAGGTGCGGCACACGCCGATCTCCGGCGAGCCCGGGGGCATGTGGGATAGGCGCTGTATCTCACGCTGTACACGCTCGCGCGCCTCATCGTTGAGAGGCGTATGGCCGAGGCGTTGCTGCAGGTCATCCACGTTGGTGGCTTCCCTATCCCCCAGCTCGGTCTGTATGGCCTTGATTTGCTCGCGCAGGTAGTATTCGCGCTGGTTTTTCTCTATCTGCTTTTTGACCCGGGCCTGCACCTCACGCTCCACGCCCGCAAGCTCGGTCTCGCGCGCCAGGATAGTGCACAGATCCGTCAGGCGTTCTGTGCCGTCAAACTGCTCCAGCACGCGCTGGCGATCTTCCAGCCTGGTGAGCAGGTTGGCGGCGATCACATCCGCCAACTGGCAGGGATCGTGGATGTTCTTCAGCGAATCCATGGTGTCGCTGCTCACCCGACCGCTGATCTTAGCGTACTCGCCCACAAAGTGCATGGTGGCCTTCAGCATGGCGCGCGTCTGCGTGCTGGCGGGCGGTGTGACCGTGTGCACCGGGGTGATGCGGGCGATGTAACAGGGGTCTTCCTCTACAATGGCCTCCAGCCTGCCGCGCTGCTCGCCCTCCACCAACACGCGGATGTTATCCCCGGGCAGCTTGAGTATCTGTTTAACCTGGGCGATGACCCCCACGACATAGAGGGTATCCAGCCCCGGATCATCCTGATCCGCGTCTCTCTGGGCGGTGAGAAAGACGCGCTGATCTTCCACCATGGCCTGTTCCAGCGCCTGGATGGAGCGGCTGCGGCCCACATCGAAATGCAACACCATGTATGGGAATACCATGATGCCCCGTAGCGGCAGCATGGGTAACAACACGGGGTTCTGCAGCACGACGCTGGGGTTTTTGCTCGGTTTCGGCATCGTTGCCTCCTAAATAAAAAGCGGAGCGGCGGGGCGCTTGCCCCGTCTCGCCGACGGTTGACTGTGACGCTATCCGTCATAATTTATTATAGCGGATGCAGGACGCAAATGCAAGCCGCGCGGGGCCTGCCGCTGTTTGCCGCAGGGCCTAATCCGTGGCCAGGGTTATGGTCTCGCCCGCCTCGGCCTTGGCTACGGCCAGGGGCTCTGGGCGCGGGGCATCCTGCGCGCCGCGGGCCGGGGCAGTGGGCATGGCGCCCGGCGCGAGCATCCGCGCGATGGCCTCATCCAGCGTACCGATGGGCTCCACCTGAATGCCGCAGGCATCGAAGCGCTGCAGATAATTTTCCTTGGGTATCAACACGCGCCGCAGACCCGCGCGCCGGGCGGCATCCACCTTGCCGGGCACCCCACCCACACCCCGTACCTCACCCCGCACGGATACTTCGCCCGTGAGGGCCGTACCGCCATCCGCCGGGCGGCCCGTCAGCGCCGAACAGGCCGCCACCGCCATGGCCACCCCGGCGGAAGGCCCATCCACCGGCGCGCCGCCGGGGAAGTTGATGTGCAAATCAAACCGCCCCACATCGTAGCCCATACGCCGCAGCAGGGTGGCCACGTTTTCCGCGGAACCGCGCGCCGTACTCTTGCGCCGCAGACGATGGCCATCCACCCCCATCTCCTCTTCCTCCACGATGCCGGTGACAGTCACCCGGCCTGTGCCGGGGGTGGCCACGGCCTCTATATCCATCACCGCGCCCTGGTGCGCGCCGTAGATGGCCAAACCGTGCACGCGGCCCACGGTATCTGTGGATTGGGCCAGCTGATCGGGCCTGGCGGTGTAGTGGCCGGTATCCACAACCCACTCCACATCCGCACGGTCGATGCGGCTGCGCCCATCCATCTGGGCCACGCCGGCGGCCATCTGCACGATGTTGACCGCATCCCGCCCACAGGTGGCGTAGCGGCCCACCAGGGCGGCATCCGCCTCTTGCAGGGCAAAGCCCGCGCGCTTGGCGGCGCCCAGGGCGATGGCGGCCACCTCGTCGCTCTCCAAGGCCCTAAAGTAAATCTCCATACAGCGGGATCGCAGGGCTGGGGGCAGATCCGCCGGGCCGCGGGTGGTAGCGGCCACCAGGCGAAAATCCGCGGGCATGCCACGCTTGAAGATATCGTGGATGTGGCGCGGCACCGCAGTATCATCCGCGTTGTAGTAGGCGGATTCGAAGAACACCTTGCGATCCTCCAGCACCTTAAGCAGCTTGTTCATCTGCGTGGGGTGCAGCTCGCCAATCTCATCCAAAAACAGCACGCCGCCATGGGCGCGCGTCACGGCGCCGGGCTTGGGCTGGGGTACACCTTGCACGCCCAACGGCCCCGCACCCTGATAGATGGGATCGTGCACCGATCCGATGAGCGGATCGGCGATGGCGCGCTCATCAAAGCGCACGCAGGTGGCATCCATCTCCACAAAGGGCGCATCGGGCGCGAAGGGCGTGCCGCGCACCTTTTTGGCGGCCTCCAGCACCAGGCGGGCCGCACAGGTTTTGCCCACGCCCGGCGGGCCATAGATGATGACGTGCTGCGGGTTGGGCCCGCAGAGAATGGCCTCCAGCGCGCGGATGCCTTGCTGCTGGCCCACCACATCCTCAAAGCGGACGGGCCGCACGCGCTCACTGAGCGGTTCGGATAGGTGAATGGCGCGCATGCGCTGCAGCTTATCCATCTCCCGCCCGCTTTCCCGCTTGGCGGGGGGCTGCTGCTTTTGCCCCGAACGCAATTGCACAAAAAAATACACACCGATGACCACGGTCACCAGCAGTTGAACGCCCAGCAGCACAAAACTGAACACGGGCCGACCCTCCTTTTGCCGCGGCGCGGCACGCTTGTAGCGCTTAGCATGGTGGAAGGCAGGCCGCATGATGCAAAAGGTTACTGGCAGCGGAGCCGCAAAGCAGCAAAATTGGGAGTGATTGCGCGGGATGGCGCGGGCAAACAAGCGAGAGCAAAATTTTGAAGGCAAGGTTGATGAAAAAAATGCAAGGCCAAACAGAAGAGCAGGAGGTGCCGTTTCAATTCCTTATAGGCATGGCTGATGAGCCGTGGTTTCAGGCTCTTTTTTACTATGACATGGTTTCGGAATAAAAAACAGAAATTTTCGGGCAAAAAAATCCGTCAATGTCATGGCGGTTTAGAGAAGGAAAAGTTAGACATGTGCGAGCTGTACATGCAATGTTTGGCATTCTCGATGCAGCCTGCTTTTTGTTTTGCGTCAAAGCTTACTGTGGCAATGTTTCCGCCGCAATTGCTTCCGCTTCCAACCCGCCTGATGCCTCTGTCGCTTGGGTTCCCTCATCCGCTGGCGATTCTTCCGCCACGCTTATTGCCTCGTCCCCCGGCTCTTCCTCCGCCGGTTCTGGTACCGTAATCAGTAACCGCCACAGCCACTGCGCATTCTCTTCATCCAGCACATAGGCATAGGCCGCTTCATTTGCCCCCGCGATATCTTCCCACGCAGGTTCCGCCCCACCATCCACCGCATACTGCCACTGCAGCACCATTCCTTCGCGGGCATTCTCAATCTCCGCCAGCAACACAATCTCCGTACCGATGGTGATCTCCTCATCCGGCACGCCTGCTGTAAAACGAATATTGGCCATGGGCAGCGCCGTCGCCTCTTGTGCGCCCAGTACATCCTCTGCAGGTAATGCCCCGGGCCCATCGGCAAGATCGTCTTCTTCGTCTACGGCCACGGGTGGCAACGCCACCTCATCCGAGTACACGGGTTCGCCAGCGGCTGGGATAACGCGCAGCCGCCAGCGCCATGCCTGCATGCCCTCAGCCAGCGTAAAGGTATAGCGAAGGCCGCACTCGCCTGGCGCATCCACCCATTCTTCTTCGTTCTCTTTCAGCTGATCCGCAGGCTTAGGGGCAATCTGCCACTGCAGGCGCGCGCCCTCGGCAACAGGGTCTATTTCCGCTTGCAACGTGATTGCCTCACCCCAGCCCGGCAGGCCTTCCCCCGCGCCGAAAACCCACCGTATCGCGCAGGCCAGCGCTGGCCCGGTTGATTCTTCCGCCACCGGTTCCGCAGTAGGCCCGAAGGTTGGTTCCGGCGTAGATTCCAGGCCTGCCTCCGGGGCCGGTTCCGTTTCCGTGGGTGCGCAGGTTGGCTCGGACACGCTTTCTGTGAGCTCTTGGCCGATTGGCCCCCCATCCGCCGCAGGTTGTTCCAGCCCGTGCGGCGTTGGGGGCGCCTCTTGTGCACCCGTTCCTTCCGCAGCGGCATTTTGAGGCTGCCCTTCTACCACAACCACTGTTTCCGATACCTTTACCCCAATGGTCATCGCAGGCCCTTCAGCCGTGGCGAACGCACTTGCAAGCAGCACCAATATCCCCAACACGGCGGAAAACCATCTCAAGCTTTTCATCTGCGCTTTCCCTCCTACAACAAATCTTCCCTTTCCTGCTTTTTGAATGCGCACACCCGCTGACAGCATTTTATCACCAATGATACCATCTATAGTATCTGCTCTATCTATCAATGTCAACGTTCTGCAAAAAAAGGGAGTGGGCAAGAGCTCATCTAAAGGAAATTGAGTACAGAGAAGGGAACTTCGCCTCGGGTATGTGCAGCGCGCCAGCGTTGTTTTTCCTTGTCAAAGCGATTGTAAGCCTCCGCAAATACAGAGATAACCGCTCGTAAGGTTTCAAGCTTCCGTGGAAAGCACCGGCTCCGCCGCGCTAATGTCTAGACAATGTCGTCACGGATTGACAAGAGGTAAGTAAGTATGATATAAGAGAGGAAAACTTCTGAGGTATTCCG
>JAITTS010000172.1 GCA_031286995.1 Oscillospiraceae bacterium
ATTGCGCCTTTTGCAACGTGATCCACGGTCAGCCGGAACCCGTGGATGCCACGGAGCCCGGGCGCGTGGCCCAGGCCGCTCCGGCGCTGGGCCTGCGCCACGTGGTCATCACCAGCGTAACGCGCGACGATCTGCCGGATGGCGGCGCAAGCCACTTCGCCGCTTGCGTGGTTGCGGTGCGCCGGGCGCTGCCAAGCGCCACGGTGGAACTGCTGATACCCGATCTGGCCGGTGACCGCGCGGCGCTGGATGCTGTGCTGGCCGCTGGGCCGGATATACTGAACCACAACCTGGAGACTGTGCCCGGTCTTTACGGCCTGGTACGGCCACAGGCGGTCTACAGGCGATCGCTGGATGTGCTGCGCTACTGCAAAGAGAAGGCCCCCGGCATCTTCACCAAGACAGGCGTCATGGTGGGCTTGGGGGAGAGCGAAGCGCAGCTTTTTAGCCTGATGGATGACGCGCGGGCCGCGGGCTGCGATATCCTCACCATCGGGCAATACCTGCGGCCCAGCGTGGCGCACCTGCCCGTGCAGGAGTACGTACCGCCGGAGCGCTTTGATTTTTATAAAGAGGTGGCGCTGCAAAAAGGCTTCCGCGCCGTGGCCAGCGGGCCGCTGGTGCGCAGCAGCTACCGCGCGGAGGAGCTGTTTGCCCAGGGGGAGGCCTGCGCGCCGTGATATACATCCCTTGCGAGTCCATGGATGCGGCTTTCTGCTTCGCCTTGGAGTACGACCTGGCCACCCGCGCGCCCTGCGGCGGCGAGACGGTATTCCTCTTTTGGCGCACGGTGCCCACGCTCATGGTGGGGCGCTTTCAAAACATCTATGCGGAGATTGATCTGGCCTACGCCCGGGCTCAGGGCATCCAGGTTACGCGCAGGCTCTCTGGCGGTGGGGCCATTTACACGGATCCCGGCAGTTGGCAGTTCACCTTCATCGCGCCGCAGGCGCACGCAGGGGTAGCTTTTGCCCCCTTTGTGGAACCGGTGCTGCGTGCCCTGCGCGGCCTGGGCGTAGACGCGCGCTTTTCGGGCCGCAACGATCTGCTGGTGGGCGATAAAAAGTGCTGCGGCAATGCCCAGTACATCAAAAACGGCCGGGTGGTGCACCACGGCTCCATCCTGTTTGATGCGGATATCGGGCAGATGGCGCGCGCCACCACGGTGGATGCGGTTAAGATAGCCGCCAAGGGCGTGGCATCCGTGCGCGACAGGGTGATCAACCTGGCCCCGTTGTTGCCCGGCATGACGGGCGAAGGCTTTCGGGATGCCATGGTGGCGGCCATCCTGGGAGATGGGCAGCGCCGCGCTCTGACCCCGGCGGAGCGCGCGCCGCTGGCGGCAATCGCTCAGCAGCGGTTTCGGGCCTGGGCTGCCGTGTACGGCCAATCCCCGGCGTGCGGTATTGTGCGCAAGGCGCGCTTCCCCGGCGGCACGGTGGAGGCCCACGTGCAGGTGGATGGCGGACGCATCGCGGATATCGCGCTGCATGGGGATTTCTTCGGCGCGCCGGATATGGCGGCGCTGCGCGCAACACTGCAGGGCTGCCCCTATGAGGCGGAGGCTGTGCGCGCGCGCCTGGCGGCTGCCGGGCAGGCGCTGGCGCTGTACGGCATCACGCCCGAGGATGTGGCGAGCGTTATCGTATAGCGCAGGCGGGCCGCGCCAAGACTGAAAAGGCCGCTCCGTAAGCCGTGGCCCTGGCGGATGAGCCGAACCCCGCCAAGCTCAACTGGCACTGCTGATTGGGTCAAGCGGTTCGCGCGCCGCGCCTCACCTTTTTTGATGGTTGGTTTTTTGTTCCACCCGGTGTACAATAGGGTTGCGGGTGTACCCGCAAACATCGCAGCGAGGGCAAAATGATGGCAAAAAGAGCAATCCTCATCGTGCTGGATGGCGTGGGTATCGGCGCGCTACCGGATGCGGCGCGCTACGGCGACTTGGGGGCCCACACCCTGGGCCACGTATACGCGGCCTGCCCCACGGCCCTGCCGAACCTGTGGCGGCTGGGCCTGGCCAACATACAGGGCAGCGCGTTGCCAAACCCTGCGCCAAAGCCCATGGGCGCCTTTGGCCGCGCCAGAGAGCGCTCCCCCGGCAAGGATACCACCACCGGCCATTGGGAGATCAGCGGCGCGGTGCTCGCCCAAGCGTTCCCCACATTTCCGCAGGGCTTTCCGGCGGATTTTATCGTAGCCTACGAGGCCGCTATCGGCAGAGGCACCCTGGGCAACTATGCCTCATCTGGCACCGCTATTTTGGATGAACTCGGCGCGCGGCACATGGCCACAGGCAGCCCCATTGTCTACACATCCGCGGATAGCGTGTTTCAGATCGCCGCGCATGAGCAGATCATCCCCCCGCAAGAGCTCTACCGCCTCTGCCGGGTGGCGAGAAATATGCTGACAGGCCCCCTGGCCGTGGGCCGGGTGATCGCCAGGCCGTTTGTGGGGCAGCCCGGCGCGTTCATGCGCACCGGCGCGCGGCGCGATTTTTCTCTTACCCCACCCGAGACCATGCTGGATATTTTGCTCGCCGCGGGGCTGGAAACCTGCGGCGTGGGCAAGATAGAGGATATTTTCTGCAACCGGGGGCTCACCGGCAGCAACCACGCCAGCGGAAACCTCGCCTGCATAGAGGCCACGCTGCATGCCATGCGCGGGATGAAAGAGGGGCTGATCTTCACCAACCTGGTGGATTACGATATGCTCTACGGCCACCGCAACGACGCGGCGGGCTTTGCGCAAGCCCTGCGCGCTTTTGACGACGCGCTGCCCGCCATCTTCGGGGCCATGGGGCCGGAAGATATGCTCATCATCACCGCGGATCACGGCTGCGACCCCACACACCC
This sequence comes from Oscillospiraceae bacterium, assembly GCA_031286995.1. Lineage (GTDB taxonomy): Bacteria > Bacillota > Clostridia > Christensenellales > Aristaeellaceae > JAITTS01. The sequence goes on from JAITTS010000172.1 coordinate 2,853, forward strand.
GGGTACCGACCACACGCGCGAGCACATCCCCCTGCTGTGTTACGGCAAGGCCTTCTCTGGCGGGACGGATCTGGGCACGCGGGATACCTACGCGGATATCGCCGCCACGGTGCTGAACTTTTTCGGCCTGGGCAACCCCCTGGCCGGCACATCCTGGCTGGCGGCGCTGCAACCCAACACGTAAGGAGGAAGGCACATGGTGGATAAGGCACAGGCCATGGCGCGCATAGAGGGTGCGGCCCGGGTCATCGAAGAGGCCTGCGGCGGGGCGCAGGTGGGCATCATCCTGGGTTCCGGCCTGGGGGATTATGCCCAGGCGCTGCAAGAGGGCAGGGCGCTGCCCTATGGGGAGATACCGGGCTTCCCGGTCTCCACGGTGCCGGGGCACGCGGGCAAGTGGCACACGGGCACGCTGCACGGCAAGCGCGTGGCCATGATGCAGGGGCGTTTCCACTATTATGAAGGCTATCCCCTGTGGGATGTGACGCTGCCCGTGCGGGTGATGAAGTTGCTGGGCGTGCAGACGCTGATCGTCACCAACGCCGCGGGGGGCGTCAACCTGAGCTTTGCGCCGGGGGATCTGATGCTCATCACGGATAGCATCAATCTCGCGGCCAACAACCCGCTCATCGGCCCCAACCTGGATGCCTTCGGCCCGCGCTTCCCGGATGTATCCAGGGCCTACGACCCCAAGCTGCAGCAACTGGCGCTATCCAGCGCCGAGGCGCTGGGCATCACGCTGCGCCAGGGCATCTACGCCTGGCTGACCGGCCCCAGCTTTGAGACCCCGGCGGAAATCCGCATGCTGCGCGGCCTGGGCGCGGATGCGGTGGGTATGTCCACCGTGCCAGAGGTGATCGTGGCGCGGCACAGCGGCATGCGGGTGTTGGGGCTATCCTGCATCACCAACATGGCCGCGGGCATTCTGGATCAGCCTCTCAACCATGAGGAAGTGATGGAGACGGGTGAACGCGTGAAGCACACCTTCCGCGCGCTGCTGGATGGCGTGGTGGCCGGGCTGGATTGACAGGTATCGCCACCCAATCCACCGCATGAAAAAACCTTCCGCCGGGCATGCTGTGCCCAAGAAGCGCGGGAGGTTTTTTGCATGAAAAAAATGTTGTGTTTCGCCCTGGCCGCCTTGCTTTGCTGTGCGGCTTGGCCAGGCGCGGCGCGGGCGGAGGGAGCGGGTGCGCCGCAAACGCCGCAAGCGCCCATAGAGTCCGCCGTATCGCTGAACCTGAACGCCGTATCCGCCACACTGATAGAGGCTGAAACGGGCAGGGCCATCTTTGCCCACAACGCGGCGCAGCGCCGCCCTGTGGCCAGCATCACCAAGATTATGACCATCCTGCTGACACTGGAGGCCATAGAGGCCCAGGAAGTATCGCTGGATGACCAGGTGCTGTGCAGCAAGCGCGCGGCCGGCATGGGGGGCAGCCAAGCCCTGCTGGATGGCGACCAGTATTATCGGCTGGAAGAACTGCTCAAGGCCACCATCGTGGCCAGCGCTAATGACGCGGCGGTGGCTCTGGCCGAGCACATCGCCGGGGCGGAAGAACTGTTTGTGCAGCGCATGAACCGCCGCGCGGCGGAACTGGGGCTGGCGGATACCCGCTATCTCAACTGCACCGGCCTGCCCGCAGAGGGGCACTACACCACCGCCGCGGATATCGCCCAGCTCTCCCGCAGGCTGGATGCCCATCCCCTGTACTACAAGTACAGCACGATCTGGATGGATACTGTCACCCACAAGGGCGGCCGGGTGACGGATTTGACCAACACCAACCGTCTGGTACGCTTCTACGAAAATTGCGATGGGTATAAGACAGGTTCTACCAACGAGGCTGGGTATTGCGTCAGCGCCACGGCCAAGCGGGGCAACCTGCGGCTCATCGCCGTGGTGCTTGGCTCCACAGGCAGCCAGGCCAGGTTTGATGCGGCCCGCGCCATGCTGGATTATGGCTTTACCAACTACCAACTGGCGCAAGTGGCGAATGCCCGCGATCGCCTGGGCATGGCCGTGGCCGTGCGCCGCGGCGCACAGGAGAGCGTGCAGGCCGTGGTGGGGCAGAGCTTGGCGCTGCTGCTGAAAAAGGGCGAAGAAAAAGGGCTGCGCATGGAGGCGGCTCTGCCGGAGCGCGTGGATGCGCCTGTGCGCGCCGGGGATCTGCTGGGCGAGGTGCGCGTGATGCTGGGGGATAGCGAGGTGGCGCGCCTGCCCGCCGTAGCGGGGGAGGATGTGCCGCTACCGGGTTTTCTGGAAGGCCTGCTGCGCATTCTGACAGGGTGGAGATTATGACGGTTTCTTCTTCGAAAGCGTCACCGGCGTTTGCATAAAAAATTCCGCCTCTGCGCGGATACATGAAGAAAATGGTATTTCATCCATGCCATAAAGCGGCCGGTGCTCACGCAAGCAAACGTGTGCGCCGGCTGCCGGGCCTGTACGCGTATAAATGAATAAAAATAAAGCTTATGTGTCGAGGTACAATAGATAAGTGAAAAAAGGACAAGCCACTCTTGGTTTGGTAAAATGGTGAGTGAAAAGCAAACCACAATCGAACCGAAAGGAGCGACTTGTCATGGTAAGCGTAAC
>JAITTS010000175.1 GCA_031286995.1 Oscillospiraceae bacterium
GCAGGCAACGAAATTTACGACGTGTATACCGCCAAGTGCCCTACCAAGTTTAACAATGGGAGATAGCGCATGAAGTATATCATTGGCATTGATAGCGGTGGCACCAAGTTTTTGGTAAAGGCCGCCTGCGGAGAGTCCATTGTCGGCGCGTACATGGGCGCGCCCGCAAGCCATCACCACCTGGGCCTGGCAGGCATGGCCGCCTGTGCGGCGGATAACATAGACGCCTGCCTGGCGCAATTTGGCGGCAGCCGGGCCGATTGCGAGGCTATCGTGTGTGGCACCACGGGCATCGACTGCCAGCAGGATAAAAATTTGGTGGAAGAGGCCTACAGCGCGCTGCCGGGGTTCAATTGCCCCATCACATGCGTCAACGACGCTGAAGCGGCGCTGTACGCGGCCACGGGCGGCGTAGGCGTGGTGGTGATTGCGGGCACCGGCTCCGTGGCTTTTGGACGGGATGCTTCCGGGCAAACGGCCAGGAGCGGCGGATGGCCCCTCTTCCTCTTCGGTGACGAAGGCAGCGGCACATGGATAGCCCGCCACGCTCTGCGGCACATGTCCTTTGTGCTGGATGGGGATGAGCCGGAATCGGCGCTGTCCACCATCCTGCGCGGCGCGCTGGGCCTGAATGACCACGCCGCTATGCTTCGCCTGTGCGACGAGATCGCATCCGAAAGTTTTTACGACCCCGGCATCGCCCACTTTGTCGATGAGGCGGCGCAGGCAGGCGACGGCTTTGCGCGCGCCATTCTGCAGCACGCCGTCAGCGAGGCGTTTCAACTGACCGACAGGGTCATCAAAAAGCTGCAATTTGATCAGCGTGAAGCCTTCTCCGTCGGCGCGTGGGGCAGCGCCATCACCAAAAGCCCCATCTATTTTGATAATTTCAAGACCCTGGTGCACAAAAAGTACATGCATGCCCGTGTGGAGATATCCTACCTGGATGCGGCGGACGGCGCGCTGATCATGGCGCGCAGAATGTTGGGGCGGACGGATACGGGCCGCGAGGGGGCGCGTGCATGAGACGCAGGATTATCGACTTTCACACCCACCTGGGTGATATCTTTCACGGCAATCAGAACATCACCTTCAAAGCCCCGCGGGTGTATCCGCCTTTCCCCGATCCCTTTGAGGCGCTTTCACGCGATCGTTACTGCCGCCCGCTGATCGCGGAGGATCAGGCGGCGCAGAATGTACTGATTGATGCGGGGCAAAAGCGCGTGTGGGCGCTGGGCGGGCTGGCCTCCACATCCCAAATGCTCACCGGTTGCGGGGTGGATTTTGCGGTATCCCTGCCCGTGCTGCCCAACACCAGTTTTGAGGAGGCCCTGGCCGCATCCAAGCTGGAGCCGCGGCTCATCCCCTTCACCAGCGCGGATTTTACCTTGCCCACAGCGCAGATGCAAGAGAAGCTCATCCAAGATATCCGGCTGGGTGCACGGGGGCTGAAGCTGCACCCAATCCTGCAGAACGTGCCGCTTACAGACCCGCGCACCTTTGCCGCGGTCGAGGTCTTTGGGCAGCGCGGCATGCCCATCACGGCCCACTGCGGCATCAACGATTACTACAAGCCCGACAGCCCCTACAGGCATCTCGCGCCCAAGGAGTACGGCGAGCTTTCGCACATGCTCTCGCTGATCGCGCGTTACCCCGATTACATACTCATCCCGGCGCATGCGGGCGGCGACTGTGGGTGGGAATACGAATCCCTGGCCGAGGCCATCCACAAGCACGGCTGGCGAAACGTCTACACCGACACATCCTTCAAGAATGCCGCAGTCATGCGCGAACTGGCAACCCTCTTTGGCGCGGATCGCTTGCTGTTCGCATCTGATTATCCTTTTGATGGCGTGGCCCGATCCATTGAGGAATGCGAGAAGGCCTTCGTCGATCAGCCTGATGTGGCGGACATGGTGTTCTGCCAAAATGCGGCGCGCATCCTGCGCCTGGATGACTAGATTGCCCGAGCCGTTGAAAAATGCCTTGTAGGCGCGGGCCAGCGCTTGGGATGGGTTAGCTTTGTTGTTTGCCGGGCGTTCTCCGAAACAGGGGGGCGCTTTTTTGGCCCTTAGGTCGAGGGATGCCTTGCAGGTTTTTTGCCTCGGCGCATCGAAATGATACACAATTCTAGATGATGAGGGAGGGAGCGCCGTGACAGTGCGTGAACAAATTGAGATGCGGGAGGCGGCGACCCTCTCACCCTTTGCCGTGCGCAGCGCGGATAGCCGGGGCCGTGAAAGACCCGAACCGCCTTGCGCGCTCCGCCCCGCCTTCCAGCGGGATCGGGATCGCATTCTGCACTGCAAGGCGTTTCGCCGGTTGAAGCATAAGACGCAGATGGTGCTCTCGCCCGGCGGCGATCACTACCGCACCCGCCTCACCCACACGCTGGAGGTCGCCCAAGTGGCGCGCACCCTGGCCCGAGCGCTGTTTTTGAATGAGGATTTGGCCGAGGCCATTGCCCTGGGGCACGATTTGGGGCACACCCCATTTGGCCACATGGGGGAGCGTACCTTGGATAAGCTGATGCCCCGGGGCTTCGCACACAACCAACAGAGCCTGCGCGTCGTCGATATATTGGAGGGTGACGGCGGTTTGAACCTGACTTGGGAGGTGCGGAACGGCATCGTCCACCACTCGGGTGACGTGCACCCCGCTACGCTGGAGGGCGCGTGTGTGCACCTGGCCGACCGTATCGCCTACATCAATCACGATATAGATGACGCCATCCGCGCGGGGGCGCTGCGTTTGACCGATGTGCCCGCAGAGTGCCTGCGGGTGCTGGGTGACACGCACGCCGGGCGCATCAACACCATGGTGTGCGACGTGGTGCGCGAGAGCGCGGGCAAGGGTGAAATACGCATGTCGCAAATGGTGGGGCAGGCCACGGATACCCTGCGGGATTTTCTGTTCCAGCAGGTGTACTACAGCCCCTGGAAGCGCACGGAGGAGGAAAAGGCCGCCTACGTGCTGGAGGCGCTGGTGGCCCACTGCCTGGCAAACCCGACCTGTATGCCGCCAGAGTACGTGGCCATCAGCGAGCAGGAGGGGCCCCATCAGGCTGTGTGCGATTTTGTGGCCTGCATGACGGATCGATACGCCATGCGCTGCTTTGAAAAATGGTTGCTGCCGGATGCTTTTGCCGATTTATGAATGCCTCTGTACACGGATGGATATAACTAGGTTCTGCATTCCCCAAGAATTTTTGAATGATTCAGGCAAAAAATCTTGCGCGAAAATGCAGGAAATGTGCGTATTTCGGCGAATGAATAGGATGGTGAACGGATGTCTGGGCGGTTCTCTCCCGCATGGTTGGACGAACTGCGCGAGCGCGCGGATATCGTATCCGTCGTGTCAGAGTACGTCACGCTCAAGCAAAGCGGTCGCCGCTATTGGGGTCTGTGCCCCTTCCACCACGAAAAGACGGCCTCCTTTAGCGTGGATGGCGACCGCCAGGTTTACTACTGCTTTGGGTGCAAGGCAGGGGGCAGCGTCATACAGTTTGTGATGGAAATGGAGCGCTTGGCTTTCCCCGAAGCGGTTCACCGGCTGGCGGAAAAGGTGCGCATGCCCCTGCCCGAAAGGCTGGAGGATGCCCACTACGAGCGCTTGCAGAGCGAAAAGGCGCGCATCTATGAAGCCAACCGGGCTGCGGCCCAGTGGTTTCACAGCCAGCTTTGGGCCCCCCAGGGCGCGCCGTTGCTTTCGTACCTGCACGGGCGCGGGCTGGATGATGCGGCCATCCGCCGCTTTGGCCTGGGGGCTGCGCCGGATGCGTGGGATGCCCTGACCCAGGCGCTTGCGGCCCAGGGCTATACCCCGGCGGAACTGGTGCGGGCCGGGCTGGCGGTGGATAAGAACCAGCGCGCTTACGACATGTTTCGGGGCCGCGCCATGTTCCCCATCATCAATGCCGGTGGGCAGGTGCTGGGCTTTGGGGGCCGCGCCATGGGCGACGCCCAGCCCAAGTACCTCAACACCGCGGATACGCCGGTGTTCAACAAGCGGCTGGGCCTCTATGGGGTGCACCTGCTGCGCAAAGTGCGCGACCTTTCCCGCGTGATCCTGGTCGAAGGCTACATGGATGTGGCGTCGCTGGTGCAGCGCGGTGTCACAGGCGTGCTGGCCACCCTGGGTACGGCGCTCACCGTAGAGCAGGCGCGGCTGATGAAGCGTTACGCGCCACAGGTGTGGCTGGCCTACGACGGGGATGCGGCCGGGCAAAAGGCCATCCACCGGGGGCTAGATCTGCTGGAGGAGGAGGCTGTGCCCGCCAAGGTGCTGGTCTTCCCGGATGGCCAGGATCCCGATGAATTTATTCGCGCCTGCGGGCTGGAGGCCTTTGAGGCTTTGAGGCCCATGGATCCAGCCACCTATCGCATGGATGCCCTGCGGCCCGGCTACGACCTGTCTCAAGAGGAAGGGCGCGTGGGCTACGCCAAGGCTTGCGCCGAAGTGTTGCGCAAAGTGCGCGAGCCGGTGGAGCTGGAGAACCACCTGCGCCACCTGAGCATTGCCACCGGTTTTTCTCACGATGTGCTGTTGCAACAAGTGGGCCAGCAGGCGGTTCTCGCGCCCAAGACCCCGGCGCGACCCAGAAATTCGCTTGCGCCCGCCGCCTTGCCGGATCATGTGAAGGCGGAACGATCCTTGCTGGCGCTGCTGTGCGCGGGGCGCATAGCGCCCCAGGTGCTTTCGGGCTTGGCTTTTACAGTGCCCCTGCACCGGGTTGTGGCGGAGCGGTTGTTTTCGGGGCAGAGCGCTTCCGCCATCCTTGAGCAGGCGGAAGATGACGCTCAGCGGCGGGATATGGCCGAGATTTTTGGGCTGGATCTGCAGGGTGAGGCCGACCAAGCGCTTGAAATCGCCGCTGATTGCCTGCTACGCATACACAGGCACAGCATACAGCAGCGCATCGCCGAGCACAGCCAGGCGTTGCCGGGTTTGGATGGCGAGGCGCGGCAACAGGCCATGGCGCAGATACACGAACTGATGCAGGAATTGAACCGCTTGAAGCAGGGCCGAAAGGAAGGATCCGTTTGAGCAACGAACCGGATACGAAACAGGGCAAGATCAACGAATTGATGGAATCCGGCAAGTCCAGGGGCATGCTGACCTATACGGAGATCATGAATCAGTTGGTGGAGTTGGAGATAGAGCCAGATCAGTTTGACCGCATCCTGGAGGCGCTGGAATCCATGGGCGTGGATGTGGTCAATGAGATCGACATCTTGGAGCGGGACGAGCCTACCGAGCCCGTGGAACCGGTGGTGATAGAGAGCGAACTGAGCGTGCCAGAAGGCATCAGCATCGACGATCCGGTTCGCATGTATCTCAAAGAGATCGGCAAGGTTTCCCTGCTGACCGCAGATGAAGAGATCGCCATCGCCCAGCGCATGGAGGCAGGCGACGAGGCGGCCAAGCGCAAGCTGGCCGAGGCGAATTTGCGCCTGGTGGTATCCATCGCCAAGCGCTACGTAGGCCGCGGCATGCTCTTTCTGGATTTAATACAGGAAGGCAATCTGGGCCTCATCAAGGCGGTAGAGAAGTTCGATTACAGCAAGGGCTACAAGTTCTCCACCTACGCCACGTGGTGGATACGGCAGGCCATTACCCGTGCCATCGCAGATCAGGCCCGCACCATCCGCATCCCCGTGCACATGGTGGAGACCATCAACAAGCTCATCCGCGTCTCACGCCAGTTGCTGCAAGAGCTGGGGCGTGAGCCCCTGCCCGAAGAGATCGCCCGCGAGATGGCCATATCCGAGGATAAAGTGCGCGAGATCATCAAAATAGCCCAAGAGCCCGTCTCCCTGGAGACCCCCATCGGCGAGGAGGAGGACAGCCACCTGGGCGACTTCATCCCGGATGACGACACGCCCGCCCCGGCGGAAGCCGCATCCTTCATGTTGATGAAGGAGCAGTTGATGAATGTGCTCGATACCTTGACCCAACGAGAGGAAAAGGTGCTGCGCCTGCGCTTTGGCCTGGATGACGGCCGCCAGCGCACCTTAGAAGAAGTGGGCAAAGAGTTTAACGTCACCCGTGAGCGCATCCGCCAGATAGAGGCTAAGGCCCTGCGCAAGCTGCGCCACCCCAGCCGATCAAAAAAGCTGAAAGATTTTTTGGATTGAGCGACCACCGGGCAAGCGTGCGCATGCGTACGCCCCCTGAACCATCCCGGCGAAGCGATCCGGGCCCTTGCGGCTGCTGCGCCGCGGCCCCAGATGGCTTCGCCGCTTTTGTTGCCCGCAGTGCAGAGAATGGGGGAAGGACGTTTGCGGCAGGCAGCCCCGGTGTTGGATGCGCGCTTGACTTTGCTGCTCGGCATGGTGGGCGATGCCAAGCGCGTGGCGGATATCGGCGCGGATCACGGGCGGCTTTGCTGCGCTTTGCTGCATGCCGACGTCTCGCGCCGGGTGCTGGCGGCGGATATCAGCGCGCCATCTCTGGCCAAGGCCCGCCGCCTGTTGAACGCAGAGGGGCTGGCGGATCGGGCGGTGTTCCGCGTGGCGGATGGCCTGCGCGCCCTGGATGGGGCCTTTGAACCACTGGGAGCGGATGCGGTGGTGCTTGCGGGCATGGGGGCCAAGACCATGCGCGGCATCCTATCGGCGGGCGCGGATCACTTGGGCGCGGCCCGGCTGATCTTGCAGCCCAACCTGGATGCGCCCCAGCTGCGCGCCTGGTTGGCGGAGGGTGGTTTTGTTCTGGAGGATGAGGCCCTGGTGCGGGCGCATGGGCGCTTCTACACCGCGTTGGCGGCCCGGCGCGGGCGAGGGCAAAGTTTTACACCCAAGCAGTGCGCGCTGGGGCCGCTGCTGCTGCAAAGGCGGCCCGCCGTGTTTGCGGCCTGGCTGGCCTGGCGGCGCGACGTGCTGCAAGGCGTGCTGCGCGGGCTGGATGCGGCGCGCGGCGCGCGCAGCGCAGTCAAGGTGCGGGCCGTAGCCCAAGAGCTGGCCTGGGTAGATGCGGCGCAGAAGGGAGAGGAAGCGTGAAGGTATCGGATGTGCTGGTCGTTTTGCAGGCCATGGCGCCCTTTGAGACCGCTATGGATTTTGACAACGTGGGCCTGCTGATTGGTGATCCTGATCGCCCGGTGGATGCCGTGTTGGTGGCGCTGGATGCCACACCCGCCGCTGTGCGGGCGGCCCGGCAGGCGGGGGCGCAACTGCTGCTTACCCATCATCCGGTGTTGCTCGCGCCGCGCAAAGATCTGCGCACAGACGACCCGGAGGGTGCGTTGCTGCACCGGATCATCCGTGAAGATTTGTGCCTGGCGGCCATGCACACCAATTGGGATGCGGCCGCCGGCGGGGTGAACGATGCGCTGCTGGCCGCTCTGGGCTTTGACACGGCGGCGGCGGATGGCATGTTGCGCGCGGCGGATTTGCCTACGCCCATGCCGCTGACCGACTTGGCGGCCCGTGTTGAGCGACGCTTGGGCGACGCGGTGCGGTGCTGCGCGGCCTCGGATGCCCCGGTATCCCGCTTGGCGGTGTGCGGCGGCGCGGGGGGTAACCTATGGCCCCAGGCAAAGGCTCTCGGCGCGGATTGCCTGCTGGTCGGCGAATGCCGTTACCATCACGCGCTGGATGCCGTCTCCATGGGCCTGCACGTGCTGGAGGCCGGGCACTGGGCCACCGAGCAGCCAGGCGCGCTGGCATTGGCACAGGGTTTACAAAGCAGGCTGCATGCGTTACAATACGATGTACGGGTCGTTTGTATGAACCAAGCGCCCTTTGGGCGCCGGGTAAAGGCATACTGAGATTCATTACAGGGCGCGTGCGCGCCGCAGGAGGGCTTTGGGTGGATCAGTTGGAGTTGTTGTGGCAGTATCAGCAGGTGGATATTGAGGTAGAGCGCTACGAGCGAGAGATGCGGGCCAATCCCAACCGCCAGAAATTGTTGAAGCAGCGGGATTTTATACTGGATCAGCAGACCGTCGTCAAGCGCATTGAGGGTGAAGTGACGGTCATGGCTGACAGGCTGGAAGCCTTGCAGGATGAGGTGGTGCGCCTGCGCGACGCGGTGAGTGAAACGGCCGCCGCGCTGGATGCCGCTCCGCCGCAGGCGCTCTCCGGTGTGCGGGAGAACGTCAGCGCTTTTCAGAAATTGCTAGAGAGCATCACCCGCTACGAGGCGGAGCTGCACAAGATGCGCAAGGATGCGGAAAATAGAGATAAACAGCAGCACGAGGCGCGCGTGCGCGCCGCCAAGGTCAAGGGTGAGTTTGACCAGCTAAAGGCCGCCTACGACACGGAGTACAAGGATCAGCAGGGGGCGCTCGACAAGCTGAAAGCCCAGGCACAAAAGGCTGCCGAGGGCATCACCCCAGCGATGCTGGATCACTACAACACCATCAAGCGCCACAGCATGCCGCCCATGGCCCGGCTGAACGAGGATCGGTGCGGCGGGTGCAACATGTCTTTACCCTCCGTGGTGTTGCACAAGATACGCTCGGGCAGTGTCACGGTAGAGTGCGAAAACTGCGGTCGTATCATTCTCGTCCGGCAAGAGTAGGGCCGGGGCGCCAGATCATCTGAAAATGCAGGGTGTTCAGGTGTCAATGATGAGTGAAAGAAATCAGACGGCGGCAATCATCTGCAAAGGGGAGCGAAAAGCCAAACAAGTTTTGATACGAGTATTGCTCCAGATGTTATAGATGGCAA
>JAITTS010000008.1 GCA_031286995.1 Oscillospiraceae bacterium
GTGGAAAGCACCGTTGGCAGCGGCAGCATGTTTTGGTTTGAACTAAAAAAATAAATAAAACAGATTTGCTTTGAAATCTCCGCTCGTTTTGAGTGGGGATTTTTCTGTTTGATTTCACAGAACCCGGCGTTTCATTACAAATTCATATCACAAAGGGCGGCTATACTAAAAGCACAATCAAGCAAAGGAGCGAAACACAATGGCAATCGAAATTTTTAACCGCTATGAAAACAAGTACATGATTGACTGTGATACTTACGAAAAATTGCAGGGGAGATTATCCGATTATATGGAGCCGGACGCATATAACAGGCAGGGCGATACTTACTCCATCTGTAATATCTACTACGACACAACCGACAGCCATCTCATCCGCACCTCTCTGCAAAAGCCGGCGTACAAAGAAAAACTGCGTGTGCGGTCTTACGGCGCGGCAGAATCGGACGGCATGGTTTATGTGGAAATCAAAAAGAAGGTTCGCAGTCTGGTCAACAAAAGGCGCAGCGGCATTACGCTTTCCGCCGCAGAGCAATTTTTGAAAACCGGTATAAAGCCGGAAATCTGTGAAGGCATGAACGAGCAGGTCATCAATGAAACGGCCTATCTGCTGTCCCATAAGCAGTTGCAACCGGCAGTATATCTCGCTTATGAGCGCATGGCGTGGTTCGGCACAGGACAGCACGATTTGCGGGTATCCTTTGACAGCAGCATTGTTACAAGGCGCGCCGACCTTTCATTGTCTTCTCCGGTTTATGGAGAGCCGCTGCTGGATCCCAATCTGCGGCTGATGGAAATCAAGGTCGCGCAAAGCATTCCCCTGTGGCTGTCCCATCTGCTTTCTGAATACCGTATCTACCCGACCAGCTTTTCCAAATACGGCAGAGAGTATCAGAACCAATTGAGGGCACAGCCTCAACAAAATTTTGTCATTCTTGTACCCGGTGAAATTACCATACCCAATTACAAAGGAGAGGTTCAATATGCTTGATTCCATTTTTACATCCACCTACGGCACAGATGCAGCGTTTTCCCTGCCCAATTTGCTCATTGCGCTGGGCATTGCCCTTGTGCTTGGGCTTGCCATCAGCTTTTGCTACATGAAAACCCACAAGGACAAGACCCCCTCGCAGAACTTTGCGTGGACGCTGGTAATTTTGCCAGCGGTGATTACCATTATCATCTTTTTTGTTGGGAACAATATTGCTAAGGCATTTAGTTTGGCCGGTGTCTTTACCATCGTTCGATTTCGCAGTGTGCCGGGCGACCCCCAGGATGTTACCTATGTACTGTTTACCGCCGCTGTTGGGCTTGCCTGCGGCATGGGTTATGTGCTGTACGCGGTTATCGCCACGGTTATCTTATGCGGCGTGATGATTTTGATGAGGCTTTGCCATTTTGGGCAACAGAAATCCATACAAAAGCTGCTAAAAATCACCATCCCGGAAAATCTCGATTATCAAAACGCGCTGGACGGAGTTTTGAAAAAGCATATCAGCGCCTATACGCTGAATAAGATAAAAACCGCCGATTTGGGTAGCCTTTATGAACTGCAGTACGCAATCACGGTCAAAGCAGATATGGACGAAAAAGCCTTTATTGACGAGCTGCGCTGCCGAAACGGAAACCTGAACATCACGCTGGTTTTGAACGCCCAAATGGGCGAATATTAAGGAGGTGCTACACGATGAAAAAATTGATTTCTTTATTGATTATCGGGGCGTTGATTTTTGGGCTTGCCGGATGTGGAAAACAATCCTCGGCAAGCGATACGACATCTACACCCAATGAGAGTGCCTCTGATAATAACGGCGCTTCTTCTGATTCAAGCGTTTCCAACCCACCAGTCGCACCGGTTTCCGTCAGTAATGACGATAAGGACAGTTCATGGAATGAAGCGACAGCGACGAAAATTGTTCTGGGTGATTCCATTTCAGTAAACGGTTCCGGTGTTACCGTCAAGGGAAATGTGGTTACGGTCACGACAGCCGGGACATATGTGGTCAGCGGCACAACTGCCAACGGGCAGATTGTAGTGGATGCCGCAACCAAAGACGAAGTGCAGCTTGTGCTCAATGGCGCACAAATTACCAATAAGAGCGGAGCGGCAATCTACGCGCCCCAGTGCGACAATTTGAAAGTTACATTGGCGGCGGGTACACAGAATACCCTTGCCGACGGCGGCAGTGCGTTCGTTTATACCGATACCGCGAATGAAGAACCCAATGCGGCTCTTTTCAGCAAAGATAGCTTGACCATCAATGGAACAGGTACACTTACCGTCACCGCCGGATTTAACAACGGTATCGGGACGAAGGATAATCTTGTTATCGTCAGCGGCAGCATTGTTGTCCACGCGGCGAACCACGGTATTCGCGGCAATGATTCGGTTGCGATTCTTGGCGGAAATTTCAATATAACCGCCGGGAATGACGGCATTCAAACCAGCAATGCAGAAGAATCCGGAACGATTGATATTGCAGACGGCACCTTCAAAATTGTGGCGGTGCATGACGGCATTCAAAGTGAGAATGGGCTGCTGATTGCAGGCGGAGTTTTTGACATCAAAAGCGGCGGCGATACTACGGGGGCTACGGACACCTCAGACAGCTATAAAGGGCTGAAAGCAGCAGGCGATATGGACATTTCCGCCGGTACTTTTGTTATCAATGGTGCGGACGACACCATTCATTCAAATGGCAATATCACCATTCGCGGCGGCGACTTCACCTTGTCCTCCGGTGACGATGGCATTCATGCCGACAACGCACTCACAATCAGTGGCGGAAGTATCAATGTTACAAAGTCTTACGAAGGCCTGGAGGGAACCAATGTCAGCATTTCGTCTGGGACGATTGTTGTGCACTCGACAGACGATGGGATTAACGCGGCAGGCGGTACAAACGCGAATGTTGGAGGCGGACGTTACGGCAACGATCACTTTGCGGCTGGCAGTTCTGTCGGCATCACCATCAGCGGCGGCGTGATTACGCTCTATACCACCAGCGACGGCATTGACGCCAACGGAACGCTCACAGTCACAGGGGGAACCATCGCGGTGTTTATCGGCGCGACCCGCGACGGTGACGCAACCGATGTAGACAACGGCGGCACGATACGGCCTGCCCTCTATGGAACAGCCAATCTCAGCGCCGGGGCAAAAATGGCAGTCGGCGATTTGTGGAGCCTGACATTGGAATCGAATGTTACTTCATACTGCCTGATGATACCCGGCGTTGTGAATGGTCAAAGCTATAAGATTACGGTTAATGGTACTGCTCTTGCAACAGTAACCGCCACAACAACCATTCAGGGCATGATGGGCGGCAGAAACGCCGGAGGAATGGGCGGCAGCAAAGGCGGAGGGCGCAGGTAGCGAATTTTTAATGGGAAAGGGGGTGATTCCATTGAACTAAGATTTTTGTTTTAATCACAGCAACAATACTATTTTTTGAACAAGGAGATGATTTCGTGAAGAAACCGGCTAAACTCATGGCTGCGCTGCTTGCTCTTGTCTTGATTGTGGGCGGCGTTAGCATGACCGCGATGGCAGCGGCAAACGCAGATACCACCGCATCAGAAAGCGCAAGCGCCGCTGATCCTGCGAAGGGCAGTAAAAAAGTCAGCGCCACCCATGTCAGTAAAACCGCTGTTGCGGCCACTGTGTTGGGCAAAACGGAGGATGAACTGAAAGCCGCATTGAAAGACAATTCGCTCGGCCAGCTTCTTATCGCTGCCGGAAAGCTGGACGCTTTCAAAACAGCTTATCTGGCAGAATATAGAACTAAGCTGGACGCGGCAGTCACAGCGGGAACGCTGACTGGGGCACAGGCGGATGAAAAATACACGGCAAAAAAATCAGCCGTTGATGCATGGGACGGTTCTGCCGACCTCACAACGAAACCCACTAAAGGCAATAAGACCACCGGCACATCCAAAGGCACAAAAGGCGTTCATATTGATGCGATAGATTTGGCGGCGGACATTCTCGGCAAAACCAAAGACGAAGTTAAGGATGCGGTCAAAGACGGCAAGATTGGTGATTTGCTGATTGCGGCTGGTAAGGTTGACGCATTCAAAGCCGCCTATCTGACAGAATCCAAAACCAAACTGGATGCGGCGGTTACAGCCGGAACGCTGACACAGGCGCAGGCAGACGAGAAATATGCCGCTGAAAAAGCCAAGATGGCTGCCTATGACGGCACGACCCACCTTTGCGAAGGCAAGGATCACAGTAAGTCTGGTAGCAAGAACAGCGGAGTAGCTGCGTAGGGTATGTTACGCATCAAAATTAGCGTATGGCGCGGTTCATTTGTATGAGCCGCGCTATTTTTTTGAAAAGTTGGACAAACCCTCTTGGTACAAGTTCTATAAAGACAATTTTGTTTGGCACTTGCCTAACCGCCCACCACCGCGCCCAGCACGCCCGCCAGCAGCGTAAGCAAAATGGGGTTGACATGAAAGCCGATGTTGGCCACCGCCACAGCGGCGAATACCAGTAGCATCAACGGGGATACCGTAGCCAACGGGTTTGCAAACAGGTTCGCCCAATCCCCGCCCGGCACAAGCAGCAACCCTGCCGTCAGCGCCAGGGCGGCGTAAGCGATGAGGCCCACGGCGGCGGGCTTTACACCATACAAGAAGCCCTCCATCACCGTGTTGCCGCGATACTTGTCTATAAAGCGCATCACCAGCGCCACCAGCAAAAAGGATGGCAGCATGACCGCCAGCGTGGCCGCCAGCGCGCCCCAAAAACCCCCGTACAGATAGCCCACATACGTGGCGGAATTGATGGCGATAGGGCCGGGCACGACCAGATCCAGCGCGTTTAAGTCGGCTAACTGCGCCATGGTGATCGACAATTTTGCGCTCTCGGCCATGATCATGGACATCATGGCGTAACCGCCGCCAAAGCCAAACAGACCTATTTTGAAGAAGGTGTAGGCCAACACGGCGCAACGGGCCAGCAGCGTCATAACCGCACCCCCTTTGCCGCGCGCAGGCGTTGCCAGCCCCAGCCGGCCAAACCCGCGCCCAGCACCAGCAGGGGCGCGCTGATCCGCGTCAAAACGGCGAGCGCCAGCACCGCCAGCATCACCAGCACCGCAAACCCACTCTTTAAGTTGTGCCGCCCCAACGAAAACCCGGCGGAGAGAATGAGCGCGGCAGAGGCGGCCCGAATGCATTGCATCGCGCCCATGACCGGGCCTTGCCGGGGGATGAAGCCCATGGCGATGGTGGCGGCCAGCATCAGCACAAAAGCTGACAGCGTGGCCCCCACGCCGGCCGCCAGCATGCCCGCCGGCCCCGCCACGCGCCCGCCCACGAACACGGCGCAGTTCAGCGCGATGACGCCCGGCAGCGTCTGTGCCAGCGTGGCGTACTCCAAGAACGTTTCCTTCTCCATCAGCGCGTATTTTCCCACCACATCCCGCTCGATAATGGGCAGCATGGCCAGCCCGCCAGCAAAAGTGAAAGTGCCCGCCTTAAAAAAAATAACAAACAAAGGCCACAGGGCGCCTCGCTTCTTTCTCACCCATGTTCCTCCCTTCGCAAGCCGCGCTCAGCTCCGCTGGCCCTCAAAGGCCTTGAGATAGGCAGCCACGGATCGGGTCATTTCCCGGGAAAAATCAGAATTGAACTTGCGCTGGCAAAAAGCCGCCATCCAGTCATCGTAGCCCCGGCCCTCGGTGCGCCCGCGGAACATGCGCCGCAGATCCGCCCCGGAAAACTTGCGGTAGCGGTTCTCGTGTACGATATCGGCCAGGTCGCAGCGATCCGGTTTGGCGCGTTGCCGCTGCTGCTCCGTAGGGTAGCCGAACACCAGCATGGCGGCGGGAAAGACGTAATCCGGCAGGCCCAGCAACTGCCGGTGCTCCTCGCAGCGCTCCATGATATCCCCGATGTAGCAGGATCTGATGCCCAGGCTCTCCGCCGCCACCACCGCATTTTGGGCGGCGATGCAGCAATCGGTCACCGCCAGCATCAAATCGCCCACGCCGGGCGCGCGGGGATCCGCCCCCGCCTCTAAAAACGCGTCGCGCCACTTTTGGCAATCGGCCAAAAACACCAGCACAAGCGGTGCTTTGGCGATAAAAGGCTGGTTGTCGCAGGTGACGGCCAGGTGATCCTTCAGGGCCTGGTCAGTGATATCCAGCACGGTGTAGAGCTGCTGATTGCCTGCCGTGGGCGCGGCCATCATAGCCTGCAGGATGGCCTGCTTCATCTCCGGGGAGATGGGTTTTTTCTCGTAAGCGCGCACCGACTTGCGCGCAAACAGCCCTTGCATCACCTGGTTTTGCGCATCCATATGGAGCCCCTCCTTTTTTTAGTGACACTGTGTGTAAAGTCTCCCCTGCCGGCTGAGTCCTGCGCCGAGATGCGCTGTGTCTATGGCCGAGATATCAGCACCGCCCGCACGGGCGACCCATCCGCGCCACGCAGGTTCAGCGGAAAGGCGCAGAGCGTATACGCCCCCGCCTCCGCACCGGATAGGTTCAGCCCTTCCAGCGGTATGATCCCCGCGTTCAGCAGCACAAGGTGCACGGCCATGGGCGCATCCGCGTTCCCCACGCTTTGCCCTTCCACGCCGACGAGGCGCACACGCGAGGCAGCGATGGCCTCGGCGGCCTCCCTGGATATTTCACAACCGCCCTTCAGCAGCAGCCGCTCGTGGCAGGTAGCCAGCACGGGCGCGATAGCCGCCGCGCTGATGACGCCGCTGCAATCCGCCACCGTACAGGGGCCGTAGAAAACATCCAGCGGTACCTCATCCATCCCTCTGCCGCCCGCCACAAAATGGCAAGGTGCATCCACGTGCGTGCCGTTGTGCACGCACATGGAGATATCGGTCAGGTTGTACCCATCCGCCGCCAGGGTCTTTACGCGGGCGAAAGCCGGCGCGCTGTCGCCGGGATACACCCCGCACCCTAACACCGCCTGTGAAATATCAATGATGCGCATCCTTCCGCCTTCTCGCCTAGGTTGTCTTACGTTAATTTCGCGGTTCCCTACGCTGTTTCCTGCTCCCGCAGTTTGGCCACGATCAGCGCGGCGCCCACCAGCGCGGCGGCGAACAGCAGCTGTATGCCAAACCCCTCCAGCACCGTGCGCAGGGATGCGCCGCCCAGCACGGTATTTTCGGCCAGCGCAGTATTGGCCCGCTCGTACCAGTACACCGGCAGAAACTGCGAAAATATGCCCACGTTTTTATCCAGCAGCTCCAACGGGATGAACACGCCGCACAGAAAGCTCATGCCCAGAGAGATGACGTTGACGACGCCGCTCAAGACATCCAGGCTGCGCGTGAGCATGCCCACCAGGGATGTGAGCGCCAGGGCGGTCAGCACCAGCAACAGGTTATTGAGCAGGTAGAAGGGCAGGTTGGCATCCCCCAGCAGCTGCCCGCCGTACATTACAAACGGCATGGCGGTGAAGAGCGCCCAGATCACCAGCCCGTAGATGCCGTAGCCCAGAAGAAACTCCCCGTTCATCCGCAGAGCGCTGATGGGCGCGCAGCGCATCCTGCGGCGCGCGTTGGGCCGGTAGAAATCTATCATGATGGTGCCCAGCGTATAGGCGATGATGGCGATGATCACGTAGGGCATGTACTGAAACATGTATGCGTAGCCCGCCCATGCCGGGCGCTTGTTTGCAGCCACCAGCAGATCCACTTTCGGCTCAATGGCGGCGGTGTTCAGCATCATCCGCGCGGCCTCGTCATCCGTGTATCCGCCTGCCCGCAAAGCGTTGAAGCCGTTCAGGTAGGCGTTGATCTGGCCATCCACATAGAAGGCGGCGATGGTGCCCGGTATCTTGGTGACGTTCACATCGGCCTCTCCCCCGCCAAAGCCCCGGGGGATGGTCAAGATGTACGCTACATCCCTATAGAACAGGCGCTCTTGCAGCACATCCTTCTCATTGGGCAGCCGGGTCACCGTGTGAAACTTGCCCAGGTATTCCCCCAGCCCTGCGGAAAGCGTGGTGTTGTCCTCATCCACAATGCCCACGGCGAGCGAGGCCGGCTGAAAAGCATCGGCCCGCTCCTGCCCGGTGAGCATCTGTGCGGCAATGGAGATGGCCAGAAAGATGGCAATGTAAAGCAGCGAGATAGGCGCGCTGCGCCTGACGAGCGTCAGAAACCCCCTAAATACTGTCATAACGTTCCCTCCTCAGCTGCACAAAGGCGACCGTGACCAAGATGGCGCTCATCGCCAGCAGAATCAACATGTTGCGGTGAAACCGGGCCATATCGTCAAAGACGCTGAGGCTGTAGTAGGTGTCGGCCAGCACCGCGGCGGGGTTTAGCCGGTTGACGATGGGCGCGTGCTGCTCAATGATGTTCTTCATGCCGGCGTACATCAACCCGGCCAGAAAGGCGGGAAACAGCGATGCCAGCACGCACAGGCCCATCTTCATCCCCATACCCGCCTTGGATGTGCAGCCCAGGATGATGCCTATGGAGACCCCCACCACACTGCCCATCAGGTTGATCTGCGCAATGCGCGCCATGGGGATGCCCAGGGGAATCTGCAGCGCGTAGCGGATGTACAACGTCAAAACCATGATATTGAAAAAATGGATGATGACCAACGCGGCCAGATCGGTCAGTACCAACCGAAGTTTGCTGGTGGGCGTAACACTGCGCCGGCTGCCCAGTGCGGATAGGTTGGCCTGCCCCTGAAAACTGGCGCTTACGCCCATGTACGCGCCGCTGAGGCACGTATAGGCAATCAGCGCGAAGAAGTAAGCGATGTTCGGGTTCATGGTCTTGCCGCCCAAATCCACATCGACGATGTGGTCGCGCTGGGCGGAGATGGCCAGTGCGGCGCTGGCAACCTTTTCCGGGTGATCGCGCATAACGCTGCGCAGGATATCCGCGTTTCTCGTGTACGCATCCAGCAGGGATTGGAGCACGCTGGCATTTATGCTCTGCCTGCTGACCTTGAGCGAAGGCTCCGCATCCACATAGAACACACCCGTAATATGGTCATCCGCCAGGGCGGCCAGTTTCTCCGCCTCTGTGTCATACGCCCGGATATCAAGCAGGTCGCGATCCATTTGGCGTAAAAACTCGCGGAAATACGCGGCATCCTGCCCGCCCGCCCCCGGGTCGTGCACCGCCACGGGTACGGCTGACCAGGTCGCCTCGCCATCACCCAGGCCATCGCTGGACATGCTCCAGAACGACAGGTAGAAAAACGTCGCCATGATCAACGGAAACAGCAGCGCCCAAAAGAGGGGCGCACGGTCGCGCACGGTCTGCAAAAACCTGTATTTGAAAAGCCGCATATGTTTCCCCTCCCTTAATCCCTAAGCGCTGTGCCGGTGATCTCCAGAAATACATCGTTGAGCGTAGGCCGCTCGGAAAACACCCTGCCAAAGGGGATCCGCTTATCCTTGAAGTAGTTGAGCAGCTGTATCAGATTGTGCTCATCGCTGTTGAAGCGCACCCGCAGGTTCTGCTCGTCGTAGCCCATATCGAGCACGTGGGGCAGGCTGCGTATGTCGGCGAGCTGCGCCTCATCCAGCGCAATCGCTTGTACGGAGATGTTTTCTCTGGGCTTGATCATCAGTTTCAGTTCCTCATTGGTGCCGGTGGCCAGCACCCTGCCGTGATCGATGATGGCGATGCGCGTGCAGATCTGCTCCACCTCCTCCATGTAGTGGGATGTGTAGATGATGGTGGAGCCCTCGCGGTTCATCTGCTGAATGCCTTCCAATATTTTATTGCGCGTCTGAGGGTCTACGGCCACGGTGGGTTCATCCAGAATGATCAGCCTGGGCTTGTGCGCGACGCCGCAGGCGATGTTCAGCCTGCGCAGCAAGCCGCCGGATAACTTCTTGGGCCGCATGTGCTCGTGGCTGCGCAGGCCCACAAAATCAATGGCTTCTTCCACCAGCTGTTCGCGCCTAATCTTCTCCTTCACGTACAGGCCACAGAAGTAGTCGATGTTCTCCTTCACGCTCATCTGGTCGAACACGGCCACCTCCTGCATCACCACGCCGATCTGCCGCTTTATCTGGTAGCTTGTCGGCTTCATCTGCTGGCCCAGCACCGTCACAGTGCCCTTTTCAAACTTCAATAATGCCAGGATGCAGTTGATCAGCGTGGTTTTGCCGCTGCCGTTGGGGCCCAGCAATCCGAATATCTCGCCCTCCCGGATCTCCAGGTTCAGGTGATCCAGCGCCACCAGTTCCCCGTATCGCTTGACCAGGTTCTCAATTTGAATCATTGCGTGCGCCTCCATCCGATTTATGGTTGAATTATAGCAATGCGCTGTTGTATGATACAAGTGCGCAAAGTAAGAGAATGCCATGACAAATGTCACATCCCCGAAAGGCGAGACGATGGAACGGATCACGGATCGCGCCGCGCTCGCGGTATTCTGCCTGACCGTGCTGGCCGCAGCCCCCGTGGGCGCGGGCCTGGTAGCGGCCTTTTTGTGCGCCGTAATCTGCGCGGCCCTCAGCGAGGTACTGCGCAGGAGCGCACTGGATTATGCCCTGTGCGGCGTGTGGATCGTCGCGCAGATCGCCGCGCCGCAGTTCGTCTTTTTCTATCCACAGATCGCCTACACCCTCTGCGGGCATGGGGCATACATTCCCCTGGCCGTGGGTCTGCTGGCCGCATTGGCCAGGCACCCGCTGCCGGGCCTGCAGAGCGTGATGCTCACGCTCGCGGGCACGGGGCTGGCGCTGCTGCTCCGCCTGCGCTCGGGCGCTGTCGTGAGGCTGCGCGAAAACCTGGGGCGCACCCGGGATGACAGCGCAGAGCATGCCCTGCTGCTGGAGGAAAAGAACCGCGGCATCATACAAAACCAAAACACCGAAATTTACGCCGCCACCCTGCGGGAACGCAACCGCATCGCCCGGGAGATACACGACAGCGTGGGGCACCTGCTCTCCCGGGCGATACTGATGGTGGGCGCCCTGCGGGCCGCACCCCGGCAGGGTGCGCCCGGCCCCATGCTGGCGGATCTTGAGGGTACCCTGAGCGCGGCCATGACCAGCATTCGTCACAGCGTGCACGATCTGCGGGATGACGCCATCAACCTGCGCGAAGCCCTGCAATCCCTGGTGCGCGGCTTCTATTTCTGCCGGGCGGAACTGGTATACGACGCCGATGCGGAGTTGCCGAGCGCACTCAAATACAGTGTGCTCGCCATCGTCAGCGAAGCGCTGAATAACATCATCAAGCACAGCGGAGCCACACGGGTCTCGGTGCTGTTCCGGGAGCATCCCGGCATGTACCAGCTGGTCATCACGGATGACGGCCAGGGCCTTCCCCCAGCGCAAATCCTTGATGGGCGCGGCATGGGGCTTGAGAACATGCGCGGCAGGGTGCGCGCCCTGGGCGGCAGCATCCGCTTCAAAACAGACAATGGATTCAGGATATTTGTGGCAGTGCCGAAGGAGGATGGCGCGGCGTGAAGGTTGTGATCATCGACGACGACAGGCTGGCGGCGGATGCTCTGAAGTCGATACTGGAAGCCAGCGGCGAGGTGGAGGTGTGCGCTACCGGCGAGGATGGCGCGGACGCGCTGCCCCTGTATGAGCGCTACCTGCCGGATGTGCTGCTGACCGATATCCGCATGAAGAACATTGGCGGCCTGGAGGCATCTGAACGGCTTTTGCGGGCCTACCCGGATGCAAAGATCCTGCTGCTGACCACCTTCAATGACGACGAGTACATTGTAAAAGCCTTAAAGTTCGGCGTCAAGGGCTACATGCTCAAGCAAGATTATCAAAACATTCTGCCCGCCCTCAAGGCTGTCAGCCTGGGGCAGACGGTGTTTGGCACACAGATTACGGAAAAGCTACCGCACCTTCTGCAACGCAGGGAGACCTTTGACTACGCGGCCCGCGGCGTCACCGAAAAAGAGCTGGATCTTGTGGCCCTGGTGGCTGAAGGCCTGAGCAACCGCGAGATTGCCGAGCGCCTCTTTCTGGGCGAGGGTACGGTGCGGAACTACCTCAGCGGCGTGCTGGAAAAATTGAATCTTCGCGACCGCACGCAGCTGGCGGTATTCTACCTGAAGTATCGGTAAATAATAAGCCCATAACCCAAATAGGATATCTTGAAACAGTGTTTTATGCGGCAGTTGATTTTAGATGGCCCGGGCTTGGATCGTTCGCTTGGCGCATGACAGCGTTATTGCGGCTGGAAAAGGCCGCAAAGCCCGCCGGCGGCATGATCCCCCGATGGGCAAGTATTCCGGGTTGATGTGACAGGCACCTTACCGGGCAGACGTTTTGAGAAATTGCGCCCCCGTACAGGGGGCTCCCGAGTACAGAACCATCCGCTCACCAGAAAAAGCTGATCGGGTACCTCTCGGCCTACTGCGGCGCGGTCTCGGCCGGCGCCGCGGCAGGCGCCGGCATCGCCTTCATGCCGGAGAATAACTACCGTGCCGCGGTGCACGCACTGGTGAACGCGCTGGCCATGGCGTCGGGTATTGTGTGCGATGGCGCCAAGCCCTCACTTTGTTGACCGTGCTTGATGCGCGCGGCACGGAATATGCGGGCCGGTTAGAGTTCACCTGCGGTACAAAGCGCCGTATCACGCGCCTTCGGGCAGCGCTGCCAGGTCAGTCCCGGCATCCACCTGTTCCAGCATCCAATCGATGTACATGCCGTAACCTTGGGTGGGATCGTTGACATATACGTGGGTCACCGCGCCTACGATGTAGCCATCCTGCAGAATGGGGCTACCGCTCATGCCCTGCACAATGCCGCCGGTCTTGGCCAGCAGCGCCTCATCCGTCACGCGCAGCACCATGCTCTTTTGCCCCGCCCGGTTTTGCGGCGTACAGCGGACGATCTGTATGGCGTACTCGCGCATGCCATCCCCATCTACCGTAGCCAGGATGCTGGCTGCGCCCTCGTGCACCGCGCTCTGCGCGCCCACAGGCAGGCCTTGGGGATAGAGCGGGTTGCCGGGTGCATCCCCCATGGCGCCGTAGATGCCGAAGGCATTATTCTTGCTGATGCTGCCCATCACCCGTTTCTCCTTCAAAAAGGATCCCTTCAATTCCCCTGGCTCACCCTTTGCGCCGCGCAATACATCCACTACCTTGGCCTCTAATATCTGGCCTGTGCCCACGGTGAGGTACGCGCCCGTATCCACATCCGTGATGGCGTGGCCTAGCGCGCCAAAGGCCCGGGTCTGCGGATCATAAAAGGATAAGGTGCCCACCCCGGCGGTGCTGTCGCGCACCCAAACGCCCAGACGGTACTGGCCATCCATATCATCCACCCGGGGTACGACATCTATCTCCATATCGCTATTTTGCCGCCGCAGGCCCACGCGCAGGGTCTGTGCGCCCAGGGTATTGACCATCTGCGAGAGATGCGCGGCGCTCTGTATGCCCGAGCCGTTGAGTGTGCGCAGCAGATCACCGGGGCGTATGCCTGCTTCCCGCGCGGGATTGCCACCCTGGGCGCTGGCAAAATCCGACGTGCCCACCACCAGCACACCGCTGGTGTGCAGTGCCACGCCGATGGCCTGGCCGCCGGGGATGAGTACCCGCCGGGGCTGCACCCACACACGCACATCTTTTATGGGCAGCAGGCCCAGCAGCGACAGGCGCAGGCGTGTCTCGCCCACCTGGCCGGGCGCGAGATTCACAGATGTCTGCACCGCGTTTTGCAGCGTTTGCGCGGTGGATGCCAGCACCGGCACGCCCCCCTGCTCCGCCTCTACTCGCACAGGCATGCCAAGGCTGAGCACATGTTGCTGGCCGGGGGCCAAGCGCAGCACATCCGGCAGTGCCCGCCATTGGCGCGCCTGGGGTGAGTAGTTAAGCGCCACCGCCAGCACCGATAGGCACACACCCCACATCTTTTTTCCGCCGAACCTGTTGATCCTTTGCGCCATGCAGCAGCCACGCCCTTTTTGCCGTCTTCACGGCATACGTTGCACAAAGGCGCGTCGCAAAATGCGTACAAAAAATGCCTTTTCAAAGCAGAAAAGGCACACCGGGTCTCTCTTTGCCCACATCACTTGGCCGCAGCGTTCTCCAGCAGCAACTCGTTCAATTCTTGCATGAACGATTGAATATCGCGGAACTGGCGGTGCACCGAGGCGAAACGGATGTAGGAGACCTCATCCAGCCTTTTCAGGCCATCCATCACCATTTCGCCGATCTGGGTGGTGGCAATCTCCTGCTCCAGCGAGTTGTAGGCCGTGGTCTCTATCTCGCGCACCAGCCTATCTATCTCCGCAAGGGGCACGGGCCGCTTTTCGCAGGCCTTGACCAGGCCACGGCGTATCTTTTCCGCATCAAAGGGTTCGCGGCGCTTATCCTTCTTTATCACCAGCAGGGTCACACTATCCACCTTTTCATAAGTGGTGAAGCGGCGGCCGCACTTTTCGCACTCTCTTCGGCGGCGAATGGCGCTACCCTCATCCGTGGGGCGTGAATCCACCACGCGGCTCTCCGTGTGGCCGCAATACATGCACTTCATGAGTGTCATCCTTTCGGCTTGTGTGCCTGTCGTGCCCCTTATTCAGATCAAACCGTTCGCATAAAATCAGCGCCCGCCTGCCGCGAGTGCCGTGCGCGGCAAACGGGCGCTGGTTTTGATTACTCCTCGTCCTCATCCTCATCGGCGGACTTGTGCGTCTCAATGATCTTAGTGGCCACCATGCTGGGCACCTCTTCATAACGCTCATAGGTCATGGTAAAGGAACCGCGTGCCTGGGTCATGGACCGCAAATCCGTGGCGTACTTGAACATTTCCGCCAAAGGCGCTTCAGCCACCACCTGCTGCAGGCCATCCACCTGGTTCATGCCCAGTATGCGCCCCCGGCGCTTGTTGATATCGCCAATGATGTCGCCCATGTACTCATCCGGCACCAGCACCTCTACGTGGTAGATGGGCTCAAGCAGCACGGGGCTGGCGTCGACGCACTTTTTGTAGGCGATGCGCGCGGCGGTCTTAAAGGCCATTTCGGAGGAATCCACGGGGTGGTAGGAGCCATCGTACAACTTGGCGCGCAAACCCACCATGGGGTAACCCGCCAGCACGCCCTTTGGCAAATTTTCGCGCAGGCCCTTTTCTACAGAGGGGATAAAATTGCGGGGCACCACGCCGCCGACAACGGCATCCACAAACTCAAAATCCGTAGAACCTTCACCGATAGGGGAAAACTCAATTTTGACGTGACCGAACTGGCCATGGCCGCCCGTCTGCTTCTTGTGGCGGCCTTCTGCCTGTATGGTCTTGCGGATGGTCTCACGGTAGGGGATGCGTGGATCTTTCAGTACCGCCTCTACGCCGAACTTGCCTGCCAGTTTGGCGCGCACCACCTCCAGGTGCAGCTCGCCCTGGCCGTTGAGCAAGGTCTCCAGGGTTTCGGCGCTCTTTCCCAATGTGATGGAGGGATCTTCCTCTTGCAGGCGCGCCAGGCCAGAGAACACCTTATCTTCCTCGCCCGCCTTCTTGGCGGAGACCGCCATGGAGATGGAGGGCTGCGGAAAGGCGATACTGGGGTACTGAATGGGCTTGGCCGGGTCACACAGCGTGTCGCCGGTGTTGGTGTACTGCAGCTTGGCCAGCGCGCCGATATCTCCGGCGTAGAGCGCATCCGCGGAGGTTTGCTTTTTGCCGCGCAGCAGGAAGACGCTGCTCACCTTCTCCTGCTTATCCGCGTTGGGGTTGTAAATTTGACTGCCCCCCGCCAGCGCGCCGGAGAGCACCTTCAGCAGCGACAGCTTGCCCACGAAGGGATCGGCCAGGGTCTTGAACACCTGAGCCGAGAAGGGCTGATCGTCGGCCACCGCGCGCTCCGCTTCCGCGCCGCTCTTGGGGTCTGTGCCCGCAAAGCGCCTGCCCGCCGGGGAGGGCATATAGGCCGCCAGGGCGAACATCAGCGGGGAAATGCCCACGCCGGTCAGGGATGAGACCGGGGCCACAGGCACCAACGAGCCATCCAGTATGCCCGCAGAAAGGCCGGTGAGCAGTTCCTCATCTGTCAGCTCGCCTTCCTCAAAAAACTTTTCCATCAACGCTTCGGATGTGCCCGCCGCGGCCTCTTTGACGATCTCGCGCGCGTCGTCCACCGCGGACTGCATATCTGCGGGGATAGGCACCTCTTTCAGGGTTTTACCCGCACCCTCGAAGGCCTTCATAGCCACGATATCCACCACGCCCTTGAGGGCGGGGCCTTGGCCGATAGGCAAAATCAGCGGCACCACGCTGCTGCCGAACTTATCGCGCAGGGCGGCGAGCACTTTGTCAAAATCCACATGCTCCCGATCCATCTGGTTGACAGCGAAGAACTTGGCCAGCTTGTGCTTTTCCGCCTGGGCCCAGGCCTTTTCTGTGCCCACGGCCACGCCGGAGGGTGCGCCAACGACGATCATCGCCCCTTCCGCCGCGCGTAGCGGGCCCATCATTTCACCAAAAAAATCGAAATAGCCGGGCACATCGATGAAGTTCAGCTTCTTTTTGGCGAACTCCACCGGCACCACATCGGCGCTGATGGAGATGTGCCTCCTGGTCTCTTCCGCGTCAAAGTCAGAAACTGTGTTGCCATCCTCCACGCGGCCCTGGCGATCCACCACGCCGGTGGCAAACAGCATGGCCTCTAGCAGGGTGGTTTTGCCCTCGCTGCCATGGCCGATCACCACAATGTTGCGAATGCCCTCCGCCCGATAATCCTTCATGCGCCCGTCCTCCTATCGCATTGCGCCCGGCCGGGGCCACGCGCTTTCAAAAATTTCTACACACAAGGGTATACGCACCCCCTTGCTGTGCATGCCAAAATATTATACCTGATTGCGGGGGAAAAAGAAAGCAATTTTCGCGCCGGGCGCAGAAATATTGCGAAAATCAATCGCGGTGATATTTTTGCGCAACGTAGCGGCAGACTGCCGCCACCAAGGGCTCGCACACCGCCTGGTGCTTGCCGCCGGGGCTACGGAAAGCCGGGTCATCAAAGCCCGTGCCGCCCAATATATCCGCACAGTTCACAGCGCCGCAACGGGCCTGAAAAAAGCTGGCCAGGCTGCGGCCAGCCTCATAAGCCGGGGCTTTATCCCCGCCCGCATCGCGCCCCATCAGCATGCCGATGGCCATCAGCGCGCCTGAGAAAGCGCCGCAGGTGCGCTGGGTACCCCCCATGCCCCCGCCAAAGCCCGTGGCGATGCGTGGAAACAAGGGGGATTGCCACCCGTAGTACTCCGCCAGAATCAGCAACACACACTCCGCGCAGTTGATGCGCGCGGCCTGAAAATCCGCCACGCGCCGGTCGATGATGGGCTCTAAATCCGGTAAAGTGACATGTGCCATGAAAAACCCTCGCTTTCGTGCTTATTGCACGATTATAGCGCGGGGGCGACAAGCAAGCAAGAGGGCCGCGCGGGGTTATCCTCTCGCGCGGCCCGGTTACGCTTCGGTCTTACACCTATCCCTTTTGGCCGTGGCTGACAACTCGGCGTTCATTGAGGGGTGTCAGCCCGCCACCCGGGACACGGCTTGCGCCCGGGGCACTCTGAACGCTGTAACCTTCGCAGGCTTTTGTAAGCCGGGCTTGCGCGTGCGGCATGCTCGCCTCATGCTCCTCCCTCCGCCACCCGGACAATGGCCCTGGCGAGGTAGGGCATGGCGGCCAAGGCTTGCTCCAGCGTGTTTTTATTGTTGCCCACCTCAATGAGCACCGCGTTTTCGGATATGTGCTGGTTAAAGCGGCCTGTCTTGGTGATGACGGGGCGGGCGAGATCGGGGATATAGCCGTTGAGCGCATCGGTGATGCGCTGCGCCAACTGTATGTTGACCTGCCAGTTTGGTTTTTGCTCAAAGCCCGCGCCGGTCTGCCCCGTGCCTTTCCCGATGAGCACGGAGATGCGCGCCAACTCTACCCCATCCACGGTGACGGTGTTGGTGCGCGCCATGCTCTGGGTGTAAGCATCCCGGTGCAAATCAATGTAGTAATCGAAGGTTTCGCCCCGGGCACGGTAACCCTCCAGTGTGGCGAGAGACCGGGTGTAGGCTGTGGCCAGCACAGGCGGCTCGTGCGCGGTGGTATCGTGCACAACCTCCATCCCCAAGGCAATGAGCGCCTGGGTCAGCTCATCCCCCACGCGCACAATGTTGTGGGCCGCATCTCTGGTGCGCCATTTTTCCGTGGCCTGGTAGGGCTGCGCCAAGGTGGGTTCGTATGCCTCCCAGGTATGGGTATGGTAGATGAGCACGCGCTTGGGGCCGATGGGGTTGGGCGTGCGGCGCACCACCTCAATGCGGATATCCCCGGCGGCAGGGCGCTCATCCGGTTCCACCACATCCTGAGGCTGCGCGGATGGCTGATCTTGCGCTGGCGGCGCGAACATGTTGAGGGGGGTACCCGCGGGTGTTGGCGCAAGGGGTGGCGTGCGCGGCGGCGCGGGCGGCAGGGCTTGGGCAAAGGCCGGGGCCGCCTCTTCCTCCTGCGGGATCGGGTGCGCGCCCCAGGCTGTCAAAATCGTCGCGAACAACAGGGCCACCGCCACACCCCACAGCAACCTGGACGCCTTGACAACGCGGATGGGACGCATGAGATCACCTCGGTTTTGTGAACGGTATTTTGTGCGATATGTCCAGTATATTCTTTGTTGCGGACAAATATGTTCACCGCGCACGCTGCGGGCGGTCGCGCCGTCTCACTGCATCAGCTGCGGTATCTCCCACTGATCCAGATGAGGCTGTAGGGCCGCGTTGATGCCCGTGGCCAGTATCGCGGCCATGTGCTCCAGCAGGGCATCCACATCCCTGGGGGTGACCACCAGATCGCCCAGACGCTGACTGACCACGCGGGATACCAGTGCATCCAGTGCCTGCTGGTGGTCGCCATCTTCCAGGCGCAGATCCTGTATCAGCAGTTCCAGCGCGTCGTGGGCGATGGTAGCGGCGTAGACCACCATGGGCACGCCCACCGCCACCACCGGCACGCCCAGGGTATCGCGGTTGAGCCCTAAGCGGTGATTACCCACACCGGAACCGGGGCTGATGCCCGTATCCGTGATCTGGATGGTGCAGCAGATGCGGTCGGATTCTCTGGCGGCCAGCGAATCCACCGCCACCACCGCCACCGGGCGCACGTGCCCCACCACGCTGCGTATCATCTCCGCCGTTTCCATCCCTGTGATGCCCAGCACGCCGGGCGCAATAGCGCTGACCGCGCGCAGCCGCCCCTGCAGCGCGGGTGGCACAGCATCCCTCAGGTGCCTGGTCACCAAAATATCATCCACCACGCGGGGGCCCAGGGCATCCGGCGTTACCCGGCGGTTGCCCAGCCCCACCACCAGCACATCCCCCGCACCGGGCAGCATGCCGACCAAGGCTTGCGCCAGGCGCGCGCTGAGCGCCTGGCGCAGGCTGGTATCCGGCTTGGCGAACTGGTCGCAGGTGAGGGTGACGTATTGCCCACAAGGGCGGCCCAAGGCTTGGGCCCCCCGTTGATCGAGTATGCGCACGGTGGTGCGGCCAACGGCACCAAAATCCTCCTGCTGTACCTGCACGCCGGGCAGCTCGCCCTGCCCATGGGAAGCGTTGGCCTCCATGGCCAAATCCGTCCGATGCAGCCCCATGCCCGCCTTCGCCTCCGCTATGTGCCCGCGTTATGCGCTCATTTTCCGCTAAAACCCGGCCCGCTATGCGTCCCACGCAAAAAACTGCGAAAAAAGGCGCGTCCACGACCACTTTTTGCTTGCAATCTTACCCGGCGCGTGATAGAATAAAGTTCGCTGATTTGTACGCAGGGAGGTGAACGATTTGCCGAATATCAAGTCCGCCATCAAGCGCGTCAAGGTTAACGCGACCAAAAACCTGCGCAATCGCCGGGTGAAATCCGCCACGAAGACCGCGCTTAAAAAGTTTGATGTCGCCCTCAAGACCGATGTGACCGCTGCCGCCGCGTTGCTGGCCGCATCCTCTGGCGCCGTGGATCGCGCCGCCTCCAAGGGCGTCATCCATAAGAACGCCGCCAACCGCAAAAAGGCGCGCCTGGCCAAGGCGCTACACAAGGCCGGCGCGGCGCAGTAACACCCCTAGTACTCGGTTCCCCCCCGCTCATCGTGATGAGCGGGGGGGTTTTTGATGAAGCGCCGATCCGCCGCTTTCGTCTACGATGCGTGCGCGCGCACAAAATCTGTGGGCAGCAACGAGGCCGCCTCCGCATCCAGCAGCACCTCGCAGGCCGGATGCAGCTGCAGCGCGGAAGCGGGGATTGCCTCGCTGACCGGGCCGCACAACGCCTGCCGGATAATTTCTGCCTTGGCGGCGCCCTTGGCCGCCAGCACAATACGGCGAGACTGCATGATGTTGACGATGCCGCGCGTCAACCCGCCCAGCGGATAATCCGCCGCTACGCCGGTCTCCCGGCGTACCCGTGCCTCGAACACCGAATCCATCGGCGAAACCCAGGTCTGCCGCCCAAAGGGCGTGCCGGGCTGGTTGATGCCGATGTGCCCGTTCCAGCCGATGCCCAGTATCTGCAGATCCACGCCCCCGGCCTGTGTCAACCTGCGCTCGAAATCCGCGCACTCCCGTTCAAAATCGTCGGAAAGCGTCAGGGGCATGATGAAGTGATGCGGCGGTATGTCCAGATTCTGTACCAGTTGCCGGTCTATCATGGCAAAGCAACTGCCGGGGTAGGATCTATCCAGGTTGGTCAGCTCATCCACGTTAAACAAGATGACCTCTGAGGTATCGAAGGGATAGGCGCGATAGATCTCGCTGACGATTTGGTGCATACCACCCGTGGTCTGCCCTGTGGCCAAACCGATTACCGCACCGCGCTTGCACAAAATCTGCCGGATGATGCGCCAAGCGCCGGCAACATCAAAGGCCCGCTCGTCCCTTTCAACCGTTAGCTTCATCGTGAGAACCCCCTTCCGCCGCGCCGGGCACGGGATGCCATGCCCAGTGCGCTGCCGCCGCCGCGCGCGCGGCCTGCTGCATGGCCATGATCTCCAGCGTGCTCGCCCGGCTGACCCGGGGCCTTTTGTCTTGAAAAAAGCCGCACAGGTCGTACATGAGCGCCATGTAGTAATCCGTCACCGCCACGTCGCGCCATTGCCCGCCCCCGTAGATACCCATGGTAAAGGGCACACCCTCCCCCTGCGTGATGCGCGCTGTGCGGCCGTCGCCATAGCGGTACAAAAAATGCAGGTTCCCCTGCCCCGGGTAGCACAGGCACTGCCGCGCGCCTCGGCCCATGATGTACTCCACCATCTCAAACTGATGGATGGAATAGTTCGCCAAATCACCGGGTCCAGTGGTGGCACAGTAGGCTGCAGGGCGGCCATCCAGCAGGCAGGCGAAGCTCTGCAGTTCCATCACGTAACGCTGGGCAGAGCAGGTGAACACCGGCGTACCGAATTGCCCGGCCCTGTCGAACATGCGCCGCGCCGCCTCCCACGTGGGTGCGAAAGTCTTGTCGCAATACACGGGCTTGCCGCTTGCCAGCGCCGCGGCGGCCAGCGCCTCGTGCTGCGCGCAGTCATCCGCGCCCATGACCAGCAGGCCATCCGCCCCGGCTATCAGTTCCGCTTCGCTCTGGGTCAAGCGGATGCCCTGGCGCTGACACCAGGCTTGGTTGGAAAGGCAGCCCGCCGGGGCTTCGTACATGGCCCAGGCTGCCGTGACGGCGATATCCACCCCATAGCGCCGCGCCGCCAGGCGCAGGTATTCCGGATAGTGATCCGTGTGCCAGTTGTTCAGCCACAGGTCAATGATGCCGATGCGAATCATGCGCCCTCCTCCACATATTCCGCCAGCAGCCAGATCCACCGGCTTGCGGCGCTGATCCATACCTCTTTATAGGTGGCGTTCGCGGCCTGTGGCCAGTAAGGGATATCCGCATTGCCCCGCGTCTGTATGCCCACGGGTATTTCCCCCGTAACCTCGCCGGGGAACACGGCGTATTGCGAGGCGTACCGGCAGCCCATGCCATAAACCAGCGATTGGGCAAAGGGGTTTTTGCCCAACACCCAGTAGAGCTGCTCGCGGCCCATATCCCGCAGGCGCTCGTCACCCAAGCGCCTGCCCGCGATGGCCGCCGCCTTGCCCATGGCCAGGTGCACCGCCGTGTTGCCGCGAAAGGAGAACCACACGGGGAAGCAGCGCACCACCAGCTCGTTACCGGCGGGAACCGCCGCCTGTAACTGCGCCCTGTAATTTTCCTTTTCCCGCTCGTAGGATACCAGCAAGTGCAGCAGGGGGAAATGCTTCGCATCCAGGTACTCATCCGCGCGGTAGGCCCCTGCGGGCAGCATACCGTAGGGTGCGGCGTAGGGGGCCAGGGCCTTTAGATACTCTCCGTAGCGTGCCATGGCCGCCAGCCATGCCGGCACATCCGGGTGGTCAGGCAACCCGGCGCACAGTGCATCCAGCGCCTGCATGAACAAATGCTCGCGGCTTTGGTGGGTAAAGTGCACAATGGTCTCGCGCCGCTCATCCCGGTAAAAAAATCCGGCCAACCGGCCCGCCTGCTCTTGGCAGGCCAACAAGTGTTTGCCGTACTCCACGGCCGCGGCCGCGTAGAACTTCTCCCCCGTTTGGCTGTAGAGCAGCGCGGCGCTGTGCGCGATGACCGCAGCATATTGAGAAAAACTGGCGTTGTAGGTGTGTTCGTACATATTGGGCAGTTCCATGCCGCAGGCCTGCCAGCGCGCCATGGCGAAGGCAAAATCTTCCTGGGCGGCGCGCAGACTGCCGTGCGCCAAAGCAGGGCAATCCTGCCGCAGCGCCGTGGCGGCGACGGCTTCTACGCCGGATAGCAGAAAGTTTTCAAACGCATGATTGTGCACGCGCACATCCACATCATCCATGTTGCCGGTTTGGCCATCCGTCCAGCGGGTGGCCCCGGCGCTTGTTGCGCGGTAACCGTCGCCAAAGCGGGTGCGCAGAACAAAGTCCAGCCCCCACTGCGCCTCTTCCAGCAGACGCGCGCGCAGCGGCGCGTTCCCCTTGCAGCGTGCCGCCGCCTCCAACAGCGCGTGCACCGCCTCGCCTGTCTGCACCGTCTGCTGGGATACATCCCCCGCATCGTGCCAGCCGCCCGCGTAGCTGAGCCCCACGCCCTTGTGGCGCGCCACACTATCCAGATGGCAAGCGCAGTGCCGCCCCGGCACCGGTGTGCCGCAACGCTCCGCGAACAAAAAATTAACCGCCTTGTACAGCGCCTCGCGCGGCATGTCGCCGCCTATGGCAAAGGGCGGACTGGTCAGCGCGCCGAAGCGCAGGCGGTAAGTACCGGCCGCGGTAAAGGCGGAAAAATCCAGCGAGCAAAAGTCGCCCTTATCCGTGGTGAGCTTGCGGCTGGGCGCGGTAAACACCGCCTTGCCGCTCTGCGCGGCAAGCAACGAAAAAACGGACACATCCTGCGGCTGGGCCAGCGCCTCCTTGTGCCCGTGCGCCAGGTAGCCGCCGGTCGAAAAGGCGATGTGCCCCGGCGCCACATCCCATCCTTCAAAGTGTTCCGTGCCCTCCACCCGCTCTGCCCGCAGGCCGCGGAAGCGATAGCGCAGCGCCGGATCCATGGCCGCATCGCGGCCGCAAAGCAGTACGTACAGGCGCAGACAGGTCACCCGCGCGCGCGGAAGCTCCGGAAATTCCCAATAGCAGTCGTTCCAGCGGCCCGGCACGAGGTTAAAGCTGGTTTCGCCCTCCCGGGCGTAGGCGTCGCCAGCTCCCGTGGCCAAACTGGCGTGCAGGTGCGCCACATCGGCCCCGTTTGTTTCCGGATACACCTGAAAGACAAGCCGGTTGTACCCGGACCAATCCTCTTCATCCAGCGCGAAGCATGCATCCGCGTGGCCAAAGCCGGTGTAATCGCCATCCGGCGCGGCCGCCGGCCACCGTTCCGCCCCACGCAGCGGGGCATGCAGCGCAAACCCATCCGGTTGACTGGTCAGCGTGCCCAGGCTGTGCGCCGATCCCTGTGGCAGGCCTGCGATCACCCGGCTGGCCAGCACCTTTTTCGCCGGGAACGCGGCCTCCAGCGACCGTTCTCTGTGCAGCGGCAGCAACCTGTGCACAAACAGAGAATCCGAAACATCCTGCCGCCAATCCTCGCTCATGGCACACCTCACATATCCCGGGTATCAATTACATCGCCCCGTACCGCCCACTCACAGCTGCGCAGAAACAGGGTACGGATCTGCGGCGGCTGCAGCGCGATGGTGGTGTTTTCCATCAGCCCGTGACCCGTATAGTGCGTCCAGATATGACCCAGGATGAAGTTGACCGTGCGCGCTTTGCCATACCGGCCGGCAGTGAGCACGGGCTCGTGCGCCCCGGTGCCAGGGTGCCCCCAGCGCGACTTTCGCCCCGCATCCGAATACGCCGTAGCCAGTACGGTGACGGGCACGTCCCGCACGTTTTCCAGGGTGCAAAACAGTTCGTCCTCGGTATCAAAATCCGGTACGCCTGCGGTAATGGGGTGATGCTTCTCTTGGATGGATACCCGACAGGTATTAAAATCGCCATGGCTGGCGGTTTGCCGCCATAGCAGGCCAATCATCTTTTCCGCTTCCGGCCAATCCCGGTAGGTGGGATGCAGCCCGTGCCAAAACAGCACCGGCGTGCCACCCGCCACCGCCGCTTCCAGCGCACGGCGGTCAGCCGGGTCACACCATGCATCATCCGGGCAGACGAAGATGAACAGGCTCGTATCCGCCACCAAAGCCGGTTGCTTCATAAACGCCCCGATGCTCATCGCTGCCTCCGGGGGCGTTCCGGCCACGGTGGGCTCGAACAACCCGCTCGCCCGCAGCCAGCCCGCCAGCACTTGGCTGATGCGGTTTACATCGTGCCCCATGGGGCTGGCAAAAATCGTCGCACGCAGGCTCATATCCCCATCGCCTCCCTTTGCGCCGCACGCAGGCCCAGCGCCGCCGCGCCTATCAGCCCCACCTCCCGCGGATCAAAGGCGGAAAGCATCACCCCGTTGTGCACGCCGCGCATGGTCGCGGGGGACAGGCGCGGTATAAGCCGCTGCAGCAGCCAGCCGTCACTGACGATGCCACCGCCCAGGATGACGGTATCCGGATCCGTCACGCGCACCAGGTTCATGATCGTGCAGGCGAGCGCGCGGATGCCGTTCTCCGTCAGCAGCGCGCTGAGCGGATCGCCCGCATCCGCCAGGGCGAACAGGCGCGAAACATCCATGCGTCCGCTCTCATCCAAGCGTAGCGCGGTATCCGGGTACTGGCCCGCCAAGTGCTTGCACTGGCTGGCAAACCCGATGCCGGATGCGATGTTTTCCACACAACCGGTTCGGCCGCAGGCACAGGGCAACGTATCCTGCGCGTTCACCGCCATGTGCCCCACCTCGCCGGAATTGTTGTTTGCGCCGCGCAAAATGTGCCCGCGCGCCACAACCCCCGCGGCAATGCCCGTGCCCACGTTGACGTAGATAAAATCATCGGATCGCTGGCCATGCCCCAGCATCAGCTCCGCAGTGGTTGCGCTGCGCACGTCGTTGTCAATGTACACCGGCAGGCCGATCTTGCGCGCCACGATATCCGCCAAGGGCACGGGCGGCCCCTGTACCTCGTGATTGATGGATACCCACAGGCCGCGCCGGTGATCCGTTACCCCCAGTATACCCACGCCGCCCGCGCGCGGCGTACCCGCAAAGCCGACGGTTGTCATGTAGTCTTCCAGGCTGCGCAAAATCGTTTCCGTCGCCTCTTGCTGGGTGGATACGCCGGTGGCGTACCGCTTGCTGCGCAGAATACGTCCTTTTTCTTCCATTTCCCCAATCAGCAGCTTGGTACCGCCAAAGTCCAGCCCGAGATAGGTATCCATGGGCAGCAACCTCGCTATCCGCATTAAATCCGCACATCGTGCAGCAGGGTAAGATCCTCTCCGTCGCAGCCGTGCACAGCAGCAGCCCAAAACTGCACCGGATAAGGCGTGGCCTCCGTCACATCGCAAAAGATAGGTTCGGCCCCGGGCCGCGCGCCTGCGGCCACCGCCTGCCCGTACACCCGGTGAATCTCCGCCGCCTTCAGCGCGATATGCGCCCACACACCGCGCGGCATAGGCGGCGCAAAGCGATGCTCCACCAGTTCCAGGTACGCGCCGTCGCCCAGATCCACCGGGCAGCGCCGCGTCCCGGTGCCCACCACAGGGCCGACGGCAAGGCCGAAGGCCCGCCAAAACAGCGCGGCGGATCGCTCCACATCGTTGACCAGCAGCGAAACATGGTGCACCTTTTCCTCATGGGGGGTGTCATCGCCCGTCTCCTGTATAAAACCTATTTCCTCCCCCTCCAGCCCGATGACGGCAGCGGCCAGGTAAGGGCAAGGCCACGGCGCGGCCTGATCCGCCGCCACAAAATGCGGCGTTTCCAGCGGTTTGGCCCCGGCGGCCAAGGCTTGCTCAAAACTTTTGGCGGCATCCGCGCTCTTTAGGCTGACACGGGCCCACTGCCCGCGCGGCAGCGGCGCGTCGTGTGTTTCGGCCATGATCTCCACGTAACTGCCGTTGCCCAGGGCCATGATGTAATCCACGTGCTCGCGGCCCCATACGTGCCAAATTTCCAAGCCAAGGCCTTCTTGATAAAACTTTACGGTATCCTCCAGATGCCGGGAAACCAACGCGATGTGATGAAACATGGTATCCGCCATACCCGTATCCCTCCTCATTGTTCATGATATCACTGAAACCGCAATCAAGCAAAAGCGGCGCTTATGGCACCGGCGGCGCTTCCCATACCCCCGGCGCCAGATCGTCCATCAGTGACACGGCCTCACCTTCCGGCCCCTTAAAGGATGCGGAACGCCATTGAACCGGCTTGGGCTGTGCCTCTACGACATCGCACAAAAAACATGGGTGAATGTCGGCTGCGCCGGCTGACATGGCGCGGGCATAGCCCACCTCCGGATCCACGCTTTTCAGCGCCACGTGCGCCCAGTAACCCTTAGCCGAACCCGCATAGGGTGTACCCGGGTTTACCTCTAAAAAGCAATTGCCGCCCAAATCTATCATGCAGGATGGTTGCGCGCCCTGCCAGTAACGGCCCACATTCAACCCCAAGGCCCGCTTGTAAAAATCCGCCAAGCCATGCACATCCGGGGTATGGATGCCGATGTGGTGCATGCGGGTTACATCTCTCTCCGCAGGCACGCCCAGCTCTTGTATCAGCCCGATGCTCTCGCCTTCCAGCCCTTTGACGGCCGCCATGTAGCATGCCGGCGCGCGGGGCACGGATCCCTCGGTG
The DNA here is from genome assembly GCA_031286995.1 of Oscillospiraceae bacterium. Taxonomy (GTDB): domain Bacteria; phylum Bacillota; class Clostridia; order Christensenellales; family Aristaeellaceae; genus JAITTS01. Next base: position 27,212 of record JAITTS010000008.1, read on the forward strand.
CTGCACAGATAGGCGGCGTGTACGCTCTGCGCGCCCGCGGCCAAGGCCCGGCGGTAGGTATCTTCGATATCCGCGGTCTTCAGGCAGATATGCGACCAGGGGCCTTCCGTCACCTCTGCGTGCGCATCCTCTTCCTCGTTGATCTCCAGGTAACTGTTGTCGCCCAGGTGCAACAGGTATACCTTGCCCTTGCGGCCCCAAATGTGGCCCAAGGGCAGATCGAACACCTCCCGATAAAACCCCAGCGTATCCCGCACGCGCCTGCACGTGAGGCCCACGTGCTGCAGCAAGGTGTGTTCGGGCACGAACCTTCCCCCTTTATTTGATGGCGCCGGCCACCGTATTGATGTAGCTTTTTTGGCAAGCAATGAAGACGATGACGACCGGTATAACGGAAAGCACCGTGGATGCCACCACGTATTTAAAGTTGTAGTTGAACGAGTTGCTGAGGTAGTTGAGCATCGTCGCGATGGGGAACTTTGCCGGCATGAGGATGATCATGGGCCACAGGAAGCTGTTCCATTTGGCGATAAAATCGAAGATGACGATGGTGGCGATGGCCGGCAGAATGAAGGGGAGCATGATGTTCGCCCAAATGCGCAGATCCGAGGCCCCGTCTATGCGCGCGGATTCCAGCGTTTCGTTCGGCACGGATAGGTACGCCTGCCGGAAGAGGATGATGCTGAATATGCCTGTGGCGCCGGGCAGTATGACGCCCGCAAAGGTATTCACCAGGCCCAGGCTGCTGATGGTGAGATAGTTGACGATCATGCCCGCGGAAGCGGGTAAAATCTGCGTGGCGACCAACACGCCCATGATGAGCTTTTTGCCGTAAAAATCCAATTTTGCCAGGGGGTAAGCGCAAAGCGTGGCCAGCAAAACATCCAGAAAGATGCCCACGCCGGTAAGAAAGATGGTGTTGAGGAAGTACTTATGGATTTCTAGCATCTGTACCACGCCGATGTAGTTATCCAGCGTTGGGAATTTGGGGATGAGGTACATTTCATATACATTTTCGTTGCCTTTGAAGGAGGTAGAGATCATCCATAAAAACGGCCCGGCACACAGAATCGCCACCATGATCAGCACAAGGTACAGCATCAACCGCTTAATGCCTTTCAGCCACCTGCTCTTTCCGGGGCGGTGGGCAGCCCTCCCCGAAACGAATGGCATGCTATTCGCCATGGCTCATCCCTCCTCCCCGTCTGCCGTACAGGACGATGAGCAGGCTGAACGCTGTCGTCACCACGCTCATCGTCAGACCTGCTGCGGCGGCGTAGCCGTATTTAAATTTTCGGAAAGCCTCTTGATACGTATAGTAGCTCATGACCAGTGTGGCGGATTTGGGGCTTTTGATCATGCCATACACGATATCGAAGACACCCAGCGCCGAAAGCATGCTGAAGAGGCTGCAAAACCAGATGTAGGGCTTGAGCATCGGCAAAGTGACCCGGAAAAAGGCAACAAAGTTGCCGGCGCCGTCGATATGTGCCGCCTCTACCAGATTTGCGGGCACCGATTGCAAGCCAGCCAAATAGAGCATCATGTAATACCCCAGGCCCTGCCAAACGGTGACAAACATCAGCGAGGGCATCGCCAGCTTGGGATCCTCCAGAAAGTAGATGGGCCTTTTGATCAGGCTGGCGTTTTGCAGAAAGGTGTTGATCAAACCGTTGCGTTCAAATAAAAATTTCCACATAATTGAAATGGCGATCATGGATGTGACAACCGGCACGTAATAGATCACGCGAAAAACGGTGATGCCACGCAGCTTTTGGTTGACCACCACGGCCAGCGCGATGGAGAGCAATTGCAAAATGGGCACAACGATC
>JAITTS010000117.1 GCA_031286995.1 Oscillospiraceae bacterium
CACTGGCATCCACAAACAGCGTGTCGATGTCATTGCCCGCGCGGCGCACCTCGTCAATCACCATCAGCACGCTGCGGGCGTCGAAAAACTCGCCGCTGCGGATATCCACCGCCAGGGCCACACTGCGCACGCGCGTGGAGGCCTGGCCGCACAGCTCAATAAATTTCATGATCATCATGGGCGGCAGGTTATCCACACACAGGTAGCCGGTGTCCTCCAAATTTCGCAGCACATGGGTCTTGCCCGCACCGGACATGCCGGTGACGATCAGGCAACGCATGGCCTCATCCCCTCTCATGCTGGGGTCAATCCTCACCCAGTATCCGTATCTCCGGCTCCAAGGCTACGCCGCTGTGGGCCAGCACGCGCTGGCGCACCAGGGCAAGCAGCGCCAGCACATCCGCGGCGGTGGCCTTGCCGTCACTGACAATAAAACCCGCATGCAAGGGCGACACCTGGGCACCACCCACCCGCAACCCCTTTAAGCCTGCATCGTCAATCAGCTTGGCGGCAAAGTGGCCCGCCGGGCGTTTAAACGCGCTGCCCGCGCTGGGGCACTGCAGGGGCTGTTTGGCCCGGCGCTGGGCGGCGTTCTGCCGCATCTGGGCCAGAAGCGCCTGCGTATCTCCGGGTGTCAGGGCAAAGCGCGCTGCGGTCACAATCCAGCCGCCATCCAGCAGCATGCTGCGGCGGTAGCCGTAGGCCAGCGCATCCACGGGCAGCGTGTGGATATTGCCGCGCGCATCCACCGCATCCACACTGCGCACGATTTGCGCCATGTCGCCGCCGTAGGCCCCGGCGTTCATGGCCACTGCCCCGCCCACCGTGCCCGGTATGCCCTCGGCAAAGGTTAGCCCGGCCAGCCCGGCCTGCGCGGTAGCCTTGGCCGCAGCTGCGAGCGTCAGCCCGGCCTGCGCGTGCAGTGTATCGCCCTGCACACGGCAGCGGGCTATGCCCCGCCCCATGCGCAGCACCACGCCGCGTATGCCGCCGTCGCGCACCAACAGGTTGGAGCCGTTGCCGATCACGGCCAGCGGCGCGCCACAGGCGTGGCAAGCGCGCGCTACAGCGGCGGCATCCTCCGGCTCTGCCGCATCCACAAACACATCCGCCGGGCCGCCGATGCGGAAGGTGGTGTGGCGCGCCATGGGTTCGTCACGCCGAAGCGTCAGGCCCGGCCGTTGGGCCAGCAGCGCTTCCGCCCAGTCCGCGGGGTTGCCGGATTGCCGCATGCGCGCCACCTCTCCGCCAGGTTTTCCCGCTTATATTCTACATGAAGAAAACCACCGATTCAACCAAAACCTGCGCGCGGCAGTGGCGATCGGGATCCAGGGCGCTGCGCCGGGCTTAGGGCCAATTCATCAAACCCAGCGCATGGCTCGCGCTATGTTTCTTCCATCTTCTAGATCTCTAGATTTTTTGCGCCAGCGTCTCCAGCATGCGGGTAGCCTGGCGCAGCTGCTCTTTTTTGGCAGCGGGGATCTGCGGCATGGTTTGCACGCCTTGCCAAACCTCCCGGGCGTATGCCGCAGCTAGGGGCACATCCAGCGCGCGCGGGCCCGCGCCGCCGTGCATGGCTAAAAAATTATCCCGGTACATACGGCGAAGCGTGGGTTCCGGCAGGGCCAAACCGCGCTGTGGTGTGCCGCGCCAGAGCGTGACGGGCGCATCCGTGGAGAAGAAGGCATCCAGCAGCAAAATCTTCTGACAGCCGTCCACCACCTTTTGCGCGGGGGATGTGTCGTCACCCCAGCCGTTATCCGTGCCAAACAGCACGCGATCCGCATAGCGGTTAAAAAAGTCGCGCCAGGCATCTCGATCCCGATCAAAGTGGCCGTACATCTCGCTGCCCGGGGTTACATCAATGCGCGCGTGGGGGTGCGCATCCAAAAAGGCGCGCACGCGAGGCTGGTCAGCGCCCAGAAAGTACAGGTGGGCGAACACCACGTTGAGCTTAGGGTTGCGGGCCAGCACGCGTTCGGTCTCCCCATACAGGGTTTCCTTGCTGGCGAAGCCTTCATCCTCATAGCACCAGCCTGAGGCAATGGCAAAGGGATCGCACGTAGCCCGGCGCCAGTTTTCCTCGGGGTCAGCCACGTGCCACAGCACGGGCGCGCGGCGCTGGGCTAGGTAGGCCCAAAAATCCGCGTAGCGCGCGTCATCCAGCCCCACCCCCAGGGCACGCCGGGCCGTGGGCTTGGCCTCAATGCTCTTGAAGCCGTCAAAGCCCATGCGCACAAACCGCTGCGCCTGGCGCAGAAAGCCATCCGGCCCCACATCCGCGTTGGGGGTATCATGATCCAGCCCGGCGTAGGCATAGCAGCGCGGGTGCAGCGCCTTGTAGAGGGCGCACAGCACGTTCTGCCCCACGCTTGCGGCATCCCAGGCCGGGATAGCGGCCACGCACACGCCATCTAGGCCAAGGGCGGCCTGTATCTCCGTGGAGACAGAGAGCAGCGTTTCCAGGTCGCCGTCGCCCCGGATGTGAAAATGACTATCAATCATGGGGATGCGGTTGCCAAACATGTGGGCGTCACCTCGCTATTCTTGTTCGGAAAGGATGGCCTTTATGGCACGATCCAGCACGACGGAGGCCGCGCCTAACACACCGGGGTCTACGCACAGCTGCCGCTCTACAGATACATTCAGCACGCACAGTTCTTGCACCTTGGCGCGCACGCTTTCTAAAAAAACGTTACCCAGGCTCTGGGTCAAAATACCCCCCAGCACCACCGTGTCGCAATCCAGCAGGGATACCACATTGCTGATGCAGATGGCCAGGGGTACGGATATGTGGTCTGTCACATCCGGCAGCAGGGCCTTTTCCACGTGGTAGGGGTCAAAACCGAATTTTTCGCGCACTGCGGATAGGTTGATGCGGCTCTCCAGCCAGCCGGGGTGGGTGTGGCCGGGCACGTAGTTATCCATAAAGGTCATGTAGCCTATCTCGCCGCATTGCCAGGTGTTGCCGTGGCGAAGCGCGCCGCCCAGCATCACCCCCGCGCCGATGCCGGTACCCAGGGAGAGGTAGATCAAGTCGGCCCCATCCAAGGCGCGGGCGCGGTACTCGCCCAGCACAGCCATGTTGACGTCGTTATCCACGACCACGGGCATGGCGAAGCGTTCGCCCAAGGCACGCTCATAGGGGGCGATGCAGGTGGGGCCTGTCAGGCGGATCAGGGGGGCGAAGTTGACCACATGGGTATTCGGGTCGTAGCCGCCGGGTATCCCCAGACCGATGCCACGAATGCTGGCTCTATCCACATGGGCCAGCGCCAGCAGGGATTCGATCATCTCCGGCAGGATGACGGTCATGCTTTCCTGTAGGTCGGCCCCTGCCCGCCGTAGGCTGGATGGGTAGATATCGCCCGCCAGGTTGACAATGCTGGCGCGCAGGTACTCACCCTCCAGTATGACGCCGACGGCTGAGGCGGCGTCTTTGTTCAGGCGGATCATCTGCGGCTTGCGGCCCACGGTGGGGCTGCCCGCGCCGGATTCTTCCACCAGCCCCTTCTCCTTCATAAACTCTACAATTTTGATGACCGTGGGAGAACTGATGCCTGTCAGGCGCGTCAGTTCCGCCCGCGATGTTTCGCCGCCCAGCCGCAACAGACGAAAGACTGTGTTGCGGTTGACGTCGCGTACATCCGAAGCGATGTAAGATTTCACAGTAACACTCCCGCTGCGTTTCTTAATTGACTTTACAAACCGAATGATAGCATGAAACGTTGAAATTTGCAAGAAACAATATAAAAAAAGGGGGTTGACAAGCGTGATATGGATGCATATAATTTAACTAACTTAGTTAAACAAATAGCATGGATTATGTTCAAATGGAGGTACGAAGCGCGTGGCGATTGCGATGGAATGGGTTGCTTCTTATGAGGCGCTGAGTGAGCGCTGTGCCCGGGTGCTGGCGCAAACTGTCCTGCTTGTGCCGGATGCCAAGGTGGCGTTGGCCACCGGCTTTTCGCCGCGCGGGGCATACGCGCTGTTCGTCGAGATGGTGAAGGAACAGCGCCTGGATGTGAGCCGGGTTATCTGGATCAAGCTGGATGAATGGGTGGGCCTGCCCCCGGAGAACGAGGCCACCTGCGAAGCTTTTCTGAGCAAGGCGCTGCTGGATCCTTTGGGTATCGCGCCGCAGAACCTGCTCGGCATGCATCCGCTCTGCGGCGATCCGCAGGCGGAGTGCGACCGCGTATCGCGTGAAATTGCGCGGCTGGGAGGTATAGATCTGGTGATCCTGGGGGTGGGAATCAACGGGCACCTGGGGCTCAACGAGCCGGGGGAGTCACTGCCCGCCACGGCGCACGTAACGGTGCTGGCCCCGCAGAGCGCGGCCCACGCCATGCTCACCGGCGCAAGCAACCCTGTGACGCATGGTATGACGCTGGGCCTGGCGGAACTGCTGGCCGCGCGCCGGGCGCTGCTGTTGGCCACCGGCGAGGGTAAGGAAGAGGCCGTGAACTATCTGCGCAAGGGTCTGATTTCCACCCGGTGGCCGGTATCTATGCTGCACTTGCACGCGGATGCGATGTGCCTGGCGGATGCTTCCGCAGTGCGCCGTGCCGCGGCGACAACGGACGGGCCGAATGCGGCGTCTGTTTGATGAGGGGAGGGGTGGCACACCGCGCGTTTTACCCGGTTATCTGTTGACACACAACGATTGCAGTAGGGAGGGTTCACATGAAACGGAGATTTGGGAGGACACTGGTTTGCACGCTGTTGGCCAGCCTGTTGCTGGCGGGCGCCGTGCCCCAGGCGCAGGCGACGGATGTCACCACGCTGAAGCTCTACTTTTGGGATGAGACCTTTACCGATGTAACCCAGCAGACCATCGCGGCCTTCGAGGCCCAAAACCCGGATATCAAGATAGAGGCGACCTGCCTGCCCTGGGCGCAGTATTGGGTCAAAATCCCCGCGCTCATCAGTTCGGGCAGCGATTTGGATCTGTTCTGGGCCAACGTGCTCAATGGTGTCGAGTTTATCAACAAGGACTTGCTGCTGCCACTGGATGGCACCCGAATCAACGCGGCGGGCTTTACGCAGCCCACCATCGGCCCCTTCACCGGCACGCAGGGCACACTCTACGGTGTACCTATCTTTTATGACTGCAGTGGCCTGATGTACAACAAGGCGTTGTTTGACAAGGCAGGCGTACCCTACCCCACCGATGACTGGACGTGGGAAGACATGCGCGAAGCCGCCAAAAAGCTGACTGTGCGCGACGAAAACGGGGAGGCCCAGCAGTGGGGCATCTACTTGGACAGCGCCAGCGACACCTGGAATATTTTTTACACCTTTGTGTACGAGAGTGGGTCGGATATCTTCGCTGCGGATGGCAAATCCGCGGCCTTCAACAACGAGAAGGCGGCGCAGGCCATGCGGTTTGTGTACGACATGGTCTATGCGGATCGCTCCAGCCCCGACACCCAAGAGGTGCAAGAGCTGGGCGTGACGGAGCTGTTCACATCCGGCAAGGTGGCGATGATCTTCCACACCACACCTTTCTTTACCACCATGTACGAGGCCATGAGGGATCAGGTGGATGCCGTACAGCGCCCGGCTGGCGCGCGTGAGGGCACACCCCTAAGCGCCATCGGCTACGTGGCATCCAAGAACACAAAACACCCCGAGGCCGTGCAAAAGTTTATGGATTTCCTGGCTACGGATGCGCCCAACGATATCATGGCTCAAAAGAACACGCCCGCCCTGCCCAGCGCTACGGAAAAGTGGGCGGCGGCCTTTCCGGGCAGCAACACAGCGGCGTGGATAGCCCCGCTCTCCTCGGGCACCGGTTTTCCCTGCCCCTATGTGTACCAGGCGAACAGCGAGGTTTGGTCGCTGGTGGCCACGGAGCTGAACTACATGATGTCCGGCCAGAAGCCCATTGAGCAGGGTCTGGCGGATTTGGCGGCGCAGGTGAATGCGCTGCAGCAATAGCGGATCTTGCGCGCGGATGGCTGGGGAAGGGGTTTCCCTTTCCCCTGGCCAGCCGGGCGGCGCACGGACAAGGGGGCAAAAAGCGTGATAAAGCAGGCGCGCGCGGGCAAGTATAGCCGTCTAGAGAGGCGGGCGTGGCCGGTGGCCGCGCTGTTCATAGGGCCGCAGATGGCCATGGTGGCGCTGTTCTATCTATGGCCCATGGTCTATGCCATCTACATGTCCCTGACGGATTGGAGCGGCCTGACCGCGCCCCAATTTCTGGGCTTGGAGAACTACGCCAAGCTGTTTACCAGCAAGACCGCCCTGCGCGAGATGGGCAATACCTTCACCTACATGCTGGGCGCGGTGCCCATCACGTTGCTGCTATCCTTGCTATTGGCAAGCGCCCTCAACCGGCGCATCCCTTGTCGCGGTTTTTTCCGGGTGGCCTACTTTTTGCCTGCGGTCACCATGCCTGTGGCCGTGGCCATGGTGTGGCGCTGGTTGCTCAACTCCAAGTATGGCATCGTCAACAACGCGCTGCGCGCCCTGGGCCTGCCCGCGCCGGGGTGGTTGGTGGATCCCAACGTGATCATGACCACGCTGGTGCTGGTGACGGTATGGATGCGGGTGGGCTACAACATGATCATTCTGCTGGCCGGGCTGCAGGGCATTGGGCGGCAATACTATGAGGCGGCAGAGGTAGAGGGTGCGGGCCGGTTCGCCATCTTTTTCCGGGTAACACTGCCGCTGCTCTCGCCCGTGCTCTTTTTTCTGCTGACCATGATGGTGATGGATGCGTTAAAAGCCTTTGATATCATCTTTGTATTCTCCGGCGTCTCCTCCAAGCTCGCTGGCGGCCCGCTGCTGGATGCCACGCGCACCATGGTGTTCGGCATCTACCAAAACGGGTTTTCCTTCATGCGCATGGGCTATGCCTCAGCCCAGGCAACGGTGCTGTTCCTCATCATCCTGGCCATGACGGCGCTGCAATTCTACCTGCAAAAAAAGTGGGTGCACTATGAGTAAGCGAGGGGCGGGGACCGCGCGGCCCATGGGGCTGCTGGGCCTTGCGGGGCTATTGGCCGGGGCGGTTGTGATGCTGGTGCCCTTTGTGTGGATGGCGCTCACATCCTTCAAAACCCTGGTGGAGACCATGCAGGTGCCCATCACCTGGCTGCCCGGGCAGTTCAGGTTGGAAAACTACGCCGAAGTGTTGCTGAAGATGGATTTTCAGCGCTACTACCTCAACACTGTCATCATGACCCTGGCAGTGGATGCAGCCCAACTGCTCACCTGCGCCACCGCGGCGTACGCCTTTGCCAAGATGCGTTTCCCGGGGCGAGATGCGCTGTTCTTTATTCTGCTGTCCATCCTGATGATCCCAGCGCAGATGACGCTGCTGCCGCGCTACCAGCTGATGACCCGCATAGGCTGGCAGAACACGCTGCAGGGGCTGATCGTGCCCATGATCCCTTCCGCCTACGGCGTGTTCTTTCTGCGGCAGTTCTTTCTGGCTCTGCCCGGGGATCTGAACGACGCCGCCCGCATAGACGGCTGCGGGCACGTGCGCACCTTCGCGCTGATAGACGCCCCGTTGTGCAAGAGCGCCCTGATCGCCTATGGGGTGATCAACACGTTGTGGGCGTGGAACGAACTGTTGTGGCCCTTGGTGATCACCAATTCCGACAGCATGAAGGTGCTCTCCCTGGCCATGGCCGCCATGCAGGGCGAGCACGCCACCAAGTACCACACCCTGATGGCGGCCAGCGTCATGGCCACGCTGCCCATGATCTTGCTGTTTCTGGTGGCGCAAAAGCACTATGTGGAGGGCATTGTATTCACCGGCATCAAGGCATAAGGAGGGTTTTGTATGGCCACGACCGGTTTAAAGTTCGCCATCATCGGCGCGGGCAGCGTCAGTTTTTGTCCTGCCACGCTCTGTGACATACTGCTCAGCGAGCCCATCGGACGCGTGCCGCTATCCATCGCGCTGATGGATATCGACGCGGAGGCGCTGGCCGTCAGCGAAGGGTTTGCGCGCCAGGCGGTGCGCCAGAGCGGGCGGATGGTGAACCTGGCTGCCACCACCGTGCTGCAAGAGGCGCTGGAGGGCGCGGATTTTGTTATCACCGCCATCGAGGTGGATCGCTACCGTTACTGGGCCATGGATTTCCATATACCCCGCCGCTACGGCTTTCGGCAAGTGTACGGGGAGAACGGCGGGCCTGGCGGCATGTTCCACACCTTGCGCAACCTGCCGCCCATGCTGCACATCGCCCGCACCATGCAGCGGGTGTGTCCGGATGCCTGGCTGCTCAACTACACCAACCCCGAGGCCAAGTTGGTGGAAGCCATCGCCAGGCTGACGAAGGTGAAGGTGGTGGGCCTGTGCCACGGGGAGGGCATGGGGCGCGACCAGCTGGCGCAGATATTGGGCATGCCCAAGGATCAATTGGCCACAGATGTGGTGGGGCTGAATCACTTTGGCTGGTTTGCCCGCGTGGCCCGCGCGGATACCGGGGAGGATCTCTATCCCTTGCTGCGCGAGCGGGAGGCGCAGGTGGATCCGCTGGCGCACTGGGATGAGCTGGCGCTGCCGCGCCTGATGCTGCGCACCTATGGCCTGTACCCCTACCCGGGCGCCAACCACATCGGCGAGTACCTCGCCTGGGGTGACGAACTGCTGGCCAGCGCCAAGCTGCAGTTCTACTTCGATCCCGCGCAGACCAACCCCTGGGGTGGCGGCAAGACACCGGAATTTGTGTACGGTTTGGCCGACCATCCTACGGATCGGCCCCTGTTTCCAGCCCAAGGGCAGAGCGACCGAGCGAATTTTTTGGCGCGTTTCACCCTGCGGCCGGGGGGTATGGCCGCATCCGGCGAGTATGGCATCCCCATCGCGGAAGCCATCGCCTTTGATATGCCCCGGCAGATAGGGGCGGTCAATGTGCCCAACATCGGCTACGCGCCCAACCTGCCGCAGGGCATGGTAATAGAGCTGCCCGCCCTGGCGGATGGCGCGGGCATTCACCCCAAGCCCTGCGCGGAGCTGCCCGTGGCCGTTGCATCCATGATCCAGACCCAGGGCGCCATCCACCGCCTGTTGATAGAAGCGTACGAGCAGCAATCCCGCCGCAAGCTGCTGCAGGCCATGCTGCTGGATCCCACGGTGTCGGGCTATCAGAACGCGGTGGCGCTGATAAATGAAATGTGCGATCGCCAGGCAGAGATTTTACCGCCGCTGTATTGGTAGCGCGCGAGCAAGAAAGGGGGAAAAGCGGTGGCGGATCAGGTAGCGGGGGCCATTGATATCGGCGGCACGCATATACGCGTCAGCCTGGTTTCAGACCGGGGCGAGGTGCTCACCGCCGCCACGCTGCCCACCCTGACCGGTGCGGGTAGCGCGCAGGTCTGCGTGCGGCGCATGCACGGGCAGCTTGTGCGGCAGTGCGCCCAGCGCGGCCTGGGCCTGGCCGATCTGCGCGGCGTGGGCATTGTGTGCGCCGGGCCCATCGACTGCCGCCGGGGAGAGATACACAACCCCTATACCTTGCCGGGGTGGGAGGCGTACAATATCGTAGCCAGCCTGCGCGCGTGCACTGGGCTGCTCGTCACGCTGGAGCATGACGTGAACGGCGCGTTGCTGGGCGAGGTGTTTTTGAACAGTTGGCAGGGCAAGCGCGTGCTGATGATCAGCTTTGGCACGGGCATTGGCGTGGCGGTGTATGATAGGGATCGCTCTTTCCGCGCGGGTACGACCTATCACCCGGAGATGGGGCACGTGGTGGTGGATGCCTGTTTGACCAACGCTTGTTACTGCCGCCACGGCGGGTGCTTTGAATCGCTGTGGTCGGGCTCCGCGCTGCAAGCGCGCGCGCAGGCCCTGGGATATGCATCCTTTGATGATTTGTTCGCCCGCTGGCAGGCGGGTGAGACAGCGGCGCAGGGAGAGATGGAAAGGCTGCAAAGGTACTTCCGCGCCGGTGTGTGGAACCTGATGACCATCTTTAAGCCGGATATCCTGGTGCTGGGTGGCGGGTTGATGCAGCGTTACTACGACTTTTGCGCAGGGCTGATCCGGCGCGATCTGGACGGGCTGGAGGACTTTGTGGAGAGCTACCAGATCTTTCCCATGGCGCTGGAGGATGGCTCTGCGGTGGTGGGCGCGTCGCGCCTGGTGTTTGGGGATGCGGCCTTGACAGCGTGAGCGCCGTGCCCTATAATAAAGCCACAACCGAATCGTCTGCAAAGTCTTCAGGGCGGGGTGTGAATCCCCACCGGCGGTATAGCCCGCGAGCCGAAAGGCTGACCCGGCGAAATTCCGGGGCCGACAGTATAGTCTGGATGAGAGAAGATGGTGACCCCTGATCTTTTTGCGGATCGGGGGTCGTTGCACAAAGAGGAGGATTGCCTTATGACACAGACCCGCAAATCACCCGATGCAGGCAGGCTTACGCGCATCGCGATGATGGCCGCCATCTCCACCGTTCTGAGCTTCTATCCCGAGATACCGCTGGCCTTCTTTGCCCCATGGCTCAAGATTGATTTTTCATTCGTGCCGATCCTGCTGACCGGCTACGCCCTTGGCTTCTGGCCCGGCGTAATCGTGTTGCTCATTAAAAACGCTTTCAAGCTGCTGCAGACGACCAGCGCAGGTGTCGGTGAGGTGGCCGATATTCTCGTCGCCTGCGCGCTGCTGCTGCCCGCCGTGTTGGCCTACCGCCGCAAGCGGACGCGTGGCCGGGCGTTGATCGGCATGGTGATCGGCATCGTCTGCATGACCGCCGTCGGCGTAATGGCCAACCAGTGGATTTTGCTGCCGCTTTACTTGGGTGAGGCGCTCCCCCGGTGGTCGGCAGAAAACCCGGCGTACCTGTGGGCCGCCGCCGCGCCCTTCAACCTGCTCAAAGGCATCGTAATCTGCGGCGTGACCTACGCGCTGTATAAGCCGCTGTCGCGCTTCCTAAAAAATGGATTGAAAGGGTAGCGATGATCGCGCACAGCGCCTCACAAACCGAAGACTTGGGCCGGCGCCTGGGCGCGCTGCTGCGTGCCGGGGATGTCGTGCTACTCTCGGGCGGGCTGGGGGCGGGCAAGAGCGTGCTGGCCCGGGGCATTGCCCGCGGCATGGGCGTTACAGAGGCCGTGCCCAGCCCGACCTTTACGTTGATGAACCGGCACAGCGGCGCTGTTTGCGCGCTCTACCACATGGATCTTTACCGGCTGGAGGGCGCGGATGCCCTGCGCGAGGCCGGGCTGGATGAGTACATAGGCGGCGACGGCGTGGCGGTTATCGAGTGGCCTCAGCGCGCCCCGGAGGCCATGCCGCCACGACGCCTGGAAATAGAGATAGCGCGCGCGGAGGATGACGACGCCAGGCACATCCGCTGGGCCGCCGCGGGCGGTTTTCCACCGGCCGTTCTTCAGGCGCTGGGGGAGGGAAACGCATGAACATCCTGGCGCTCGATACATCCGGCCCGTCGGTCAGCGTATCCATCCTGGCTGGGGCGTGCCTGCGCTACGAGGCGGCGCTCACCCACGGGCGCACGCACTCCCAGTGCCTCATGCCCATGGTAGAGAACGCGCTGATGGAGACACAGATGAGCCTGGCGGATATGGATGCGCTGGCGGCGGTGGTAGGCCCCGGCTCCTTTACCGGCGTGCGCATTGGCGTGGCCACGGTGCAGGGCCTGGCCCGGGCATCAAACAAGCCCTGCTTGGGCATCAACGCGCTGGAGGCCCTGGCCGCGGGCGCCGGGCTGCAGCAAGGCGATATCGCCATCTGCCCGCTGCTGGATGCCCGCGCTGGCCAGGTCTACGCCGCGGCCTTCGCCCCCGGCCTGCCGCCCGCCAGCCTGCTGCCGGATGAGGCCCTGCCCCTGGCAGATTTTTTGAAAAAATGCGCTTCCCTGGGCCGCCCTCTGCTGTTCCTGGGGGATGGCGCGCCGGTGTTCCGTCAGGCCATCACGGCTTCGCTGGGGCCGCTGGCTTCCTTTGCGCCGCCGCACCTGTGTGGCCTGCGGGCGGGTGCCGTAGCGGTGCTGGCCGGGTGTTACGCCGCGCAGGCTGCAACGGGGGGCGCCCTGCTGCCCTATTACCTGCGCGCGCCTCAGGCGGAGCGGGAGCGCGCCCGGCGGGGGGCAGGGTGTGGCTGATTACACCATACGCCCCATGGCGGCGCGAGATATTGAAGAGGTGGCGGCCATGGAGCAGTCCATCTTCGCCATGCCCTGGTCGCGCGCATCCTTTGAGCGGGAATTGAATGAGAACCCGGTGGCCCGCTACCTGGTGCTGGAGGAGGGGGGACGCGTGGCCGCCTATGGCGGGGTGTGGCTGATCATCGACGAGGCGCACGTCACCAACATCGCCGTGCGTCCGGATGTTCGCGGCAAAGGGTACGGCGAGGCCATCGCCCGCGCGCTGATGAAGCTGGCAGGCGAGACGTGCATGTACATGATCACCCTGGAGGTGCGCCGATCCAACGCCGCGGCCCAAGCCCTCTACCGTAAGCTGGGCTTTCAGGATGTGGGGTACCGCAAACGCTACTATGAGGACAACGGCGAGGATGCGCTGATTATGTACGCCGCCCTGCCTTCACCGCAGGGGCAATAGCAGGCTGCCCGCGAGCGTGTCACGCCGCGGCCGGCAGCGACGGTCTCTCGGCGGCCATCGCGATGCATACATTACCTCCGTGGTTCGTACGGACGGGCGGCCCACTTGCGCGCTGCGCGAGCACTGCCCACTTTTCTTTTTTTGGCGGATGGGGTACAATAAGGCAACGCGCAACATAGTTGCGCCCGTCCGGCGCATAGGCTGGGCCAGTATGGCGATAGGGGGACGGCATGGAGCGGGAGATTGACAGCGCGCGGGTGTACTGTGAGCAGCGCGGCGCAGGCAGGGATATCCTGTTGCTGCACGGCTGGGGCTGCTCCGTCAAACTTTGGGAGCCCCTGGCCGCATCGCTCGCGCAAAAGGCCCGCGTGACGGCGCTGGATTTTCCGGGCCACGGCCGCAGCAGCCCGCCGCCCGTACCCTGGGGCGTGCCCGAGTACGCGCACATGGTGGAAGGGTTGGTAGAGACCCTGGGCATACGAGGCTGCGCGGTGGTGGCGCACTCCTTCGGGGCGCGGGTGGCCATATGGCTGGCGGCCCAGCGGCCCGGCCTGCTGGGCCGCCTGGTGCTCACCGGCGCTGCGGGCCTGCGCAGGCCGCCCACGCTGCGCGGCCAGGCCCGCGGCGCGCTGTACAAGGCACTGCGCGGTGCGTGCGGCGTATGGCAACGCCTGGGGCTGCCGGGCGTTTGGCCGCAGCGGGCGCAGGCAGCGCTCCGCCGGCGCTTCGGTTCTGCGGATTACAACGCGCTGGATGAGGAGATGCGCAAGACCTTTGTGCGCGTGGTCAATCTGGATCTGCGGCCCTGCCTGCCCAAGATCACATCCCCCACGCTGCTCTACTGGGGGGAGTCGGATACCACCACCCCCCTGTGGATGGGCCGGGTAATGGAAAAAGATATACCCGACGCAGGGCTGGTGGTAGCGCCCGGGGCCACGCATTTCGCCTACCTGGAGCGCGCGGAGGAGTTTGAGCGCATCGTTTCGCGCTTTTTACTGGAGGACGACGCATGATGGGGCAGCTCTTTTTTGTGACACGGCTGCTGCCTGCGGTGGGTATGGCGCTGGCACTGGGCTTGGCGAACGCCCTGTGCGCCCGCGCGGCGCTGCATTTGCTGCAGCTGGAGAGCTATCAGCTGCCCGGCTACTTCCGCGCGTTGCGGCGGGTGGGCGCGCGGGTGTGGCTGCCGGGCGCGGCGCTGGCCTGCCTGCAGGCGGCACTAGCCTGGTTGTGGGCGAGGCAAACCGCATGGATGTGGGGCATGTGCGCGGCAACGGTGCTGTGCGGCTTGCTGCTCTACATGGCTCAGCGCCGCGCGCCCGCCAAGAAACCGCTGGTCTTTACGCACAGGGCTAAACGGCTGTGCGCTGTGCTGTGGGCCGTGCAGGCCTTGTTGGCGTTGTTGCCCAGCATGGCGTTCGGGCTATTCGCGCCGTATGTGCCATGGGCTGCGGCCCTGTGCGCGTTGCTAGCACCGCTCGTGCTGGCCCTGGCCGCATGGTTGGCTCAACCCATGGAGGCGCGCATCAACCGGCGCTTCTTTCGGGATGCCCAGCGCAGGCTGGCGGCCCGGCCCGGGTTGATCCGCATCGGCATTACGGGCAGCTACGGCAAGACCAGCACGAAGTTTTTGCTGCAAACCCTGCTTTCAGAGAAGTACGAGACCCTGGCCACCCCCGCCAGCTTCAACACGCCCATGGGCGTCACCCGGGTCATCCGGGAGCAGCTAAAGCCCACGCACCAGGTGTTTATTGCAGAGATGGGCGCGCGCCATGTGGGGGATATACGGGAGATGTGCGAGCTGGTGCGGCCTGTTGTCGGCATCCTGACATCCGTGGGGCCCCAGCACCTGGAGACATTTGGCACGCTGGCGCGGGTGGCCGCCACCAAGTACGAGTTGATCGAAGCCCTGCCGCCGGATGGCACGGCCTTCTTCGCCCGGGATGGCGGCATTTGCGAGCAACTTTACGCCAAGTGCCCGGTGCCCAAGCGCCTGGCCGGGGCTAGCCTGGCTGTGGAAGACCTGCGCGTAGGCCCGCAGGGCAGCGCCTTCACCCTGGTGGATGGGGCGGGCCGGCGGGTGGCCTGCGAAACGCGTCTGCTGGGCCAGCACAACATCGATAACCTTCTGCTGTGCTGTGAGGTAGCGCTGCACCTGGGCCTGGGGCCGGATGAGCTGGCGCGGGGCATCGCCAAACTGCAGCCGGTGGAACACCGTTTGCAGCTGCTGGCCACGGGCAACGGCGTCACAGTAATAGACGACGCCTTCAACAGCAACCCCGCCGGGGCCAAGGCCGCGCTGGCGGTGCTGGCGGCCTTTCCGCCCCGGCGCATCGTCGTGACGCCGGGCATGGTAGAACTGGGGGAACAGCAGGATGAATTGAATCGCGCCTTTGGGCGGCAGATGGCCGCGGCGGCGGATATCGCCATCCTCGTGGGCAGGCGGCAGACCGAGCCCATCGCTCAGGGATTGCTAGATGCCGGGTTCGCGCCTGAAAACCTGCACTGCGTCGCCACACTGGATGAAAGCACCGCCCTGCTGGGCAGCCTGGTGCATGCGGGCGATACGGTGCTTTACGAGAACGACCTGCCGGATAACTACGCGCAGTAGCGGATAGGGAAGGAGAAGAAACATGGGCAAGATGACGCTGGCGGTGATTTACGGCAGCCGCACCTGCGAGCATGACGTGTCGGTGGTATCCGCTCTGCAGTGCATGGATGCGGCGCAGCAGGGCGGTTACGATGTGGTGCCCGTCTACATATCGCGGGAGGGACGCTGGTACACGGGCGCACCCTTGCGGGATGTGGCCATCTACGAGCATTTTGCGCCGGATATGCCGGGCCTGCGCCGGGTGACACTGGATGTAAACGCAGGCAGCGGCGCGCTGATCGCCTGGCCCCCCCCCAAGGCCAAGCTTTTTGGCGGCAACGGCGGCGGGATGGTGGCGCACATTGATGTGGCGGTGCCCGTACTGCATGGCCTGCACGGGGAGGATGGCACGGTACAGGGCCTGCTGGAGATGGCGGATATCCCCTACACCTCCTCCGGGGTGCTGGGCTCCAGCGTGGGCATGGATAAGATCGCCATGAAGGCCGCCTTTC